>NZ_CP146284.1:0-309687 GCF_023744375.2 Parabacteroides sp. AD58 | reverse complement strand
GAAGTGGTAGCTATAGCATGGAGCTTGCCCAGCGAAAAGCAGACAGGCGCAAGCAGCAAAAACATCGCAAGGAAGTGCTTACACCGGCAATGAGAAAACGGATAATAAAGCTGTTGAAGAAAGGATTCAGCCCGGAGCAGATTGTCGGCAGGAGCCGCTTGGAGGGAATTGCGATGGTATCTCACGAAACGATATATCGCTGGATTTGGGAGGATAAGCGGCGGGGTGGCAAACTGCACAAATATCTTCGCAGACAAGGTCGCAGGTATGCCAAACGTGGTTCTAAAAATGCAGGGCGAGGATTTATCCCAGGCAGGGTGGATATTGATGAGCGTCCCGAGATAGTGGAACTGAAGGAGAGATTTGGTGATTTAGAGATAGATACAATTATTGGTAAGAACCACAAAGGTGCCATTCTTACCATTAACGACAGAGCAACAAGCAGGGTCTGGATACGCAAGTTGTCGGGAAAAGAAGCCATCCCGGTAGCTAAGATTGCAGTATGGGCACTGCGGAAAGTGAAAAACTTAATACACACAATTACGGCTGACAATGGAAAGGAGTTTGCAAAGCACGAGGAAATTGCGCAAAAATTGGAAATAAAATTCTATTTTTGCAAACCATACCACTCATGGGAACGTGGTGCCAATGAAAACACCAACGGGCTTATCAGGCAGTATATCCCAAAGGGTAAGGACTTTAGTGAAGTAACCAACAAACAGATTAAGTGGATTGAAAATAAACTCAATAATCGACCTCGTAAAAGACTTGGATACCTCACGCCAAACGAAAAATTTAAACAAATTATTAATCAGAATTCTGTTGCATTTGCAAGTTGAATTCAGCAAACAATATAACAAATATCAAAGAGGAACTTCAACAAATCAAAGAAAAAGAAAAGCTGATGGGTGAATCTCAAGGTAAGACTAGAGTCTATTTTAAAAAAGGTACGCCAGAGTATGAACGTAAATGCAAATTGAAAGACTCTCTAAAAGAATTTGAAGAAAACAATGTTAACTACAAGTCTCTACTGACAGAACTTAATAATATAAATAAAAGAATTATTGATTCCACAACTGGAAAAAGCCAGTATGATAATGCAATCAGTGCTTTATTCACTCGTGTTAGTGATATTGTCAATGACCTACAAAAAAAGTTTGATGCGGGAAAATCACTCAATATGGTTGACTTAACTCCTTTGAAATATACATTAAGTGGAACACTACTGTTAGAGGATACCACAGCTGACAAAGCGGAAATAGAGTTCTTCAATGTATTACTTAAAATATTAATAGAAAGGGATACTTTAGAACCAATCTCTGATGCATATATCTTATCATTAATAGAAAATGCAGCAAATGTATATAAAACATGTGTATCGTCCACAACAGAGAACGGAATAAAAATCATCACATGTTTGAGAAACTACTGGAAATATAAGCATAATGCAATCAGCGGATTCCTCATTCCAGATGGCATGCCTATTCTTCAAGCTATCATGGCATTCTTCTTGAAGCCTTTTGGCTTTGACCAAATCGAACGATATATGTTAAACAAAAAATATACAGAAAAAAAATATGCTATGATGTTATGGGCCGCTTGTAATGGTTATGCTGCTCTTCCAAAAACATTTACAGCTATTCTTTATCAAGATAAGTCCCGATACATGGAAATGGATGATCTATTGCAAGTTACATATAACTCATTATAACATACCATATATGCTGACAAATAAAAACGCAATGACAAGATATAGAATACTTAATGAACTTTCAAGTAATCAATATCACAACTATTCACTTGATGACCTCACGGAAGAAGTGAGCACACATCTGTCTGAGATCTATCCAAATATGGATGGGATAGTAAGACGACCCATATTATATATAACTACGGATATGAAAGTTCTTTCTTGATTGAAATTGAACATCATACAATATTGGTTGTAATAGAAACATATTAGATTGCTGCCATAATGATTGCTTGTTTAATGATTAATTGTATTAATAGAAAGTCTCCTATAAGGAGGCGTTTAATTGTTGATTAAAGTGCTCTTTACAGATAATTCTTTGATTTTCTTCATATGTTTTTTACTCTTGAGACAACTTACGAAAACAAACTGTTCTTCAGGTGTTACAGCCTAAGTTGTTTTTAGGCAGTTCGTGCATTTATCAGCCAATATTCAACACATTCCGCAAACGGAGTAAAGCTTCAACATAATAATAATCAGCATAACTCAGAGGCACATCCACTTCGCTGTTTCCCGGAAGATGACCTGTACAGTGCATGATGGCAAAGTTTGCATTCGTCCCCGGTGTTGCCAGATAAGCTGGAGAAGTCAGCGAACGAATCTGTTGTTCGGCAAAGTTAAGGCATTGCTTACCGAAATCATTGGGATTAAACTGACTCAATTCAATGAGGGCGGAAGCCATGATAGCAGCCGCAGAGGCATCACGCACTGTATGAGGAATATCAGGACAGTCGAAATCCCAATAAGGAATCTTATCAGCCGGCATGTTAGGATGATTCATCAAGAATTGAGCAATGTGGTTGGCCTGTTCCAAATAAGCCTGTTTCTTGGCTTCGCGGTACATCATTGTGTAACCATATAATGCCCATGCCTGACCGCGAGCCCAAGCTGATTCATCGGCATATCCCTGATGGGTTTGTTTGATGTGTGGCTGGGCTGTCAAAGTATCGTATGATACGACATGATAACTACTATAATCCGGGCGGAAATGATTGGCCATTGTCTTGTCTGCATGCGAAATGGCCATTTGGGTGAAGGTACTATCACCCGTTGCACGACCTGCCCACATCAGGAATTCCAAGTTCATCATGTTGTCAATGATGACCGCATACTGCCACTTCTGTTTATCGGAATCCCACGAGCGCATTAATCCTAATTGCGGATTATAACGTGTGGCTAGCGAATGAGCACCTTCTATCATGACTTCTTTATACTTCGGGTTACCCGTCAGACGATAACCATTACCATAGCTGCAATTCAACATAAAACCAACGTCATGATTATTAGTAATTGTCTTTGCTTTTTCTACCCGAGCGGTATATAACTCAGCATACTTTTTCAATTCAGGTGTCGGATTCGCTTCATACAAGTACCATAATTCTCCAGGGAAAAATCCACTGCACCACCAACTGTAATCGCTGGTTTCCAGCTTACCATCTTTCATCGACTTGGGTAATTTTCCCTCCTGGTTTTCCAATTCTTTGGTCATAGGTAAGGCTTGATCTGTAGCTGTCTTCAATCCACGTTCGATAACAGAGCCAATAGGTTCTTCTTTCGGCTCACTCGTGCATGCTGACAGGAGTAATCCTGCAGCCGATAACACACATAATAACAAAAAATTCTTCATAATCCGTTAATTATCTTATTCTAAAAAGGTTAACTATTACTACACAAACCTGAAGTCAGTCGACTTCTTTATCTCATCTCCCTTGTTTGTTGCCATAAACCAGCCCTTCATCCTTACGGAGCAATAAAGCCTGGAAGAACATCATAGATATCTTTATGCAACCAACTTATACATCCCAAAGATAAGCATTCATTTGAAACCAAGTCTCCCGGCCGTAGATGTTCTATGGCAATATCTCTATCCTGGGGCCATTATTTCTTAGTTTCACTCGCATACATATAGCTTTCTTCTTGATTCCTCATAAGATTCGGATTGGGGCAAACTTTTTTTCATTTCAAAACACGATGTCTTAACCTGAAAAAGGTTAACTTCTATTTTTTAGCTTACGAAGAGAATAGGGCGAATCGCATAATTAGACACGCCCTATTTGAATTTTCTCACTAAGAGAATTATCAAAACAACTAATCTGAAGGTAAGGCATTTAAATACTCCAGAAGGAGAGCTCCTCCGTCTATCAGATCATAATTGTCGACAATATCAACAAAAACAAAGTTGTCTTCTTCTTTTGCAGGCGAAATTGATAAAATTAGCTGATACCTGTCTACAAGTTTTTGCAGATATTCTGTGATTCTCTCTCTGGTTAAGTTCTTTTCATAATTAATTCTCCATCCATGTCTATCCCTTCCATTTTTCAGACATATCCTATTTGCAAGTATTGGAGACCATTCATTGGTACTATGTTTAGAGGCATGAGCAAGTAGACTTTCAAACATCCATGTACCATTATCCTCGTTCCAGTTTTTGGGCGCAGAATATATGGCAATATTATATGATTTCCATGTAGTTCGATTGTCCCAGATATATTCTATCCACAGCTTGTTCCATCCATTGGATTTTGCTCTCAATGAATCAGGATATTTAAGTATGTAATATCGGGAGTCATGTGAGCCTGGATATGTTTGCCATGTTGTATTTATTTGTTTTTCCATGACAGCGTACATACGATCAAAAGCAACAGGGTATAGCTTCCCAATCATGCAAGAAATTCTCTGACAAGAGGTCTTATTTGCCAGCATTTCACTCCAAGAGTCATTACGTCCCATAAAACGATATTCCCTGTCTTGAATATAATAGTCATATTTTTCCAAAGAGAGAAGATAACGGGCTAAGAAAGCATTGTCAATTACGCCATTTTCATGCTTACGACTTAATTCCATCCACTTATTTCTGAATAAGAACTCAAATGTGTCTATTCGTCTATTAAATTCAACATCATTCTGTTCAGACCATTCTAATGAGTCGTCTGAGAATTTCTCATTCCATAAAGCATTCAAAAGGCAGTAATAGTCTTTGGTAGAATATAAATCCAAGCTTTCAGCTTTTAGAAAAAGTTCTTCAGTCTTTTCTGTTCCATGTTTTATAAACTGAATTTTTCGAATCTCATGTTGGTGTAAACAAGAGGTAACTATGCTATCCTCAGCCGAAGTATCTACAAAAGCGTACAGATCAAGATGTGAATCTTTGTATCTGCGTAAAAAGAGAAGCAAGTCTTCATCTTTCATCGTTTGCCCTCTGAGACACATTTGCACAAGATGATTCATCCTTTGCAATTCTTTTGATAAATCACTCGGATTCAGGTAAGTCACCTGAAGCAATGCTTTAGGACCTCGAAAAAACAGTTTTTTGTCTTTTGTCTTAGAGAGGTTGAATATCTCCATCACAATATCAGGATAGAATTCATAAAGCTTTATCAATGACTCAAAATATAGTTTTACCTCCTTGAAAGACAACACCGATTCAGCAACAGTTTCCCAATAGTCGGTGATTGGTTTGGCCGTTTTTAGTTCATATACAATACGCAAAAAATTGCTCATTGCAATATCAACTGTACTCTTATCTCTTTTTAAATTCTTTGCCAAGCGATAAAGCCAATCTTCCCAGGTGTTCCAAATAATACTTTTCGATATGCTATCTTCGCCTGTTATTATATAAGGTTTAAGGCGTTCATGTTTAGCCAATGGTTGTCCGCAGCTATTCATCGTAATATAAATATCGCGGCCTTGAACTGTCTGTTCAATGTCAGTATAGTAGAACATGACATTTTGAATAACATTATCAAAATTTAGTGTATCCATGTTCCCGCTGAAAATACACATCTGAACATAACGGTCGATAATGTTGAGTGCTTCTATCATGTTTTCGACTGTCGTATCATTGTCCCATTTTTGAGCCGATAATACTCTGATATCGTTAAAGGAAAGACATTTTTCTGACAAAAAAAGATATTCCATGAAATCTTCCGCAGTTTTACGAACACGATATGTGAAGCGCAGTGTTTTATCTGGTGCAATCAATTGTTGAAATGCCATCCAGTTCTTTCGATTTTCCCTTAGAGAAAGATAAAATGCCAATAACACTAATGTAGTCATCCGCTGCTGCCCATCTATAAGACAAAATAAGCCATCATGCTGACAGGCATAGATAAATCCGATATTAACTTTATTACCATTCGCTCTGTTTATAATTTCCAATAGCCTGTACACGTTGTCAGAGGTTTTGCTCCATACATAATCTCTCTGCATTTCAGGTACGATGATGATATGTTCATCCAGGAGGCTCTTTATGCTGTATTCTTTATTCATAGCTCTTCAATCCATTTCTTAGTTTCATTGTATAGGCGATGAGTATTATTACGAATATCTTCAAATGTCCATCGTTCCAATCCTCCTTTATTTGTGGAGCTTAGAAATACCTTCAAGGTGTATGGACGAATATATCTTTTACGGTTTTTACCATTTTGAAAATAAGACTCAACAACTTGTTCCCGTTTTATTTCATAGGCCGAATTGCCATAGCCGCGGTTTAATCCTTTTTCTAACAAAACAAGATTACCAGCACAATTCAATCCATATCGGTTGATAATAGCCATCGCAGCTTCTGCTGTCGTTGCATCATCTTCTAGGGTACGGATATCTTGGAACAATTGGGTATCATCAATATTCTCAGCCAAGTCTTTCATGGCGGCAATGTATAACTGCCTTCGCTCCCCGTCGTGAGTATCTTTCGCATTGGGAGTTTGGCATGCGATGTGTTCTACATCATCATTTTCCCTTGTAAAATAGTCTACTGGTAAATATCCAACTTCAGGATAGCGGGTGCAAAGCAGTACGTCCTGAAGGATAAGAATTTTAATGAGTAGTTTCATTCTACCATCGTCTTCAAAGTTACTGAGATACCATTGATGGCACTCGTTGCCTAAATCGGAAAAGCTGTAACTGCCGTCTCGAAATTCAGCCAGTAAACTTTTGCGAATCATAGACTTTATATTTGCCAAAAACTTATCATTTTCGGATATCCACAAATTATATATCTGCGAGAAATCACATTCTTGAGTATTGGATATTAAAAAGCCTAGGAAATGGTATATATCTCTATTATCTTTCCATTCTTTCAATGCTGAATACAAATGCCGCAAATCTGTAAGTTTTTCCCGGCAAATATTGTGGGTGGAAAGAAGTCGTTCAAAAAACACATAATTGTATTCTTCTTCTCCGGTATGATTAATAACAAAGAACAGTTTATAAATTAAATCAATAGGATAACGCTCTTCATTAAAAACAATTTTGGCATGATAGGAACCGAGATTGTCTACTTTTGTTTCAGTAATCGTATTAATTTTAACCAGTCGTTTTAGGAATTTATAATTTTCCTCATCTCTACACCATTTGTTCATTTCATCAAACTCTTCGCCTAAATCGTGCTCAGTTTCCATTTCTGTTTCGCATCGGGTAATAAATATAGCACGAAGGAGATCCGAACCATCAAGTTCAGATTTTACACCATTTAGATTTGCAAAAGTCTGTTCTTCTGTTGTAGCATCGCTTTCTATGACATTTACAATTAATTTAACTTTATCCAAAAACAAATCTAAAGGTAAACTATTGGATTCAAGCCACTCTCGAATAGCAGTAACTGCCTCTGAAATATATTCTTCATCCAAACTGTCTGCATTGCCGATCGTGTGATTTATGATGATGGCTTTGATAAAACTCTCCGTTCTGTCTCTAGTTGGAAATATGATATGGCTCTTGATATTGACGTCCAGTAAAGATAAAATCAGAGTAAGGGTTATCAAACGTTGTTGACCATCGATCACTCGTAATCCCTTATCTGAATTACAAAGTGTTATATTCTGTAGACAAAAGTATTGGTCAGAATCATGACATACCGGTATTTTGCTTGCAATACTTTCAAGTAAATGGCTAACATGCTCTTTTGTCCATTTATATCCACGCTGATATGCTGGTATGATGAACGTATTTTCATCTTCAAGGAAAATTTCTCGAATTGATTGGACTAATTCATTTTTCATAATTTGTTTTTATTCTGTATAATATCCATACATTCTCTCAAATAGTCTTAGCCCAAAGGATAAAGGCAAAACAAGAAGATTCCATAGATATCTTTATACAACCGACTTAAGTACTCAAAGGTAAGCATTCATTTGAAACCAAGTCTTCCTGTCGTTGATGTTTTATGGCAATATCTCTATCCTGGGGCCATTATTTCTTAGTTTCACTCGCATACATATAGCTTTCTTCTTGATTCCTCATAAGATTCGGATTGGGGCAAACTTTTTTTCAGTTCAAAACACAAAGCAATGTGCGCACCAGTCTTCATCATTCAGCAATTCCATTTTTCATTAATCCCATTCAGCTTTTTAACGATTGATTGTTCTCGCGCGCACGCGCGTTGTTGTAATCGTTGTTGTTTAAATTTATACTTTCTTTTTCTCTACTTTCCTTTACTTTACTTTTATCTACTTTACTTTGTTCAAAATTGCATGCAATTTTTGGATTTTTGTCGACAGAATCGTCGTTCAAATGCTCTTTTGGGGTAGTTGAACCCAGTATCATGTCTACAATTAACAAATATTCAGAATTCAAGATTTTCGCTTTTTTTCCGCCAGACAGTCGCTGAATTCCTATTTATTGGGTAAAGCAAAATGAAAAATAGCCGGCGTCTTTTGATCATTTCCCGGCGTCTTTTAGGTAAAAGCCGGCGTCTTTTGATGAAAAGGTAGGCAGCTCTTTTCACAACCGGTTTTTTCTGAAAATCTCGATACGATTCTTAATATTCTTTTCCAGACACTCCTTATACAACCACGGCTCACAGCTATGGAAATCGCCCACATTGAGGAAGCCCATGATGGGAGCATATTCACTGCCACTGTAACCTTTCACTATCAGCACTTTTTCCTTTTGCGCCACACTCACCGTAATCGTATCATGCAAGGTAGCCGGTACATCATCTGTACGCCAATTGACAGGATTGATACAGAAAGCACATGGAGCAGCCACCACGGGCTGAATGTACTTCACATCGCTGACAGAATTATAACATATCGTCACACCAATATCATCGGGACCCAGAGCTGCCTTAATATTGGCTGAAGCCAGTGTATCGGCAGGTGTAACCTTATAGCCCAACACATAGGCAGCCACCAGCTGTCGGTAAACATCCTCAGGCATTATCTTCAGCAGCTCCACAACAACCTTGCCACCCTGACTGAATCCGGCCAGTACAAACGGACGATTCTTCGGGCGATTCTTCAAGAATGTTTCGAAAGCGTTACGGACATCTTCAAAGGCAATTTCGAAACGGCTGTTGATGATATTCTCATCGCGGGTTGCCCATCCTTCAATTGTAATATGCCGGTAAAAGGGAGAGTAAAAGTTATTATCCTTACCCATATAAGCCGCTATACCCGAAATCTCCTTCGTCATATCATCCCGATGTTTCTTATTGTAGACATCCGCATAATGGACTGTCACGCCACTATCAGTCTTCCAATCGGTTTCCCACGTAGAAACGATATAAAACACGTCGGCATTTTTTCCCGTCTTATCATTCTCTTCTGCATACTAGAAAGTCGAATCAGAATAATCGGGCGCCTGGGGAATATACTCCTCCAACTCACTTTTGCTACATCCTGAAATCAGAAGACAGAGCAAAAAAGCTATCACATAGCCGAAACGGATATTTTCCTTTTTGTTGAAACAAATTCTATTCATATGATTTTTATTTAGATAATTCATCGAAACAAGACATTAATTAGTTCTGTGTCAATCCGGGCAAATAGTTTCCCCTTCCTGCCGGATACTCCAGAACGGGACGGACTTGGCGTCGGTGAACTCTTTCATCCGCCAGGCCGATTCGAACCCACTTGCCACGAAATGCATGGGCACGAACAGACCGACCTGAAACACATCGAGGAACTGACGGGCTCCACGAGTGTAACCGTTGCCGATGCGTCCATCTACGGGAAACATCACGACGTCGAAGCGGTCGGAGAGCTTGCGGATGTCTTTCAGCTCGCCCAAATAGCGTTTCTCTTCCTTCAGAGGATCGATGTCCATGCCGGAATCAGGATTGTAAACCAAGCCTCCGTGGTAGTCGTCAGTCAGAAAGCGGGCGTACCAGTTGTTCAGGTCGCCGGCATGGAAGATACGTTTGCCGCCGGTCTCAATCACCCACGACACACCGCTGTCGGTGCTCCCCGTAGCAGCCACACGAATAAGTTCATCTTCCCACGTAGCACCTTTACCTAACCAAGCATCAGCTTCATCCTTCTGAGCCCGACGGTGTTTCAGGATGTCTTTCGAAAGGATATAGCGAATATGATCCTTTTTCCCCTTCCATCCAAAAATCTCCCGGTTGAAATGATCCTCATGAAAATGACTGGAGAAGGCATACATCGGCTTGGGTGACAGCAACAGACGCGACATGACATCTGCCGGATCCTTCCAATAGTCAAATACAAGCATGCAGCTGTCAGTCTCAAGCGCAAAGCCGCTGTGGAAAATATAGGTAAGTTGCATCATCGGTAATATTTGGAGAACTTCACTTTACCTGGCAAAGGTACAGATTAAATGAAAGACATGCAAAGATTGGAGATATACGTTATAAATATAAAATAAACCGACAGAAATTCGCCAACAGACTTTTCCGATTTGATTTTTTAGATAACTTTGTGTACAGAGATATCTTTTGTATTTCTCACATTTTCACAATTCAAGTTAAAAGCTTAAAAGATTATGATCAAAATATACAGCATGAGCACCTGCCCCGACTGCTATTACGTTGAAGGGCAAATAAAAGGGAACGATAAATATCAGGTAATCGATATAGGCAAGCACGTCAAATACCTCAAAGAATTTCTGAGGCTGAGAGACCATAACCCTGTCTTCACCAAGGCAAAAGAAATGGGAGCAGCAGGAATTCCCTGTTTTGTACTGGAAGACGGTACGGTGACGCTCATTCCTGAAGAGGCCGGATTGCAATCCCGCCCTGTGAATGAAGGAGCCGCCTGTAACATCGACGGAAGTGGTTGTTAAGATGGAAACACGGAAAATAATCTTTCTACACGGTTTCTTTGCTTCAGGCAGCTGCATCCCGGCCCAGGCTTTCGTGCAATATCTAAAGGGAAAGATTCAGGTGCTGACTCCTGATCTGCCTTTACATCCGCACGAAGCCCTCAGGTTTATTCACCAGCTGTGTGAACAAGAAAAACCAGATGCGCTGGTAGGCAACAGCAACGGCTCATTTTTAGCTCAAATCGAAGCAGCCAGAAGTGGCATACCGGCCCTGTTGGGAAATCCCTATTTCGAAATGACTAAATTTCTGAAAGAGCGTATTGGCCCGCACGAATACAAGTCGCCCAGAAGAGACGGGAAACAACAGTTCATCATTGACCAGGAACTGATCCATGAATTTGAAGAGGTTCAACTTCATCAGTGGGATTATTATAAAGAATCCGATCGTGAACGGATCTGGGGATTATTCGGAGAAAATGATCAGTTAGCTCATTACAAGCCTCTGTTCTTAACTTATTATACACATGCTTATTCGTTTCCTGGGGCACACACACCAACTGCCGAAGAAGTAAGATATTATTATGTACCCTTGGTAGAAAAACTGATCCAAGATTTTTCTACCAAGAGTCATCATTAAATTAGAATGTCACCTCTACTCCACCCATGAAAGTAGCCTTCGGCATCGGGAAGCCGTCATTAATGGAATAGCGTGTAGCCGTCAGGTTTTCACCTTTCACGAAAAGATTCAATCCTTTGTCCTTACTCTTACCAAAATGATAGGCTGCACGGGCATTCAAGACTGTGTAGTCTTCCAATTTTGTACATGCCTCATCGGTATAAAGGTCAAATATGGACTGGACAGCCAAATAGAAGGAGAACCTGCCCGGCAAATATGTCGCTCCCGCATAAAACTTATGCTTGGGTGCACCTGCTATCGGATCACTCTGGTCGAGAAAACTATAGTTCGTCGTAAATGAAAGATTCTGCAGGATCTGATATTTGACCTCCGCTTCAACACCTTTATTCGTAAACTCTCCTGTATTGACATTTAATGGATTACCATTAATCATCGCTGTACGGATCATATCCTTTCCATCAATGTAGAAGGCTGTTACCTCGGCAGACAAGCGTCCCTCAAGAAATGACTGACCAACCGAAATCTCGTAATTCATCATGTTCTCCGGCTTCAAATCAGGATTCTTGGGCTTGTACATATACAATTCACGGATATTCGGACTGCGGAATCCCTTGGAAAGAGAAGCCTTCCATACATTTCCTTCAAAGGGACGGAACGTCAAACCGGCCTGAGGCACCCAAGCACCTCCAAACGAGCTATTATGTTCATAACGCACACCGGCATTAACACCAAGCTTGTCAAGAAAATCCTGCTGCATAATGACATAACCGGCTACTTCATTGACCGATTTATCAATAATCTCCTGATCGGAACCATCATTCATCTGGTTCCAGGCATGGCCTCCCCAGTTTTTATAATCGATTCCGACTGTAAAATTATTCCCGGGAAACAAGCGAAAAGACTCATAAAACAATACACCCAGATTTCTATCAGTTGACCGGAAAAGATAGTCCTTGGGAGTTTCACCCGTATAATATCCGTCATTTATTTCATGATTTCCCCAGTTGTAGAACAGGCGGATTGCTCCACTCACCTTCTCATACTGATTCTCGAGTGCCAAAGATGATGTACCACGCCAGACATTCATCTTGTTATCATAAATAGGATTGAATGTTTCTCCCGGATTCTGGAACTTATACTTCGCCAGACTCACATCACCACGCAATTGATAAACATCATTAAAACGATAGCCTAAATTAGCAAAGCCATTTGTAATCCGGAATTCAGAATTAGGCCGATGACCGTCTGTCCGATCGTGATTAATGGAGATAAAAGAGCTGAAATTACCCACATTATATCCATTATTCACCATATACTTCTGCGTATTGTACGAACCATACATGATCCGTGCCTGCGTACGTCTGCCCTGTTCATGATGTCTTCGCGTAATGATATTGATGACACCTCCCATCGCATTCGAGCCATACAATAATGAACCCGGTCCACGAATCACTTCTACTTTCTCTACATCAGATGCCACATACGTATCAGGTAAGGCATGGCCAAAAAGTCCTGCCCACTGAGGCTGGCCATCAAATAAAACCAAGACTTTATTGCCACCCCCGACTCCTCGGATGTTAATCGTTCCCGCAGCATTCGTAGACACACCAAATCCGGTAACGCCTTTCTCTGTCACAAAAAGTCCAGGAACCTGCTCCGACAAGACTGGCAATAAAGCTGATTCACTGCTGTTTTCTATCTGATTCCGATCTATCACAGAGATAGTCAGCGGAACACTGTTCCGGTTTACTTCTATTTTATTGGCTGATACAACCAGACTATTCAAATGAATCAGGCTGTCTACTTCCATGGGTGTTTCTGCCATCATCCTGACTGAAGCCAGCAGGCAAGCTACAATTAATACATTCCTTTTCATTTATCTATTAATAAAAATACACGCAGTGTTACCTTTAAATAAAAACGTGTTACTAATTCTCCAAAAAAATAAGGCTTAATCAGCCCTACTCATCACCAGTTTGCCATGCTTAATCCCCTTAATAGCTGTCAGACAATCTGATAAATCAGTTAGTCTATGAGCTTCCCCCATAACTGCAGCAATATGCAAACAAAAATTCTTATTGATAAAATATTGCGACGACGAAAGAATGACATCCTGATAATCCTGTTCTATCAAAGTTATCTTAGAAGCGATTTCGCTTTTCCCCTGATCATACATGATAATGATCGTACCGGCAACAATATGATTACACAACCATTTCTTCTCGGCCAAATTCTTCTCTATCAGGAAACGAATTGCCTGTGAACGATTTGAAAAACCATTCTCCAAGACATACTGATCCAACGATTCAAGCAAATCATCTTCCAAAGAAACACCAAACCGTTTTAATGCCATTTCGCCTTCTTAATAAATTTGCGTACAAATATAAGAAGTTAATTTAAACGAAGCAAAACCTATCAGACAGTTCTTAACGGAATAACCTTTCCTTCCTCCGAGATCAATAACAAATCCAGATTCGCTGATTGTAAAAGAGGCTTACAAGACCGATAGCAATCCTGAAGTATCAGCTGATAAAAATCAGGAAATGCTTCAGGCGATATGATCTGCCATAGCTCACGGGCTAAAGTCAACGAACGGATTGCCGATAAAATATCCGTACCACAATGAGCCTTCTCAGCTGTATGCAAAAGATAATCTCTGTTCATTATCACTTTCTTGCTATGCGTGTCTAAAGCTCCTTCCGCCAACTTCACTGCTTTCCCCAACATCAAGCCCATAATAATTTTCCGAAAACCTGTCTCTACTGCAATTCGGACTGTATCACCAATAAAATTGCCATAATGAACATAGGCTTGCAATGGCAGATTCAGAGAAGCCAGATAGCTCTTCAAAAACCGCTCACTTTTTGCCCCGGAGTTGATAACCAGCTGCGGGCTCCCTATTGCTTTGGCTACTTGTATTTCCTTCCGGATAGAAGCAACAAAAGCCTCAGATGAGAAAGGCCGTACTATACCAGAAGTACCAATAATAGAAATGCCTCCAACAATTCCCAATTTCGGATTAAAAGTTCTTTTCGCTAATTCTTCCCCATGATCCACCGATACCGTAACAATCATTGAAGAAATCTTTCTTCCGGAAGAAGCTACCAAACGACGCAGTTCACTCTCAATCATCCGTCTTGGTGTCTGATTAATAGCAGGTCCGCCCACTTCAAGTCCTAAACCAGGCAAAGTGACGGTCCCAACACCGGGACCAGCCTTCAAACAGACCTCCGGCTCATTATCACCGTCACCTTCAATCACCTGAACATGTACTCTTATCACGCACCCGTTCGTTACATCCGGATCATCTCCAGATTCTTTAATCACAGAACAAGTGACGCCGGAACTGTCCTCTTCGACAGAAGCAATAGGCAAAGTGACAGATTCGCCGGAAGGCAACTGGATTTCCATATCAGAAAGCTCTTTCTTATATAAAATCCCATACAAAGCAGCTTTCGCAGCAGCAGTCGCGCACGAACCCGTTGTCAGTCCGCAATGCAAATCAAAAAAACCTGGTAACAGCCGATAAATCTCGCGGCGCAAACCAAATTCACCATCCACAGAAAGGAAAAAAGGAGAAAGCTGTGGACGCTTAATCACATAGACCGGGATTCCATATTTAACCGCCGCATGCGTTTTTTCTTCAAAGAAACCTGATGTACCACTTTCTTTCGTTAAAATTGCATCAGGAGCTATCTGCCGGATCATATCCTCATCTGATTCTTCCTGGTAAAAAAGCAGATGATCTGTCGGAAAACCCTGCTCCATGGCAATCCGACGGGAATCTTCCCGATCCAAAATCCGGAAGAAAGACTCATGTTCAGACCAAAACGCTTTTAATGGCCTAATCGTATTCACGCCTGTCCAGGCCAATAAACGGGATACTTTATGCTGCCTCATCTTTTGCATGGCATCCACATAATCATCACACCAGATAAAATCCGGATTCCGGGGTGGATATTTCCGTTCATAACGGATAACCGGTAATCCGAGCTGGGCAGCAACACCGGCAACAGTCTGATGCAACTGAACAGCAAAAGGATGGGCAGCATCAATAATCAGTCCGATATGTTCATTGGAACAACATTCAGTCATAACCTTCTCGTCCATTGCCCCACAAATACGCTTCCCATGAACCAGCTCCATTTCCTGCCCTCCACCTTTCGTGGAGTACAGAAATGGCTTGCCCGCCTCTTCCAGGATGCGGGCCACAATTCGCCCTTCTGTTGTTCCGCCCAAAACAAGTATCATACAACTTTTATTTTCTGAATAAATGCTTAAATTCATCTGCATATAAACGAGACAGCCCTTCACGATGCCCGATAGCCTCTCCTACTACAAGTAAAGTAGTCAGTGTCAGATGATTTTCACGCACTACCTGTGCTAAGTTCTTTAATTCACCCCGGAAAATCCGCTGTTCTTTCCAGGTTAATTTATAGCATACGGCAACAGGTGTTTCTGGAGCATAATGCTGTAACAACTCCTGTTCGACTTTATCTGCGATTGAGGCGCTTAAATAGATGCACATCGTACTTTGACTTGCTGCCAGTTTATGCAACTGTTCTTTTTCAGGAACCGGCGTACGTCCTTCACCACGGGTCAGAATAATTGTCTGAACTTTCTCAGGCACAGTAAACTCCGACTTCAATTCGGCGGCAGCAGCCTGAAAGGCCGAAATACCCGGAGTAATATGATAGTCCATGCCATACTGGTCAAAATAATTCATCTGTTCCTGAATAGCACCATAAAGACATGGATCACCTGTATGCAACCGGACAACCAGCTTTCCTTTCTCATAAAACGATTTCATAAGGGCAAACTGTTCCTCTAAATTCATATCAGCCGAACTGCGGACCACGGCACCCGGTTTAGCATAATAAGTTAATTCTTTAGGAACCAGACTTCCTGCATATAGAATTAAATCGGCTTGTTGAAGAAAGTGCTTACCTCTGACAGAAACCAGCTCAGGATCACCTGGTCCAGCTCCTACAATCTCAATATGTCCTTCCCGCCTTGCTGTTCCATTATCCAAAGCGACAGCCCAAGTAAACTGAATATCTCCATCGTGATAAATCTGTTTAGGCAAAATTAAGGTTCCACCACCAGCTGCCTTGATTGCTGAAGCCTCACTCACGCTCGGAATCCCAATATTCGACTCCACGATGGCAGAAGGATTCGGCACATTTATTCCACTCAACTCTGCAGTAGAATAGGTATTAAAAGGAATATGCAAAGAATCGGCCAATAACACCAAGGCCTTTTCATTTTCTTTAATATCAACCGAATCCAAGGAACAAATTGCCTGGGCAGAGAGATGATGTTCCTGCAAAGATGTAAAAATCTGATTCTTCAACAGCTGAACGTCCGCCTCCATTTCCCGTTTACATCCCATTCCTACATGTAAAACCTTTGGAATATACTGTAGGCATAAAGCAGGATAGGTATGCATCCAAGGCGTTACGGCTATTATCAGTTCATATTTATCTGCCGGAATGGACGCTGCATCAGTATACAAATCTACATGTGAAGGCTTGGTCTCAGTCAAAAAATCACACCCTTCTGCTGAACATTCCAACAAAAGAGCAGTAGGTTTCTGATTCACAAAAAGAGAAATAGCATGATTCATCAACCTGTTTACATGCTCAGCAGCAACTGGCGAACTCTCGCCTTTATGTAGCAAGACCGGCGACCAACCATATCTTTCAGGTAAAATATCCAATGCCCATAGTCCGGTATTGTCACTCTGCGTTGTAATTACCGGTTCAGCAGACAACAGACGGGCAAGAGCGACTGTCAGTTCATTGGCGCCACCCACATGACCAGATAAAACGGAGATAACTTGTTTTCCCGTGCTATCAATACATACTATGGCAGGATCCGTATGTTTATCCTGAATCAAAGGAGCTATACTTCTGACACAAATGCCAAGAGCTCCGATAAATACTATCGCATCCGAATCATAAAAGGCCTTTTTCAAATCTGGCAAACGAGATATTGTTACATCTTCATAATGAAAAGATATCTTTTCTGCCAAATCTCTGCCCTTTTCTGAAACTACTATAATTGTTATTCTCTTTATCATCATGTATCAATTTTTACTTCGTTCGGCTTTACATATCGTTATAGGATTAAACTCATCTACTGCGATCCGGATTTCTTCCTTGCATACAAGACCTGCTGCAGGCAATGACGCTTTAAACAAGGACAGACTATCTTCCGATACAGAATTAAATACGACCGTTCCTGTTTCAGCGAGACAAGAAGAAATCTTTTGAAGCATTTCTGGAAGTTTTCCCCCGTGACCACCAATAAAAACAGCATCGGGAGAAGCTAAATCAGACACATCATAGGTCATAAAATCTGCAATAATTGCTTCTATGCCAGGTATTCCCATCCGATGTGAATTGATCTCCATCAGTTCTCTGCCTTCTTGTCTGACTTCAAAAGCAGTAATATGCAAGTGAGGAAATTGCAATTTAGCTTCTATAGAGACAGAGCCCGTACAAAAACCTATATCCCAAAAATTCTTCTTTTCATGCAAATCCAACAGACTTAAAGAGAGCAGACGAACAGGCATTTTAGTAATCATCCGGGACCTTCCGTTCAAATACTCGAAACATGTATCCGGTATGCCAAACGGACGATACATATTCTTTCCATTTTGCTCCAGAATTACACAATTCGGTGTTTGAAAAGACTCAGCAGCCGCCTGTTGAAGCGAGAACTTCCGAATACTCTGTTTTTCAGGATTTCCCAAATTAATTCCTACATACATCACATACATAGAATAGCCATATTCCAGCATGCGTCTGGCTATTTGTGCCGGCGTATGGACATGGTCTGTCAGAATCCCGATCTTGGTGGAACGTTCTATCAATGCATGGTCAAATTCATGCCAAGGACGTCCAGTCAATGACACAATACGCAAATCGTGGTATGGGATTAACAGTGCATGCGCCAACATTTGCAACGAATTAAATGCCGGATAAAGAAATATTCCCGCATGAGGCAGTTTGCGTTTGATAGTATTGGCAAAACCGAAGAACAACGGATCTCCAGACGCAAATACCACAATACTTTCTTTAACCTGTTCATATTGGGAAAACACTTCATCTATCGGACTTTTTATATCAATCCAGATCGCTTGTTGAGGTAATAAAGAACGAACAATTTCGTGATGCCGGACACCTCCTGAAAAAACCCGATGAGACTGGATGATCCGCAATATTTCAGGAGAGAAATCCGGATTCGGACTGTCGTTCATCCCTATGACATAAAAATGGCTCATACGTCTCTACCCGGTTTTAATTGTTCCGCATCATCAAAACAAAGGATCGCATTAACTAAAGTTGCAGCCAAGTTACTACCGCCTTTTCGTCCTTCTACTATTATTTTAGGTATTGAAACAAAAGGCTTTATCATATACTTTGACTCTTTCACATGTACAAATCCGACAGGAGCGGCAATCACGCCAGCCGGATGCGCTTTCTGCTTCCGAATCAGATCGCACAATTCCATTAAAGCCGTTGGTGCATTACCAAAAACGAACAATGCGCCAGGACATTCTTCTGCAGCCAGACGTATTCCGGCTTGTGTACGTGTAATACCTTTTTCTTTGGCCAACTGAACGGTCCTTTCATCTCCCAGATAGCATCTTACATCTACACCTAACCGATGAAGAGCTCCTTTGCGGATGCCAGAAGCCGCCATCGTCACATCTGTTACTATCGTTTTTATTTCTCCATTCTGAAACTTATGAAACAAATTTTCCACAGCATCAGGATCTGTATAAAGAATATCTTCCATTTCAAAATCGGCTGTTGTATGAATGGCATGCAGCAAAGCCCATTTTTTCCCTAATGCTATTTCCGGATGTTTTAATTCTTTTTCTATTGTCCGAAAGCTTCTGATCATGATATCCTGACCGATGCCATATTTCTCCTCTTTATTTTTCTCCTCTCCGAAATATCCCCGCGGAGTAATGATAGCTCGGTTTGATACACCCTCATTATTATCAAAAAAGCTTTGAGAATTTCCTATCAGCAATACTGTAAACATATCGATCTGTTCAGGATCTAATTCTGCTAAAGTACAGGTATGCACACTCTGTTCTGGTCTTCCAGCCTGACGGACATAGCCCACTGGTGTCATACCATTACGTTCTTGCAAAAAGATTTCCTTAAGACGATACAGCTGCCAGTAACGACCTTGACTTTTCGGATTATAAACCGCCGTCACAAAATCGGCCATGGCGGCTGCCCGAATTCGTTTTTCAATTATTTCCCAAGGAGTCATTAAATCAGACAATGATATCACACAAAAGTCATGTCCAATCGGTGCCCCCAGTAAAAACGCTGCCTTCTGAAAAGCACTGATGCCCGGTAATGAAATAATTTCGATATCAGCATTCATCTGCTTCCGCATCTCATAAATTAACGGTGTCATTCCATAAATTCCGGCATCCCCAGAACTAATTACACAAACAACATGTCCTTCCAAGGCATAACGAAAAGCATCTTGGGCTCGTTCTTGCTCCTTTTTCATGCCAGAGTCTATACAAAGTACGTCAGGACGAAGTATTTGCTGAATAAACTGAAAGTAATATTTATATCCGATAATTATATCAGACTCACGAATGGCCGCCAACACGGCTGGTGTGATATCGTCTAAATCACCTGGACCAATACCCACCACAATGATCTTACCTTTGCTTACTATCATAGACTTATTATTTTATCATCCAGAAAATCATCCTGACCCCGGGATTCTCATCTGTTGTTCGCATAATGTTTGGCAGGTTTCCTGACTTCATCTGAAAAAGACAACCTTCCCATTCCCTACAGGAACAGTGGCATTGAGGCTTATGTCCTTTTCTTGTCCAAGATGTCACAGTAGCGGGCACTGTTCCGGATTCTAACCGGATTCCCTTTTCAAATCAAAAGTTGAAAGCACTTTTGTTTCACCAATACAACGACAAATGTATAGATATTTTTCGGGTTAGGCTAATCTTTTGATTATATTTGCAGTGAAATTTATGGATTGATGAAAAATTCTCAACAAATATTTCGTTTCATTATCATCGGCACATTGAATGCTTTTATTACCGCTTTAGTAGTTTGGCTGATGATGGATATACTGCATTTCAACTATATAGCATCCAATGTGACAGGCTATGTAGCTGCATTGCTTAATAATTTTTTCTGGAGTAAATTTTGGATTTTTCATTCTGGCAAAGGGAATTATTTCCAGCAGGCTCTTTTGTTTTTATTAGCCTTTATCTGCGCTTACGGATCCCAATTTGTCTTTTTATTATGGATGGTTGAATTATTAAAATGGAATGAATACATATCTCAATTCATCGGACTTTTCATTTATGGATTTGTAAACTTCCTTATGAATAAAAAGATAACATTCCGTTCCAGGCAAGCATAAAAGTTCAATCTAATTTCGAATAGAAAGTCGCTCCCAAATAAATTCAGGGATCAGACGCCAAAAGAATACTATAACAACATATTTCCAGTCTATTATCACTCGGCGCTTACGTTTGACAACAGCATTCATAATCAATTTTGCCACTTTCTCTTTCCGCATCAATAAAGGATACTTCTTTCCGTCTGCCAGTAAATCAGTAGCAACAAAGCCCGGACGGATATCAGTAAAATAAATTGACAAATGATTCATATGGGCTAATTGGGCCAATGCATCCACATAACAATTTTGAAAGCATTTAGTAGCAGAATAAGCTGGAGCAGCTCCTAACCCTTTCGTTCCAGCAATCGAACTGACTACAGCTATATGCCCTTTTCCCTCGTTACGAAAATATGACCACGCCGCAGTGATCATACGGACAAATCCATCTCCATTAGTCTGCAGAGTCGCTAACTCGATCGTTGGATCCAAATGATAATTTTGCTGTCCAATTCCCGATACATGAAAATACACATCCATTCCTCCACACGCAGCAATTAACCGGTTTAAATTTTGAGGTGCTGAGTCTAAGGTAACATCAATCATTTCAGTATGAATTTGTTCAGGATATAACTTCTGAAGTTCAATCAGCTTATTTATTCTGCGGCCTGCAACACCCACAACCCAACCTTCTTTTGCAAAAAGACAAGCGATCTCCCGACCAATTCCAGATGTTGCTCCAACAATTATGATGCGTTTCATGCGAATAGATTTTATAGTTCTTCTATTTCAGTATCTACTATCAGGCTTTTTTTCTTTCGAAGAGGTCTTCTGATTTTACAGTCCTTATAAACAAACGTCCGATGCAAATTATAATTCCAAAACCAACCAACCAATAAAGATACAATCACCTTGCTTACAATAAATATATTATCAAAAAAATGAGCCAATGTTTCTTGTACCCAGGGAACGCGCTGGATGGATTCAGTCAACCAATAAACACCCCATGTATTCAGACAAATGCTGCCAATCCATACCAATGTATATTTGATAAGAACATATTTCTTTTTACACTCTTTGCTCTTGAATGTCCAATAATAATTAATCGTACAATTTACAATTCCTCCTGCTACAGATCCCATACTTGTAGCCAATACATAATATATATCAAACAGCTTGGCCAATACTATGGTAACAAGAAAATCAGTAGCACTTGATATTTGGGATGTAAACTGAGCCCGCATAAAAGTAAAGAAACCATCTTTCTTGCAAATTTTCTTCACTACTCCTTTTATCCAATCAGACATGAAATTTATTTTTAAGTCAATAAATCCTGTAAAATTAGAACCTATTCCCCAATTTTCTGATAGAAATGACGAAAAGATTTAATTGTAACCACGGAATTTCCTTCTATAAAGCTAAACAACGGTATTCCATATAAAAGAAAAGGTTGTCTCACGACAACCAATTTCCATTGTTAACCTTAAATCTAATACCATGAAAAACACGGTGCAAATATAGGGATTTTATGTTATATAGCACAACCATAGTCATAAAAAACATGCGTATTAACATTATTTATCATATAGAAACCTTTTGACAGGGAGCTAAATAAAGGGGAAAAATTACAACACAAGAAATAACTATTGAGTAGTCATTATAAAAAGAAAAAGGTTGTCTCACGACAACCAATCTCCATTGTTAACCTTAAATCTAATACCATGAAAAACACAGTGCAAATATAGAGATTTTATGTTATACAGCACATAAAAGTCTATCTTTTTCCCATGAATTTAACATAGTTTTTATATGTAATAAATATGCAATCCAAAAATCAATACATTCTTAAACAAGAATACACTTTTTTACAAAGTCATTCTTCAACAGGCATCGAAGATTGCTTAAAATTGTATTTCAAATAAACATCTCACGCCAATGTATTGGTACCTGGAACTTCATAGCCCATAGACCATACACATCTGACTCTCAACTTCCGGTCAAGAACCAATATATCAGCATCCTTTCCACGAGCCAATGATCCCTTTTTATCTGAAATTCCGATTAATCGAGCCGGTGTTTCTGAAGCCATGCGTATTGCGTCGGCTAAAGGAATATCAGCCTTCTGAACCATCGTCCGAACTAAATCGTCCATCGTTGCCAGACTACCTGCCAAAGAAGAATGATCAGCCAATTTGCAGACACCATCTTCAATAACGAAGCGAGGATCCACCTGTGGATTCGGACAAGCAGTATATGATACAGCGTCTGTTACAAGACAAGTCTTTTCAACTCCCTTAAGCTTATAGACAAGTCGCAAGATTGTAGACGGAAGATGCATGCCATCGGCAATCACTTCGACTGTCATGTTATCCATTAAATATACACTTTCGACTGTCCCCTCGTATTTATATTCACGACGCTTATGAAATCCCGGCATCGCATTATAGAAGTGAGCAGCATGGGTAAAGCCAGCTTCATAAGCCGCTTTGATTAAATCATATTCAGCTTCCGTATGTGTGACAGCCAGCAGTAAACCTTTAGATTTTACATATTGAGCAAAATCCATGGCGCCTTCCAGCTCCGGACTTATATCCCATCGTTTGATACATTTGACATCGTCTAATATGGAGCGATATTCATCCTTATCTAAATCTTTCACAGAATCTGCAAATAAAGCTCCCGCCATTTTACGGTTCAAGTAAGGGCCTTCCAAATGTAAACCCTGAACCGCACCATGCTGTGCCATCATACTTTCGCAGACAGCACCTGCCCGACGAATTTCATCTGCAGATGAAGCTGAAAGCGTTGGAATAACAGATGTTGCACCATGCTTTAAATGAGCACTGACCGCTGCCTGAAAAGCTTCTTCAGTACCATCTTTAAAGTCATGGCCACCGCCACCATGTACATGCATGGCAACAAAACCTGGTACTATATACATTCCCTTTGCATCTATTACCTTGGCTCCTATAACTGCCAGATCACTATTGGTTACTTCTAAGATTTTTCCATCAGAAATTAAGACAGAACCATCTTCCAACCAACCTTGCGGAGTTAAAATCCTCCCATTTATAATTTGTGTCAACATAACTTTTCGTTTTTAATTAGCCTCTTGCCGTTTTTCACATCGAGATTAGAACAACTTATTGGTTCCGTCTACTAATTTACCCATTGCCCAGACAGCCCGAACATTCAAATCCTTGTCAAGTACCATGATATCAGCATCCTTTCCACGCTGCAATGAGCCCTTGCGATCATAAACACCCATAATGCGGGCTGGTGTTTCAGAAGCCATCCGTACAGCATCAGCCAAAGGTATATCAGCTTTTTGAACCATCGTACGGATTAAACGGTCCATCGTTGCTATACTACCTGCCAAAGCAGAACGGTCAGCCAATTTACAAACCCCATCCTCAATGATAACACGCGGATCAAAAGCTACTTGACTATCACTGGCTGCACAAGCCAAAGCATCCGTAATCAGACAAGTTCGTTCAACTCCTTTTATCTTATAAACCAGACGAAGAATAGTTGGCGGCACATGAATACCATCAGCAACAACTTCAACAGTCATGTCATCAATCAAATAGATACTTTCAACAGTACCCTCATATTTATATTCTCTCCGTTTATGGAAACCCGGCATTGCATTATAGAAATGGGTTGCATGAGAATAACCGACTTCATAAGCAGTACGGATGTCTTCGTATTCGGCCTGCGTATGACCTACAGCAGCCAAAACACCTTTCGAGGTAATATATTTTCCGAACTGCATAGCTCCCGGAAGCTCCGGAGCAGCATCCCAACGCTTAATACAATGTGTTTCTTCAAGCAATGGGATATATTCTTCAGGATCCGGATTTTTAATATTTTCAGGCATCTGACCTCCGGCCATTTTCAGATTAAAATAATGCCCTTCCAAATGCAAACCTAATACCGGACTATCCGGTTCCGCCATCAACTTCTCGGTTGTTGCAGCTGCAGCACGAATCATTGGAATGGTAGAAGAAGACAGCGTTGGAAATATAGAAGTAGTTCCATGCACCATATGTGCGTGAACAGCAGCACGAAAGGCATCTTCAGAACCTTCCATAAAGTCACGACCGCCACCACCATGTACATGTATTTCCACTCCACCCGGAACTATATACATGCCTTTTGCATCAATCAATTTGGCGCCTACAATTGCCAGATCGCAATTTGTCACTTCCAGAATCTTATTATCCTGCATTAACACAGAGCCGTCTTTTAGCCAGCCCTGTGGGGTAAGGATTTTACCATTTATAATTTGCGTCAACATAGCATATTATATTTTTAGTTTTGTGTGTTATTCCTACAAAATCATACAAAATTATAAAAAACATCCGTACTCTATATCTGTTTCCTTAAAAATAACACAAAAGACACATATATTTTTTCAAACACCTCTTATTTTTGTTTATAGTTATGATACATTTCGGATATACAATACATAAAAATAAAACTATAGGGAATCGAAAATGATTTTAACGAATTCCATTTCCGATTCCCTATAGTTTTAATTATAGAACTGACTATTTCTCCTCAATCAGGCTTTTTGCATTTCTTCAAGAGCCATTGTCTGCTCTGTCCATTGATCCATCGTTTCAGAAAGAGATTTTTTCAAATCGGCATATTGCGTATAAAGTTCTGTATCCGAAGCGCCCTCCGGTGTTGCCAATTTCGCCTCTAATTCTGCAATCGATGTTTCCAGTTCTTCTATTTTCTTTTCCAGCTCAGCGATGAGTTTTTCCTGTTTCTTAACAGCCTTATTCAATTCTTTCCGAGCTTCATACGAAAGTTTATTCTGTGTAGGTCCTTCACTTTCAGCCGGCTCATTTGTTTTTTTATTTGAGATTTCCAATTCCTGCAAATTCTGCATCTTTTTTCGTTCCAGGAAATCATAAATACCGCCTAAATGTTCTACTACTCGCTTATTTCCAAATTCATATACTTTTTCAACCAGACCATCCAAAAAATCTCGATCATGAGATACAACAATGACAGTACCATCAAAATCTTTCAAGGCATTTTTCAGTACGTCTTTCGACCGCATATCCAAATGGTTCGTCGGTTCATCCAGAATCAGTAAATTGACAGGTTCGAGTAACAAACGGATCATCGCTAATCGGCTACGCTCGCCTCCCGACAAAACAGCGACTTTCTTTTCAGAAGCCTCTCCGCCAAACATGAAAGCCCCCAGTATATCCCTGATTTTTGTCCGGATATCTCCCTGGGCTACATAATCGATCGTATCAAACACGGTCAGATTATCATCCAGCAGCTGAGCCTGATTTTGGGCAAAATAGCCAATCTTAACCCCATGTCCCAGTTTCAATGAACCCTCAAACGGGATTTCATTCATGATACATTTCACCAAGGTAGATTTACCTTCTCCATTTTTCCCGACGAAGGCTACTTTTTCTCCACGCTTAATTGTCAGATTAACATGTTCAAATACAAGATGATCTCCATAACGCTTTGAAACTTCTTCTGCAATTACCGGATAAGAGCCCGAATGAGGTGCTGGAGGAAATTTCAGATTCAGCATAGCTGTATCAACTTCATCCACTTCTATCCGCTCGATTTTTTCCAGCTGTTTGATTCGTGACTGTACTTGTGTAGACTTAGTCGCTTTATACCGGAACCTTTCAATAAAGGCCTCTGTATCGGCCAGTTTTTTCTGCTGATTCTCATAGGCCCGGAGCTGTTGTTCACGACGTTCTTTGCGTAAAGTGACATAATCTGAATATTTCACCTTATAATCATATATATGTCCCAATTCAATTTCTATCGTCCGTGAAGTCGTGTTATCAATAAAAGCCCTATCGTGCGAAACAAGGATCACGGCATTTGCCCGTGTTGCTATAAAATTTTCCAACCACTGAATAGATTCGATATCCAAATGATTGGTCGGCTCATCCAGCAACAATACATCCGGACGTCTGAGCAACAGCTTTGCCAACTCAATTCGCATGCGCCAGCCTCCACTGAATTCACTTGTCGGACGGTCAAAATCCTCACGCATAAATCCCAATCCCAACAGAGTTCTTTCCAATTCAGCATGATAATTATTCCCCCCTATCATTTGGAACTGCTCCGACAAATGAGTTACTTTATCAATAATCTTATGGTAGGCTTCTGAATCATAATCCGTTCGCTCTGCTAATTGCTCATTCAATGCATTGATTTCACGCTCCATATCATGAATATGGTCAAAAGCGAGCTCCGCTTCTTCACGCACGGTCCGCGTATCTTTCAGTTGCATTTGCTGCGGTAAATATCCGATAGTAGTTTCTTTGGGAATACTGACAACACCACTTGTAGGAGACTGCAATCCGGCAAGAATCTTCAACATTGTTGATTTTCCGGCACCATTCTTACCAACCAAAGCAATCCTGTCTTTTTTATTGACCACAAAAGAGACATCATCAAATAAAGTAAAACCTCCAAATTCTACACGTAAACCTTCAACTGAAATCATAATTATTTTCTTTAAATGTGTGTGCAAAGATACAACAGTTCAAAGTTTTTTTTATCTTCGCAACAGATTATCATTCTAAATTAGTAATATCATGAAGAAAAAAAGTCTCACATTAGCTGTAGCTGCCACCCTGGCAGGCAGCATAACATTCACTTCTTGTATTGGCTCATTCGGACTCACGAACAAATTATTGAGTTGGAATCAAAGCATCAACAGCAAATTCGTAAACGAACTTGTTTTTATCGCATTTCATATCATTCCTGTTTATGAAATTTCTATTCTTTCAGATATTCTGATACTCAACTCAATTGAATTCTGGTCAGGAAGTTCACCTGTTGCTGATGCCGGAAGCATCAAAAACGTAGAAACGGAAAACGGTACTTACACTGTTGAAACCAAAGCTGACGGTTATCATATCGAAAAAGCGGGTGAAGAAGGCCAGGCTGTCGATTTGGTTTACAATAGTCAAGACGAAAGCTGGAGCGTAAAATCAGATGGCGAATTACATAAGCTGCTGAAATTTGACGGAACTAACGATGTTGTCATGTACTTGCCCAATGGACAGGAAATGAATGTCGAATTAAGTCAGGCTGGCGTTCTTGCTTTCCAAGAAGTAGCACAGAATTATACTTATTACGCTGCTCGTTAACTTATGTATTATTAACACACAACACAAACTTATCCTAGAAGAAAGATAAGTTTGTGTTTTTTATTTTTTACTTATGAAATATATCATTAAGACAGTTTTATTGTGTGGAGTATTAGGCTGCAGCAGTATCACCGGATCTGGACATATCTATGCAGAAAACTCAGCAACATCATTAAATTTGCCTTACTGGCAAGATATCCAAACCGTATCAGTCAATAAAGAAGCTCCGAGAAGTGCCTTTATGACATATTCCGACAAGGCAACAGCACTTAGCTTAGCGTACGAAAAAAGTCCGTACTACCAACTACTGAACGGAACATGGAAATTCTATTTCGTCAATTCATATAAAGAATTACCGGCAAATATTACGGATCCATCCATTAGTACAGACAGCTGGAATGATATTCAAGTGCCGGGAAACTGGGAACGACAAGGTTTTGGCGTTGCCATTTACACCAATCATGGATATGAATTCAAACCTCGTAATCCCCAGCCACCGTTATTACCCGAAGAGAATCCGGTTGGAGTCTATCGTCGGGATATTGAAATTCCGTCAGACTGGGACGGGCGAGATATCTACTTACATATCGGAGGAGCTAAATCAGGAACGTATGTTTATGTAAACGGACAGGAAGTTGGTTATAGCGAAGATTCCAAAAATCCGGCAGAATTTCTGATCAACAAATATCTGAAACCCGGAAAGAATGTTCTTACCTTAAAAATCTTCCGTTGGAGCACGGGTTCTTATCTGGAATGCCAGGACTTCTGGCGTGTGAGCGGTATCGAACGCGATGTCTACTTATGGTCTCAGCCTAAAACGGCTATTCAAGACTTCCGGGTAATCTCAACACTCGACGATACCTACAAAACAGGTATCTTCAAGCTGGCTATTGACCTGAAAAATCATGAAGAAAAAGCAAAGAATCTGACTATTTCTTACGAGTTGATTGACAACAGTGGCAAAACCATTGCTACCGAATGCAAGAATCTTTGGGTCAGTCCGGCAGTAAATTCTGCAGCTTCTTTTGAAACAACCATTCCGGATGTCGCTACATGGACTGCAGAAATTCCGAATCTTTATAAAATGGTGATGACCATTAAAGACGGAGACAAAACCGTAGAAGTCGTTCCTTATCATGTTGGTTTCCGTCGCTTCGAAATGAAACAGACAAAAGAATTAGCCGGGAATGGGAAACCTTATACCGTATTTCTGGTTAACGGACAGCCGGTTAAATTCAAAGGAGTTAATATTCACGAGCATAATCCGGAGACCGGACACTATGTACCTGTAGAATTGATGCGCAAAGACTTTGAATTGATGAAAAAGCATAACATCAATTCTGTCCGTTTGTGCCATTACCCGCAAGACCGGAAATTCTATGAATTGTGTGATGAATACGGGCTCTATGTTTATGATGAAGCCAACATCGAATCACACGGTATGTATTATAGTTTGAGCAAAGGTGGAACCTTAGGTAATAATCCAGAATGGCTCAAACCGCACATGGACAGAACAATCAACATGTATGAGAGGAATAAGAACTATCCGAGCGTAACCTTCTGGTCATTAGGTAATGAAGCCGGAAACGGGTATAATTTCTATCAGACTTATCTGTATATTAAGAATAAGGAAAAAGACGGAATGAATCGTCCGGTCAATTACGAACGGGCTTTGTGGGAATGGAATACAGACATGTATGTACCTCAGTACCCGGGAGCCAGCTGGTTTGAAGAAATCGGACAAAAAGGAAGTGACCGTCCGGTTGTTCCTTCTGAATATGCACATGCCATGGGTAATTCAACAGGAAGCTTGCTGGACCAATGGAATGCCATCTATAAATATCCGAATCTCCAGGGAGGTTATATCTGGGACTGGGTGGATCAGGGATTCCTTGAGAAAGATGCAAACGGTCGTCCTTATTATACCTACGGAGGAGATTACGGTGTAAATGCGCCCAGCGACGGAAACTTCTTATGCAATGGTATTGTCGGTCCGGACAGAACTCCTCATCCGGCAATGGCAGAAGTAAAATATGTTTACCAAGACGTTGCCATCACGGCAAAAGACCTAGCCAATGGTACCTTTGAAATATTTAACCGATACTACTTCAAAAACCTGAAAGACTATATGATTACTTATACCATTATGGCTAATGGTAAAGTTGTCAGACATGGAAAAGTTTCTTTGGACATTGCTCCGCAAACATCTAAGGAACTGCAAGTGAACATAGCCGGATTGAAACCTCAAAAAGATACTGAGTATTTCGTAAACTTCAGCGTTATAACAGTTCAGCCTGAAGGTTTGATACCACAAGGACATGAAATTGCCAGCGAACAGTTCCGCTTGCCGATTGAACCTATAAAATCTGATATCAAAACATCAGGCCCGGCATTATCAGTCAGTGAAAACGGAGACGAGCTCGTTGCTTCTTCTTCGAAAGTCAACTTTGTATTCAACAAGAAGACTGGTTTAGTTTCATCCTATAAAGTAGGATCAACTGAATACTTCAGCGAAGGGTTTGGCTTACAACCGAACTTCTGGCGTGGTCCTACCGATAATGATTACGGGAATGGTCAACCTAAACGTGAACAAATATGGAAGCAGAGCAGTAAAAACTTTGATGTATCAGATGCGACCGTCAAGATGGATGGAAAGAATGCCATTATGACTATCAATTATCTATTACCAGCAGGTAATCTGTACATTGTTGATTATACCATCTATCCAAGTGGAGCCGTACATGTTGCAGCACATTTCACTTCTACAGAAATGAACGAAGCTGAAACTGAAGTTTCGGAAGCAACCCGTACAGCTACATTTACTCCGGGACGAGATGCTGCCCGTAAGGAAGCATCAAAGCTGACTGTTCCGAGAATAGGTGTTCGCTTCCGTGTGCCGGCAACAATGAATCAAGTAGAATATTTCGGTCGTGGACCAGAAGAGAACTACTGGGATCGCAAAGCCGGAACATTAGTAGGTCTTTACAAATCTACTGCTGAAGATTTGTATTTTCCTTACGTTCGTCCACAAGAAAACGGTCATCATACAGATACCCGTTGGGTTTCTGTTAGTTCAAACAAGGGAAAAGGTCTTAAAATTGTAGCTGACGAACTGATCGAATTCAATGCATTACGTAATTCTATCGAAGATTTCGATGATGAAGAACAGGTCAATCTACCTCGTCAGTGGAGCAATTTCACTCCTGAACAGATTGCCAATCACGATGAAGCAGCAGCGAAAGACGTTCTACGCCGCCAGCATCACATCAACGATGTCACACCCCGTAATTATGTAGAAGTTTGCATTGATTTAAAACAACAAGGTGTAGGTGGTTATGACAGCTGGGGCGCACGTCCGGAACCACAATATACTTTACCAGCGAACAAGGATTATCAATGGGGATTCACGATTATTCCTGAATAACCCTAATAAATCTTTTCAATCTATAGAGCCGCAACCAGTACTCTGATATACCAGATACAGGTTGCGGCTTATATTTTCTCTATTCTTCCTTTAATTACGTTAAATAATACCCAGCTAGACACTTTAGATTTAAGATTAATTCTTACATTTGAACATATTGTAGAAACAACTTATATAATCTAATTTCAATTAAAGCATTATGAAAAAGTTTTTAATGGCAGCATGCCTATGCTGTATCTCATTTCTGCCGTCCAATGCAGAAACACAAGGTAAATGGAAACCTCTGTTTGGTAACAACCTGGAAGACGCAACTTATGATCCTAAAGTATGGAGCATGAAAGACGGAGTCTTATCTGCAACCAAAGATGAATCCATTTGGACAAAAACACAATACGAAAACTTCGAGCTGGATCTGGAATTTAAAACAGACGTAGGGACAAACAGTGGTGTCGTAGTATATTGCACTGACATCAATGACTGGATACCAAACTCTGTAGAAATACAGATTGCAGATGATTATTGTGAAAAATGGGCAAATGATCAGCCTTACGCCCGTTCAGCTGCTATCTATGGGCATCTTCCTGCTAAAAGAGACCGGGTTGTAAAACGTCCAGGTGAATGGAATCGCATGCGTATCAAATGCGAAGGCCAGCACATTACAGTAGAACTCAATGGAGAATTAGTTACAGAAATGGATATGAGTAAATGGACATCAGGAACAGTCAATCCAGACGGAAGCAAAATTCCAAGCTGGCTTCCAAAACCATTTGCAGAACTTCCAACGAAAGGATATATCGGATTACAAGGTAAACATGGTGATGCTTTAATATGGTTCCGGAATATGGATATCCGTACACTCGATTGACATCAGCATTGTATTTCTAATAAAACTCGCTTGCTCAATTTTCCGAATATGAATTGATGCAAGCGAGCTTATTAATTCTTATATATCATCACAAGTATGATTTCGAATGTAAGAGAGAGCAGCTCCAATGGCTGTCCGGTATTCTGCATATTTGGGAATAAGAAATCTTTTACCAAACATCTTTTCCAGATTAGGGAATGTCTCTGCGCATTGCGGCATACGCGTTAAATTACCGATCAATACAAAATCATTTACATCTGAATTTAAAGAAGACAAGATAGCAGCCTGACCTATACTTTGTAATACCATATGAACAATACCGGCTGCAATATCTTCCAAAGCGGCATTCGCTGCAGCCTTTCCAAATATAGAAGCCGTTGCATCCAACGGTAAACCCGGCAGCGGACGATTGCAAATATCCTGAATCTGTAAATCAATAGAAGATATAGATCCCTGTTGTGCCAAATCAATGATTTGCTTGAAATCCTGTGTCTTCAGTAATAAACGGGACAATCCCAAGATTGTTCCACCACCAATACCAATACCACCTATATGACGGACATCATTTCCATCAACTCTGACAAACGAAGTTCCTGTACCCATACTGACAACTATCAGCTTATCCAAATTAGTCATATATTGAGCACCCAAACCATTTGCTAAAAACTCGTCAACACGCGCCGTCGGCAATCCATACAACGGTTGGGTAATATAGGCACTTCCTACTCCTGTAAGAATTATTTTCTCTACTTTTTCTAAAGGCATGCCATTATCATATAAATATTTACCCAAAGCTCCAAACAATGAAGCCACCGGATCTGTTGCCCTAACAAACAGAGGGTTACATATTTGTTTATTACGGATTCCTACGACTTTCGTTGTGCTGCCACCAACATCTATACCAATAACCACACTCATAATCTGTTATTTTTACTTTCAAAAGTACAGTCTTTCTACATAAAATACAAATCAACTTTACATAAAGACCTTTTTCTCTGTGAGTAAATTACTATCGATAGATAAACACAATAGTAAATAGTCGACTTTTTTATACTCCCAAAAGAAATATATTTTAGTCAATTATGGTTTAACAAACGAAAACAATTCTTCTATTTTTGCTCCAGAGAAAGGTAAAAATGAGATGAGACCTTGTATTTCCGACAATTACATATTTATAGTAAAAACGGCTCAATTGGTTTATTTTCAAAATCAATTGGTCATTTTTTCTCTATTTAAGCCAGGAAGAATGTTTAACATATTACAAAAAGACAAAAAAAATAACTCATTCGAAAAAGCAAACTATATCTTTTGTAATATTGCAGCTGTAATTAAAAGGCAAAAACTAATGGGAGAAATAAAAGGTTTTATTTTACAGGTTATCGGTCCAGTCGTGGACGTTCATTTCGACAAGACGTCGGATACTCCAATCGTACTCCCTCATATCCACGACGCCATGGAAATAACCCGCCAGAACGGGAAAAAGCTAATTGTTGAAGTACAACAACATATTGGTGAAAATACCGTTCGTACAGTTGCCATGGATTCGACAGACGGACTAAAAAGAGGGATGGAAGTCGTTGCATTAGGTTCACCTATCACGATGCCAGTTGGCGATCAAGTGAAAGGGCGCTTGCTTAATGTCACGGGAAATGCAATTGACGGAATGGAGGAACTTGATCACAAAGGAGCATTTCCAATCCACCGTGAACCTCCCAAATTCGAAGAATTAACTACCAGCAAAGAAGTTCTTTACACAGGAATTAAAGTGATCGACCTGTTGGAACCTTATCTGAAAGGTGGTAAAATCGGTTTGTTTGGTGGTGCCGGTGTAGGAAAAACAGTGTTGATCATGGAACTGATCAATAACATTGCCAAAAAGAACAATGGTTTTTCTGTTTTCGCTGGTGTTGGGGAACGAACCCGTGAAGGTAACGACTTACTGCGTGAAATGATTCAATCAGGAGTCATCCGCTACGGAGAAGAGTTCAAGAAAAGCATGGAAGCCGGAAAGTGGGATTTGTCAAAAATCGATCACAAAGAACTCGCTAAATCACAAGCAACGCTTGTGTTCGGACAGATGAATGAACCTCCTGGAGCACGTTCTTCCGTTGCCTTATCAGGATTGACTATCGCAGAATCATTCCGTGATTTATCAAAAGAAGGAGAATCTAAAGATATTTTGTTCTTCATTGATAATATCTTCCGATTCACTCAGGCAGGTTCTGAAGTTTCCGCGCTGTTGGGCCGAATGCCATCTGCTGTAGGTTACCAACCGACGCTGGCTACCGAAATGGGAGCTATGCAGGAACGTATTACTTCAACGAAAAAAGGTTCTATTACCTCAGTACAGGCTGTATATGTACCTGCCGATGACTTAACTGACCCGGCTCCGGCAACAACATTTACTCACTTGGATGCAACAACGGTGTTGAGTAGAAAAATTACAGAATTAGGTATTTACCCGGCAGTTGACCCATTGGAATCAACATCCCGTATTCTTGATCCTTTGGTAGTTGGTAAAGAACATTACGAATGTGCTCAACGGGTAAAGCAAATCTTGGAACGCAATAAAGAATTACAAGATATTATTTCCATTTTGGGTATGGAAGAACTTTCTGACGAAGACCGGCAAATTGTCAACCGGGCTCGTCGTGTTCAGCGATTCCTCTCCCAGCCTTTTACTGTAGCTGAACAATTTACAGGTGTTCCTGGAGTTATGGTATCTATTGAAGATACAATCAGAGGCTTCAACATGATTATGGATGGTGAAACGGATGATATTCCTGAACAGGCATTCTTGAATGTTGGAACCATTGAAGATGTAATTGAAAAAGGTAAACGATTGGCTCAACAAGCTAAGTAACGAAAATGAAAGTTAGAATTATCACCCCTGAAAAGGTTTTATTTGAAGGAGAATCTGAGTCGGTTACATTTCCTGGAATCAATGGTTCTTTTGATGTATTGCCTCATCATGCTCCTTTAATAACAGCACTGCAGAAAGGGATTATTCGATATCTTGTAAATGGGAAAGAATATGAACAACCCATAGACAGTGGCTTTGTCAAGATCGAAAATGACATAGTGACCGTCTGTGCAGAAAAATAATTCAAACCATGAGTGGAAGATTAAAAATAAAACTTTTCGGTCTAATTACGTTTATCTATGTGGCCATCGGCGTCACATTAGGAGGTCTTCTTTATACTATTTGGCCAGACCATTATTTCGAATGGTATCCTTCGATACCCTGTTTTTACTGGCTTACTGCACTGGCCATGGTATATTTCCTCGACAAAGTAAAACGTAAGAATGGAGATGTTTCTGTAACGACCTTTATGCTCGTTCGCTGCAGTAAATTTTTACTGGCTTGCATTTTCCTATGGATGTATGCCAATTGGATTGGAGTTCAATTGCGTGCGTTTGGGTTTACACTGATGTTATTCTACTTCATTTATCTTGCTTTGGAAACATACACAATTTACCTGTATGAAAAGAAAAGAATGAAAAGAGAAAAAAGGGAAAAAGATGAACAGAAAAATCCGTAAATATCTGAAAAGCTTGCTTTGCTTCTGTATCCTGCTGGTAAGTTTCCAGTTGAAAGCAGAAGGGCAAGTTGATGTGCAGAACATTGTATTCTCTCATATTCAGGATGCCTATACATGGCATATTACAGAATGGGGAGAACATGAAATTTCTATTCCATTACCTATCATCGTCAAAGGCGAAGAAAACGGTTGGCATGTTTTTCTTTCATCTCGTTTGCAGGATGGAAAAAGCTACCAGGGTTTTTCTATTGCACAAACAGGCGACTACACAGGTAAGGTAATAGAAACGCTGCCTTCAGGAGAAGTGGTTCGTCCGATTGATATTTCAATGACAAAAAATGTGTGGGGCTTGCTTCTAAGCTGCACAATATTATCATTGTTAATATTGAAGACCGCCCAATGGTACAAGAAACACCCAAGCGAGGCACCCGGCGGATTGACAGGCTGTATGGAAATGGTTATTAATTATATATATGAAGATGTCATCAAAAAGAATGCAGGTGCGTCTTACCGGTTCTTTTCTCCTTATCTGCTGACAGTATTCTTCTTTATATTGATCAATAATCTGTTAGGAATTATTCCTATATTCCCCGGAGGAGCCAATCTGACAGGTAATATTACCATTACGATGGTATTGGCTGTATGCACATTCATTGCGGTCAACCTGTTTGCTACAAAAGGATATTGGAAAGACATTTTCTGGCCTAATACTCCTATTTACCTGAAATGTCCGTTACCTATCATGCCATTTGTAGAATTCTTTGGCGTGTTTACCAAACCATTTGCATTGATGATCCGTTTGTTTGCCAACATCATGGCAGGACATACGATTATCTTGGCTTTAACCTGCCTGATTTTTATTACAGCTTCAATGGGAGTTATAATTAATTTAGGCATGACAATCGTATCTGTGGCATTCTGTATTTTCATGAATTGCCTTGAATTGTTTGTGGCTTGTTTACAAGCCTATATCTTTACTCTTCTATCAGCCTGCTATATCGGACTGGCGCGTGTAGAAGACTAATATTCTCTCTCTACCCATAAAAGAGTAGACAATGGAGATTTACTTTTTCGAATAAATAAATTAAAGGTTCATAAATTAAAAACTAAAGAAGTTATGTTATCAGCAATTTTATTACAAGCAGCTGCAGCAGGTGTAGCTAAATTAGGTGCAACAATGGGAGCTGGTTTGGCAGCTATCGGAGCAGGTATTGGTATTGGTCTAATCGGTAAAGGTGCCGTTGAAGCTATCGGACGCCAACCGTCTGCAGCGGGTGACATTCGTACTTCTATGTTGATCATGGGTGCTTTGGTTGAAGGTGTAGCGCTGTTTGCTATCGTAGTTTGTTTCCTCGGATTATTCCAATAAGCCAAAAGTATAGTAGAATATGTCATTACTAACACCGGATTCAGGACTTCTGTTCTGGATGATTCTTTCGTTCGGTATTGTTTTGATCATTCTTTCCAAATATGGTTTTCCGGTTATCGTAAAAGCGATTGAAGACCGGAAAGCCTTTATCGAGGAATCACTGAATACGGCCCGTAAAGCCAATGAACAGCTGACAAACATCAAAGAAGAAGGAGAAAGAATCATATCGGAAGCGAAGGAAAAACAGAATGCCATTCTAAAAGAGGCTTTGAAAGAAAAAGAGCATATCATTGAAGAAGCTCACCAGAAAGCGGCTGCAGAGACTAACAGACAAATGGAAGAGGCAACACGTCAGATTCGTGAAGAAAAAGAAAAAGCTATCCGTGAAGTCCGTAAGGAAATTACCGATCTTTCCATTTCCATTGCTGAAAAAGTGATGAAAGAGAAAATCAGCCGGGACAACAGCCAGGAAGAGATCATCAATAAGATGCTTGATGAAATGTCATTCAATAAATCGTAAGGTATGGATTTAGGAACTATTTCATCCAGATATGCACGAGCCCTTTTTTCTCTGGCAATGGAGAAGAAAGAAGAAACACGTGTATATGACGATATGAAAATGCTAAAAGAGAGTTTCCTGCTCTTTCCGGAACTTAAAGAGACCTTGCAAAATCCTATTGTCTCGGTTGCAGATAAAGAAAAGTTGTTGATTAATGCTGGAGGAATAGAAGTTTGTGACTTATACAAACGCTTCATTCGTATGGTTTTGAACCATAAACGTGAAAGCTGTTTGCCTTTCATGACATACATTTATATTTATCTGTACCGGAAGGAAAAGAAAATTACTCGAATTCGATTCAGCTCTGCGTCGCCCATTCAGGAAAGTACGCAAAAGCATTTAATTGAGAGACTTCACCAGGAAACCGGTGATACAATCGAGTTTTCCGGAGAAGTTAAACCTGAACTAATTGGAGGTTTCTGCTTGCAAATCGGGAATTATCGTCTGGATGCCAGCTATGCATCTCAGTTGAAGCATATCCGCGAGCAGTTACTGCAAAGAAAATAAAACTGAAAATATGACAGACCAGATAAAAATCAGCGAAGTTTCAGATATCCTTCGGAAAGAACTGGAAGGAATCAATACGAGTATCAAGCTGGAAGAAGTGGGTACCGTATTGCAGGTGAGCGATGGTGTAGTTCGTATCTACGGACTGGACAACGCTGAAGCCAATGAATTGCTCCGCTTTGACAATGGTATGGAAGCCATCGTCATGAATTTGGAAGAAGACAACGTCGGTGCCGTACTGTTAGGTCCTACCGATCTGATTAAGGAAGGTGATACCGTTACACGTACAGGCCGAATTGCTTCTATCAATGTAAATGAGAACTTAATAGGCCGTGTAATTGATCCGTTAGGAAATCCGATCGACGGAAAAGGAGAAATTACCGGTGAAACCTGCGAGATGCCGCTGGAAAGAAAGGCGCCGGGAGTAATCTTCCGCCAGCCGGTAAATGAACCGTTGCAGACAGGTATCAAGGCTATCGATGCCATGATTCCTATCGGACGTGGCCAGCGTGAGTTGATCATCGGCGACCGTCAGACAGGAAAGACGGCGATTGCCATTGATACAATCATCAACCAACGGGCTGCTTATGAAGCCGGGAATCCGGTATATTGTATTTACGTAGCTATCGGTCAGAAAGGTTCTACCGTTGCTGCCCTTGTAAATACACTACAGGAAAAGGGAGCTATGGATTATACAGTCGTTGTTAGTGCAACTGCGTCCGATCCGGCTGCCATGCAGTATTTTGCTCCTTTTGCCGGTGCTGCTATCGGTGAATATTTCCGCGACAGCGGCCGTCATGCTTTGGTTGTATATGATGACTTGTCAAAGCAGGCTGTTGCCTATCGTGAAGTATCTCTGATCTTGCGCCGTCCTTCCGGACGTGAAGCTTACCCGGGTGATATCTTCTATCTGCACTCCCGTTTGCTGGAACGTGCAGCCCGTATCATCAACCAGCAGGAAGTGGCATGCCAGATGAATGATCTGCCTGACAGCATGAAATCTCGTGTAAAAGGTGGTGGTTCATTAACTGCACTTCCTATTATCGAGACTCAGGCCGGTGATGTCTCTGCCTACATTCCGACTAATGTGATTTCTATTACCGATGGTCAGATTTTCTTGGAGACAAACCTTTTCAACCAAGGTAACCGTCCGGCTATCAACGTAGGTATTTCCGTTTCTCGTGTAGGTGGTAATGCCCAGTTGAAGGCGATGAAGAAAGTAGCTGGTACGTTAAAGATTGACCAGGCTCAGTTCCGTGAACTGGAATCATTTGCCAAGTTCGGTGGAGAAATGGACCCAGTTACTGCCTTTACTATCGATAAGGGACAGAAGAATACCCAGCTGTTGATTCAGCCTCAATACAGCCCGATGCCTGTTGAGAAGCAGATTGCCATCTTATACTGCGCGACAAAAGGACTGTTGCGTGATGTACCGTTGAATAAAGTACATGAGTTTGAGAATTCATTCTTAGAGTCACTGCAGGTAAACCATCAACGTGACGTACTGGATGTACTGAAGAAAGGTACAATCAATGATGAAATTACAACGATACTGGAAGAAACTGCCAAACAAATAGCAGCTTCTTATAAAAAATAACAGACGACTATGGCCTCATTGAAAGAGATTAAAAATCGGATTAATTCGATCCAGAGTACGCAGAAGATTACAGCTGCCATGAAAATGGTAGCTTCAGCCAAACTGCATCATACGCAAGCTGCAACCGAACGGACACTGGCTTACGCTGAGCAGCTGACGGATATTCTGCAAAGTCTGCTGGCCGCCGAACAAGAATTCGATTCACCTTATACAGTCCGGCGTGAGGTTAAGAACGTAGCCATTGTGGTTTGTTCTTCCAACACGGGCTTGTGCGGTAGTTTCAACGCCAATGTATGGAAGTCGTTAGAAGAATTAATCCAGTCGTATAAAGCCAAGCAGATTCATATCGAATTCTATCCGGTGGGTAAAAAAATAGCCAAAGAGCTGCAAAAGGCCGGGTATGAATATCATGATGAATTTGTTGCCATCGCCGATAATCTGGAATATGAAAAGGCAGGCAAATTAGCGGCACAGTTACGAGAGTTATATGTCAGCAAGCAGGTAGATCAGATAGACTTGTTATACCATCACTTCAAAAACATGGTACAGCAAATTTTGACGCATAAAATATATCTTCCACTGTCTATCCAGGAAGAGACGAAGCAAGCTGATAATACATCGTATGTTACCGATTATATTCTGGAACCTTCGGTTTATACCTTGCAGCAATTATTGTTCCCGAAGATGTTGGATCTGCAAATTTATACAACTTTGCTTGATACGACCACTTCCGAACATGCGGCTCGTATGATGGCTATGCAAACGGCCAACGACAACGCCAATGAACTGATTCGTCAGCTTACATTGCAGTACAACAAGACCCGTCAGCAGGCCATTACCAACGAATTGCTCGACATCATGGGCGGTGCCAGTCATGCCTGATTGGCGATTGCCTTTTCCAATACAAAGATCTCCGGTTTCTGTCCTGAAACTGGAGATTTTTTATATTCCCCAACCCTATTTATCTCTTTCTGCTTTCTTCCTGGTGCCGGAATGAAAAGAAGAGGAATATGCCTTCCCTTTTCAAAATTCAAATAAACTCCTTACTTTTGCCGAATAACCAATATATCATCAAATGAAATCACTTTTGCTTGTAAGCATTCTTTTAAGTTGTTTTCTACTACACGAATCTGGTAGTGCCTGTACTTCGGTGATTGTTTCCGGAAAAGCGACACCCGACGGCCGTCCGCTGATGTGGAAGCACCGCGATACCGGGACACGCTATAATCATATTACGTTTGAAAAGGGAGAAAAATATAATTTCCTGGGGCTGGTTAACAGTGATTCGACCGACTATGATATCTGGACAGGCGTTAATGAAGCCGGATTTGCCATCATGAATACAGCATCCTTTAATCTGAAAGACGATGATGTACAGGAAATGGATCACGAAGGCCGCCTGATGCGCCGTGCTTTGGAAATATGCAAGAACCAACAGGACTTCGAGCATTTCCTCGATACGCTATCCCGTCCGATGCGGGTCGAAGCCAATTTCGGTATCATCGATGCTTTTGGCGGGGCAGCTTATTATGAGACCAACAATACGAAGTACTATAAAAAGGATGTAAACGATCCGAATCTGGCGCCTGACGGTTATCTTGTCTATACGAATTTCTCGTTTGAAGGCAGAAAGGACGAAGGCTATGGTTATATCCGTTATGAGAGTGCTAAAAAGATTTTTGCCGACATCTATCCGCAAGGACTGACACCGCGATCGATCTTCCAGGAAGTCTCACATTCTTTTTATCACAGCTTGTTCCGTAAAGACTTGAAAGAAGAAAAGAACACGGAATGGCAACTCGAACAGGATTTGATTCCCCGGTTTGAGAGTACGGCTTCAATCGTGATTCAAGGGGTAAAGAAAGGAATGAATCCGGAACTGACAACGATGTGGACCGAATTGGGTTATCCGCCTACAGCCATTGCTTTGCCTCTTTGGGTGAAGCTAGGTGAACAACAGCCGGAACTGGTGTTGTATAGTCCGCAATTCAAAACAGCTCCTTTGTGTTACTTTGCTACCCTGCTGAAAACACAGGCCTATCCCATCCATCGGGGCAACGGACAGAAATACATTCACTGGTCTGAACTTTGGAATGCCCAAGGCACAGGTTACATTCAAACATTAACGCCCGTATGGAACGAAATCTATGATCTGTTTGCCCACCACCAGGCTGAATGGGAAGAAAAAGGGCTGGATGTGGAAGCCATAAACCGCCTTTACCAGGAAGCGGAAGAAAAGATCAAACCGGCCTATTATCACCTGATGCGCGTAGATTGATTCCAGATGAAGAAAAGCGGACAATCCTGTTCCGCAACTCGCATAAAACTATTAACTTTACAGAACAAAAGCAATAAAGATAAAACAACTTATGCAACTTAGCAATTATCATAGCCATTGTAACTTCTGCGACGGAAGAAGTTTCCCGGAAGACTTTGTCAAATTCGCCATTCAGCATCAATTTCGGGCTTATGGGTTTTCCTCTCATTCTCCCCTGCCCTTCGAAACCTTCTGGAACATGTCCAAAGAAGACATGAATGAATATCTGGAAGAAATAGACCGGCTCAGGAAGAAATATGCCGGACAACTGGAAATTTACACCGGACTGGAAATTGATTACCTGGATAAGACCTACAACGCGTCGATCGATTATTTTACGAGTCTGCCACTGGATTATCGGATCGGCTCCATTCATTTCCTCCCCATTGCCTATCCGCTGGCAGAAGAGAACATGATGTGTATCGACGGGGCTTTCAGTGACTTTGCCCGTGGAGTCGATCAGTATTACGAAGGTGATATACGTAAATTAGTCAAGCATTACTACGATTCTTCTTGTGCGATGGTAGAGGCCGGAGGCATCGACATTGTTGGCCACCTCGATAAAATCTACATGAACGGACAACGATACACAGGTTTCTCGCTGGATGCGGACTGGTACACCAAAGAACTGTTTGCTTATCTGGATTTGATTGCCGAGAAAGGACTAATGGCCGAAATCAATACGAAAAACCTGAAGAAGAAAGGGGAAATTTATCCGCACGAAAAGTTCCTGGAGGCCATCCGTGAACGTCATATTCCAATCATGGTCAATTCAGACAGCCATTATCCGGATCTTGTCAACGACGGTCGCGAGGAAGCTTTCGAACTCCTTAAAGCAAAAGGATTCAGAGCAACTTGTGAATTAGTGAACGGGAAATGGGAAGAAATGGCAATTGAATAAAGCCTCCCGACAAAATAAACGAGGATCATTTTCAATCCTCAAGGGAATCATTTTCGATATACGTTAGATTTGAAAGAAAAGCTGGCGTATTTTTATAAAAAGCCGGCGTATTTTGATGAAAATACGCCGGCTTTTTCAGGATTCAATTAAACGATTGAATGTGTCTTTACAAATTCGATGATTTCGTCGATATAACCGAATGCCATACAAACAACTGTATCAGCTGCACCATAATAAACAGCTACACGTTTGCCATCCTGCAAAGCGGCACATGGGAATACAACATTAGGCACATCGCCCTGTAATTCATAAGGAGCTGCCGGAGCCAGGATATAATCGCGCGTACGATACAGTACCTTTTCCGGATTCTCCTTATCCAGGATAACTGCACCCATCGAATAACGGTAACCGTTGCAAGTCTGGATAACGCCGTGGTAGAACATCAACCATCCGGCTTCTGTCATAAACGGAACAGATCCGGCACCGATCTTCAGGCACTGCCAAGCACTTTCCGGGAAAGGAGTTACTTTCATCACACAACGGTGTTCGCCCCAGTATTTCATATCCGGACTGTAGCTGATGTAAATATCACCAAACGGGGTATGACCGTTATCGCTCGGACGGCTCAACATGGCATATTTACCGTTAATCTTCTGCGGGAACAACACACCGTTACGGTTGAACGGCAAGAAAGCATTCTCGCACTGGAAGAATTCCTGGAAGTCGAAGGTATAAGCAATACCGATGGTTGGTCCGTGATAACCATTACACCAGGTAATCCAATAACGGTCTTCAATCCAGGCAACACGCGGATCATATTTATATTCTGATTCAATCATATCCGTATTTCCGGCTTTAAACTGGATCGGTTCATGATTGATTTCCCAGTTAATACCGTCTTTACTGAAGCCGGCAAAGATATTCATCTGTACAGCTTTGTTGTCGCAACGGAACACTCCGGCATACCCATCCTTGAACGGAACAACGGCGCTGTTGAAGATACTGTTGGATGTCGGGATGTGATAACGTCCGATCACCGGATTCTTTGAATAACGCCACATCACGTCAGTACAACCTTCGGGGCGGTCTTCCCACGGCATTGCTGCGATTTGCTTCAATTCACTCATATTTGTCGTTTTTAGTTTAACTTATAATTACCTGCAAAAGTAATACTTTTCGGGATTATTTGCCAAACCTGACACCGATTTGTAGTCCGATATTCAATGGATTCTCGGTCCGGTACGTTTCCACCTGACTGGTTCCCAACATATCGAAGTAATAACCAAAATTGGGTTCCAGATAAATGGAGACTGATTTATATACCTGAATCTGGAATCCTAATCCGCCCTGTATCGAAGTCTGCCAGCGGTTGACGGGTAATGAATAGGACGATTCACCGACGAATTGCCTACGTGCCGATACACAATATTCCTGCAACCCGCCACCAGAGAGATAGAACGACAGATTGTCTTTCCGCCAGAATGTCCAATTCAGCTTGAGAGGTATTCCTAAATAATGCAATGACTGTTCGCCCGTCCGGTAACCGCCCGAACGTAACGACGAATAAAGCCAAGTATATGTCAGTCCCGTTTCTATGCCTAAATCCGGTTTCCAGGCATAACGGGCCGAGAAACCAAACGAAATCGGCAGGCGATGATGATAATCGAGCGACGGCTCCCGTATACCTGATACAGCCGACAAGCCGCGGGTTTGCAGGCTTTCTTCCGGTTTCTGGTCATCGTCATCTTCATCACTACCGTCTACTCCCGGCTGTATAGGATCGCTGGCTACATAATTATCATCCACAGATGCCAACGACAGATTCATCGCCCCGCTCCCGCCGGCAGCCAAACCAAATGACCAGCTTCCTCTACGGCGACGAGGCTGTTTTTCTTCGGGTAATGTCCAGACGGATGTTTCCGGCTTGACTTCTTCTTCCTTTGCCGGTTCTTCCGATACAGAAACAGCAGCCGGTTCTTCGGGAACAGATTCCTTCTTCTCTTCCGGTACCGCCACTGCATGCAGTGAGATTTCTTCCTCCCGCACGGAAAGATAAGCCAATGGCAAGACTTCTACCTCGGGAACAACCGGACGTACTTCTTCAGCTACGGTTGCTGTAACGACTTCTTCCGGCAACGGCTCTATCTCCGGCATCTGCCACAGCCACCAGCCGGAGAAAGTAATACCAGCCAGCAATGCAGCAGCCGCCAGCCAGCGCCACCACACAATCCGGCGGCGCATCGGTTTCTCCATTGCCTGCAAGTCGGCTTCCAGACGTTCCCATCCGTCCACAGGCAATGGAAGCCGGAATTCCTCTTTTCGCCTGCGACAGACTTCAATGATGTCATGCTGCTTTTCTTCCATTACTCTGTTGATTTTAGATAGTTTCGTATTCGTTCCATCAGCATCTTACGCGCCCGATTGAGTTGTGAGGCCGATGATTTCTCCTGTATATGCAAATAAGCGGCAATCTCTTTGTGCGACCATTCCTCAAACACATAAAGATTGAATACCGTACGATAACCCGGCGGTAGTTCCGCCACAAGGCGCATCAGTACGTCGATTGGCAAACGATTGGCATCCGGCTCTTCTTCTTCGTCGGCAGTATCAGTTATCGTTTCCAGCGGAACCAGCGAAGGCAATAATTTATTGGCCCGCAGAAAGCCCAGGGCTACATTGGTAAATACCCGGCTCATCCACGCCCTAAGGCTGCCTTCTCCCTGATAAGTAAACAAAGAAATAGACGAAAAGACTTTCAGGAAGCCGTCGTGTAGCAAGTCCTGAGCCTGTTCCAAATTGGCGACGTAGCGGAAACATAGGCATAACATCGGCTGGGCAAAAAGCTCATACAGCTCCTTGCGCGCCCGATTATCGCCAGCCCGGCAACCTTCAGCCAACTCCTGTTCGCTCATCTTTTCGAATTATTTTATCAGTTAAATGCGAAGAAAGCACAAATACTGCATCCGAAAATAAAAAATGATACAAAAAAAGCCCTGCCGACCGAAACGACAGGGCTTTTCTCTGATTTTTCTGTTATAAGCGGAAGCGATAAAGCTGTGCCATCGCTTTCTGATATTCATTCTGCAACTGCAGATAATTCTGCATGCTCTGATAGAAAGTCGTTACATTGACGAAGTATTCGATCATCGAAATCTGTCCGGCCTGAATCGCCTTGTTCAGCAGCGCGATATTATTCTGCTTCTGCAGAACCGATGCATATTCGTCCGCCGATACCTTCAGTTTACCCGCCTGAACCCAGACTTGGCGCAAAGCCGCCGTCTCGGTATCCGTAAAACTCTGTACCTTGGTTTCAGCATAGAAGCGCTCGGCCTTGGCTTGCTTTACTTTTCCACGATTGGAGAAAAGCGGGATGGAAATACCTACCAACACACCATTATAACGCTCACCTCCACTCGACGGATTCATTCGATATCCTAATGTCAGATTCGGCAACCATTGTTGTTTGCTAACCGTCACCGAACGAGATGCGGCCGCCTGCTCGCTTTGTAAGGCCTGCATTTCGGGCAATGAAGCCAAAGCTTCTATCTTGAATGCTTCGAAATCGGACGGATATTCCCAGGCCGACCGATAAACCGTATCGGCAAAAGCTACCGGAATGCCGCCGTTCAAGGCCGTCAGTTCTTCCAGTTTTGCCTGGCGTGCCGCTTCGTTCTGCCGCACTTCATTGCGGGCATTCAGCAGCTCCAGGTCAATCTTGTTCGTCTCGATAACATTGGCCGAACCCTTTTCCAGCTGTGAAGCATAGAAACGGCTCAGAGCCTCGGCATTGGCCAGGCGTTCGTCCAACAAAGCCTGCAACTGGTTCAGGTAGATCAAGTCGAGGCAAGCCTGCTGCGCCTGCAACAGAATCTGCTGGCGCGAAGTGGCATACTGGGCATCGAACGAACGGAAACGTGATTCGTTCAGTTTGTTGCGCTGGGCATAAAGCGTCGGGAAGTTGAACGACTGGCTGGCAATCAATTCACCCGTAAAACCCATGCCTTCCTTGTTTCCCCACTGATGCGAATAAGTAACTTCCGGATCAGGCAAATTATTCTCTGTCCGCGCCTGCCATTTGAAGGCTTCTGTCTGCGAAGCTCCGGCCTTCAGGTCCTTATTGTTCTGCTCAATCAGCTGGAGCATTTCATCCATCGTCTGCGGACGGCAGACTTCCTGTGAGAAGGCTGCCGAGAAGCCGATGCATAAAGCGATTGTAAATATCTGTTTTCTTAGCATATCTGTTTCTCCTCTTTATTCATAAGTAAATAAATGATTGGAATGATAAACCCGTTGAGGAAGGTAGAAGAAAGTAATCCGCCCAAGATGACCGTTGCCATCGGACTTTGGATTTCATTACCGGGCAGATCGCCATTCACCGCCAACGGAATCAGAGCTAATGCCGAACTCAAAGCCGTCATCAGAATCGGGTTCAGACGATCCAGCGAACCTTGCACAACAGCCCGTTGCAACGGCATTCCTTCACTCCGCAACTGCGTATAATGACTGATCAATAACATACCGTTGCGCGTAGCGATGCCGAAAAGGGAAATAAACCCGATGATTGCCGGAATACTGACCTCGCCCGAAGTCAGGCATAAGATAAACACGCCACCGATCAAGGCCAACGGCAGATTGATCATTACTACGCCACTCTCGCGGGCATCTTTGAACTCATGATATAATAAAAGGAAGATAACGATCAACGACATCAGCGAAGTAAGCAACAGCGTACGACTGGCTGCCTGTTCGCTCTCAAACTGTCCGCCGTATTCGATATGATAACCTTCGGGAAGAACAATCTTCTCATTCACGGCCTGCTGGATATCGTTTACCACGCCTCGCAAGTCACGCTCCGAGACATTGGCACTGATCACAATCTTCCGGCAAACATTCTCGCGGTTGATTGTATTCGGTCCGGCTGCCGAACGGATATCGGCCACATAACTCAACGGTACTTTGGTTCCGTTGGCATCGATCATCAGATTACGGATATCGTCCATCGTAGCCCGGCTCTCGTCAGACGTCTTGACCGTCAGATCGAAGGTCTTTCCGTCATCGTATACCTGACTGACGACTTCCCCGCCAAGCATGACATTCACATATTCCTGGAATTCCGGCAATGGAATACCAAACTTGGCCAAGATGTCTCGCTTCGGTGTAATCGTCAGCTGCGGACGTTCGATCTGCTGTTCTACCTTCAAGTCCACCAGTCCTTCAATTCCTTTCACCGCATCCTTGATCTGATTTCCGATCTGGAACATCCGGTTCAGGTCCGTTCCGAACAACTTGATGGCAATATTTGCTTCCGTACCCGAAAGCATGGCATCAATACGGTGGGAAATCGGCTGACCGATCTCAATGTTCGCACCGGTAATCGTCGACAGCTTCTGACGGACATCGTTCGTTACTTCCGCTCTCGAACGGTCTTTCAACTCAAACGGAGCTTCAATCTCACTGACATTAACACCTAAAGCGTGTTCATCCAATTCAGCACGTCCGGTTTTACGGGCCACCGTCTGGATTTCCGGCACCTGCAACAGCAACTCTTCTGCCCGACGCCCGATCTTATCCGATTCTTCCAACGAGATACCCGGCAATGAACTGACATTAATTGTAAATGAACCTTCGTTGAACGGAGGCAGGAAGCTACGTCCCAACGTAAAGAATAATCCCAAAGCAACAATAAACACACATATTGTAGAAGCCAATACGCCCCGTTTATGATGAATCGAGAAAAGCAAAGCCTTCTCATATATACCACGCAGCTTTCTTGCAACCCAGGCATCTTGCGCCGGTTTCTTTCCCTTTCGGTCCAACAGATAACTGCATAAAACCGGAGTCAATGTCAAGGCTACTACGGTAGAAGCAAACAAAGCGACGATGAAAGCAATTCCCAGCGGAACCAGCATTCGGCCTTCCATTCCTGTCAGGAAGAACAAAGGCACAAAGCTGACTACAATAATCAAGGTTGAATTCAGGATCGGCATACGCACTTCCCGTGAAGCATCAAAGACGACATCCTTCGTTGGGCGCTGTTGTTCTACTGGTAACATCCGATTCTGCCGTAACCGCTTATACACATTCTCCACATCTACAATCGCATCATCCACCAGCGAACCGATGGCAATTGCCATACCGCCCAAACTCATCGTATTGATGGTTAAACCAAGATAATGTAAAGTCAGGATGGAAACCAGCAGCGAAAGCGGCAAAGCCACCAGCGAGATGATCGTTGTCCGCACATTCATCAAGAATAGGAAGAGAACAATGATCACGAAGAAACTACCTTCGAACAAACTCTCCTTTACATTGTTGATTGAGCTATCAATGAAACGGCTCTGGCGGAAAATATCCGTCGAGACATGTACATCCTTCGGCAAGTTCTTCTGCAAATCAGCCATAACTGCATCCAACTTCTCCGTCAGTTCGATTGTACTGGTATTCGGCTGCTTGGTTACTGTTACCAGAACAGCCGGCTTTGTCCGTTCAGAAGCCAGACCTAACTTCGGCTGCTTACCTCCGACTTTCACGGTTGCTATATCTTCCAGAAGAATCGGCGTATTATCCGGCGTCATGGCCACAACGCCTTTGGCCAGCTCTTCTGCTTTTGTGGTCGTCAAGACGCCACGTATAATATATTCATTGGAATATTCATACAAGACACCGCCATTGGCATTCTGGTTCATCTGGCGGCAAACCAGTAAAACCTGATCTAACCCGATTCCATAATGTTTCATCCGCGCCGGATCCAATAAGATCTGATATTCCTTGATGTCGCCACCGATAACAGCTACCTGTGCCACACCGCCGGTAGAAAGTAATCGCGGACGGATGGTCCAATCGGCCAAAGTTCGTACATCCAGCAAGGAAGTCGAATCAGAAGTCAATCCGATAATCATCATTTCTCCCAAGATAGACGACTGCGGTCCCATGGTCGGGCGACCTACATTCTGAGGTAGGTCATCTGTTACAATCGCCAACTTCTCCGATACAATCTGACGGGCCAGATAAATATCCGTTCCCCAGTCGAATTCTACCCATACAACCGAAAAACCCGTTGTCGAAGAAGAACGGACGCGGCGAACATGCGTAGCACCATTGACAGCCGTTTCCACAGGGAAAGTTACCAAGCGCTCTACTTCTTCCGGAGCCATACCGTTTGCTTCCGTCATGACAACAACTGTCGGCGCCGTCAGATCCGGAAAGACATCCACATCCGTATGATAGGCTGTATAAGTTCCGCCTATCAGCAACAACACGGCACATACCAAAACGACGAGCCGGTTGTGCAATGAATAATGTATAATTTTATTCAGCATATCCGTATCGATTTCGTTTAATGATTATGTGTATGAGCCGGAATAGCATTCGAAGCCGAAGCTAACTTGATCTGATAAGCACCTTTCGTTACGACCTGATCACCGGCCTTCAGTCCGGAAAGTATCTGGACACGTTCGCCGTTGTCAGCTCCTAAAGAAACTTCCTGCTTCTTGTAGCAATCCTCATCCAGCCGGATGTAGACAAAGAACAGTCCTTGTTCTTCTACAAAAGCGCTATGCGGCAGACTCAAGACGCCTTCCATCGGACGACCCAACAGATAGACTTCCACGAATGAGCCAGGTATTACGGATCCTTTGTTGTCGAACTCAAACAAGACGGGTATATAGAAAGAATTATTGGCCGACGACTTTCCGTATGAAAGGAAACGTCCGTTCAGCTCATCCAATTTATAGACCTGATCGTCATACGGCGTTTTGAAATAAGCCGACCGCATCAAAGGTAAATGCGCATAATATTTTTCCGAGACATCGGCCCGCAATACCAGCCGGTTATTCTGTGAGATCGTAGCCAAAGGCTGACCTACGGCTACATAATCGCCCTCTTTTACCAGAATATTCTTCAGGAAACCGCTCATCGTTGCCGTAACAGCCACACCCTTTGATGAATGTTTTCCGCTAACAGCATCATAGGCCACCTTCGCATTTTCATAGGCCAGGCGGGCTTGTTCAAAGTCTTTTTCTGAAACGATCTTATCAGCCACCAGTCCTTTCATGCGTTCATATTCTTTCTGCGCCGTTTCATACGCATTCTTCAAACGCAAGGCGACATCACCCTCAGACAATGACTGTGAAGCCAGCGACAGAATAGTCTGTCCTTTCTGTACAGCCGTTCCATCTACAAAACGAGTCGTTCCTAAAGTAACCACACCCGGAACCGTTGCCACAACAACCGATTCAGAACCTTGAGCAGCCTGAATCTGTCCGCTTGTTTTCAATACTTCCGAAAAGGCCGCCGGCTGTATTTCTTCCGTCTGCAAACCGATAGCTTCCGCATTCGCCTTCTTAAAGACAATTTCACCTGCTACATGGTTTTCTCCCGCTTCAGCATGTTCGTGCTCGTGGTCATGTTCTTCATGCTCATGATCATGCCCGGCTTCTTCTTCATGATGCTGCTCATGGTCGTGATCTTCGTGTACACTTTTTGCCTGACAACCTGCCAGCAGATAGGCTGTTGCCAGAAATATCCAATATATTTTCTTCATTTGATTTCTGATTTGATTAATAGCATAAATTCATAGTTACAGCATTCACCTGCATTCAGATGAATAATCTGCCTGAAAGCAAAAGTCTTTGCTTTCCTTTACAATAGAAAATCAAATCAGAGAAGGAGGCGCCCGTAATCCAGTGGCCCGTGGAATCCACGAGGTATGCAAGGTTTCCTGATACACAGTCTGCCCTTGCTCAAATAAGGCGCAAAGCCAGTCAGAATCATTCTGACGCAGCAGATTAAAAAAGGAATATAAAGGAACAAGCCAAAGATGTATGTCGTCAGATACGACATGTTTCTCGATGGCCGGTTTTAATGCCTGATTATGGGTACAGTCTGTGGCATGGTCATGATCACTTTCCTGAGAATGCGTATGAGAATCGGAAGAAACACCCTTCCACAGCCATTCATAACAAGGAGAACCGTCAGCATGATGATGATGAGGAACAACGACCGAGAGCAAAACCAGAAAGCTTGCCATCAGTACCATAAAATAAGATATCCGTTCCTTGAGTTTCATCCGTTTTCGCCTGTTCTTCTAGAATTATTTGCAAAGAAAAGGAAAATCAGTCAATTTAACAACAATTGAAAACAAAACATGTCAAAAAACAAAACAGAAGTCACAGCCAGATCAGAACTCTTTCCCAATAAGTTCCCTGCTGCAACTTCTGTCCATCAATATATAAATCTATTTCAGAATAATGGATTCTCCACTTTCTCATCCAGTAAAGCCAGCTTGATGACTTCCTGGATATCGGTTACATAATGGAATGTAAGCCCTTTCAGATATTCGGGTTTGATTTCATCTATGTCTTTCTGATTCTCTTTACACAAGATAATCTCATTGATGCCGGCCCGTTTGGCAGCCAGAATCTTTTCCCGAATACCACCTACCGGAAGCACTTTTCCACGTAAGGTTATTTCGCCGGTCATAGCCAGGTTACTCTTCACCTTGCGTTGTGTAAAGGCAGAAACCAATGAAGTCACCATCGTAATACCTGCACTCGGACCATCTTTCGGTATGGCTCCTTCCGGTACATGGATATGAACATTCCAGTTTTCAAACATATCTTCGGCAATACCGAATAAAGCTGCATGCGCATGAATATATTCCAAAGCCAGCATGGCCGATTCTTTCATGACATCACCCAAGTTACCGGTCAGGGTCAGCTTTCCGCCTTTTCCTTTGCTCAGACTGGTTTCGACAAACAGAATCTCACCACCTACGGCAGTCCAGGCCAGACCGGTTACGACGCCAGCATAGGCATTTCCCTGATACTTGTCGCGCGTATACTCAACCGGGCCCAAATAATCATGCAGATCTTCCGGCTTAATCTGAGAAGGCAATGCTTCATCAGAAGCCTTTTTAAAGGCCAGCTTACGCATCAGCTTGGCAATCTTCTTATCCAGTTCGCGCACGCCGCTCTCACGGGTATAAGATTCGATGATCGCCTGAATGGTTTTCTTCGGCAACTTTACATCTTTCTTATTCAGTCCGTGAATCTCCGCTTCTTTCGGAACCAGATGCTTGGCAGCGATCTCTACCTTTTCTTCCTGGATATATCCGCTTACTTCTATCAGCTCCATACGGTCCAGCAACGGCTGAGAGATTGTATTCAGGTTATTGGCCGTAGCGATAAACATCACATGACTCAGGTCATAATCAATATCCAGATAATTATCATGGAACGTACTGTTCTGCTCCGGATCCAGCACTTCCAGCAACGCAGCTGCCGGATCTCCCTTGAAATCATTTGTCACTTTATCGATCTCATCCAAGATAAATACCGGATTAGAAGTACCGGCCTTCTGTAAATTCTTCAGAATCCGTCCGCACATCGCTCCGATATAGGTACGGCGATGACCTCTGATTTCAGCTTCATCGTGCAAACCGCCCAACGATACACGCACATATTTCCGGCCTAAAGCTTCCGCAATAGAATGTCCCAACGATGTCTTTCCTACTCCCGGAGGACCATAAAGACAAATAATCGGCGACTTCATATCTTTCTTCAGCTTCAATACAGCCAGATGTTCGATGATACGTTCCTTTACTTTTTCCAGTCCGTAATGATCACGGTCCAAAATACGGCGTGCATGATTCAGATTAAAATTATCTGTCGAATACGTTTCCCAAGGCAATCCCACAATTGTCTGCACATACTGCATCTGCACAGAGTAATCCGGAGACTGCGGATGCAGGCGTTGCAACTTGTGAAGCTCTTTATCAAAGATCTCAGCAACAGCCATCGGCCATTTTTTAGTCATGGCTTTCTCTTTCAAGTCCTGAATATCCCGGTCGCCGGTATTTCCACCCAATTCTTCCTGGATAGTCTTGATCTGTTGCTGCAGAAAGTACTCCTTCTGCTGTTTATCAATATCTTCCTGCGTCTTCATCTGGATAGAAGCCTTCAACTCTATCATCTGAAACTCCTTGTTCAATAAAGTAAGCAGCTTATAAGCTCTATCCTTCAAATTGTTAGTTGCCAGCAACATCTGCTTATCAGCCACATCATTCAGCTGATTGGCACTTGCATAACTAACCAGATACAACGCATTGTTATTATTTTTGATAGCATGAGCCAACTCCCGTTTAGCCAGTTCGTTGGTAGCCATCATAATCTTGATCATCAAGTCCTTGATGTTCGACATCACAGCCTTGAACTCTCTATCTGGATTTTCAGGAACTTGTTCATCAATAAAGGAAATCCGCCCTTTCAGGTAAGGTTCATCCTGTGTCAATTCCTGCAATTCAAAACGCTTTCTTCCCTGTAAAAGGACCGTTGTCATGCCATCCGACATATCCAATACTCGAAGTACATCGGCAATAACCCCAACGGTATATAAATCTTCCTGTTTTGGCTCATCCACTTCCATATCACGCTGGCAAACTACGCCAATCATCGCTTTTGAATTTGCTTTGTCTTTGATCAGATTCATGGATTTAGTTCGGCCTATCATAACAGGTAAGGCAACTCCCGGGAAAAGAACCATATTGCGTAACGGAAGAATAGGTACTTCCGTTATCTGCTTATCAATTCCTTCCGAGAAATCATCATCGTTATCACAGTCTGTCAGAATTGGTATAACAATGTCCATCGGCTCGTCTGTCATAAACGAGGGGTCGGAGAATATTTTCTTTTTACTCTTCATATTTCTAATTAAGCAGTTGTATAAATTTTATACAATAAACGTGCCAAAGGTACAAAAAATAGTAGAATCTCTCTAATTTTGCAGTTCATAATCAGAAAAAAGATGGCGAATCCTTATTTCCAATTCAAGCAGTTTACTGTCTGGCACGACAAATGTGCCATGAAAGTAGGCACCGATGGTGTATTATTAGGTGCCTGGACTTCTGTTGAAAACACACGGTCTATCCTCGACGTTGGCTGTGGGACAGGCCTGATCAGCCTGATGCTCGCCCAGCGTTGCCAGGCAATAATAGACGCCTTGGATATTGACCCGGCTGCCTGTATGCAGGCCCGCGAGAATGCCGACCGCTCTCCTTTCGGACAGCGACTGCAGGTTATTCACCGCCCTTTTGCCGATTTTGTCACGGAGTTTGCCGGAATCCGCCAATATGACTGTATTGTTTCCAATCCGCCTTATTTTATCAATTCCCTGAAATGTCCCGACAAACAGCGGAACCAGGCCCGACATACAGATACGTTGTCGCTGGATGAACTGATCAGCGGCAGCAAACAACTGCTGTTCCCCGGCGGAAGGTTGTGCCTCATTCTCCCGTTCGACCAGCGGGAACGACTTATACCTATTATATATAAGGAAGCTCTTTATTTGCGGAAAGAGACGGCCGTCCTGCCGACTCCGGCTTCACAACCCAAACGATTATTGGCTGAAATAACCAACCAACAGCCAACCTCGGTAGAAACCGATACTCTGACAATCGAGAAAGAGCGGCATGTTTATACAGAAGACTTCACCAGTTTAGTTAAAGACTTTTACCTGCATTTATAACAAAAGCCTTTTTAGCATTTTGACAGTTAAAATAATCGGAACCTAACTCCCGGCAAAATCAAGGGCATTTTAGCTAACAGGGGAATATTTCTTTCAAACTAAAAACAAAGGGAAAAAGCCGGTTTTTCAATCTTTTTTCCCTATAAAAAAAGGGATTTTATGCCTATGTTTGACACAATTCATGCCTATATTTTCCTAAAAACATGCCGGCTTTTTATCAAAACACGCCGGTTTTTCACTCAAATCTGGCGAGAATCGGGAAGAATTCCCGTTTATTTTGCCTCCAATTCCCGTTTTTCTTGCTTTTTCACCTCGAATGCACCTGTTTTTCTCCTCTTTTTTCATCCAAAAACTGATGTTTTTGATTTGACAAAATGCCAGGAAATTTATCCGGTCTCCAACGGGATTTATTTTTCCTCCTTTCTTTGCAAGAACCGGAGGATCATTTTTTTCAAGCTATGCTCCTTTTACTTTCTTTCTGTAAAACCTCAACTTCACGAGAATCGCATAAAACCCAACAAACTCTGACTGAAGTCCGTACAGCCGAATTTCAGGATACCTGAATTGACAATATGTCAAAATGTCAATCAGGGACAAACAGATCCATTCCCAGATATGACCACACTTAAATAAGGCCCAAGTCTTTGGCAACCCGGCAAGCTTCAATGGAATTTTTCACCTGAAGCTTCGACAGAATCTCTTGCCGGTGACGGCTGACCGTATTTATACTGATCGACAATCTCTCGGCAATATGCTTGCTCATCAATCCCTTATCAATCAGCCGGAGTACTTGTTTTTCCCTGTCGGATAATATGTTTGAATCATTTTTGGTTTCCAGTTCCTGCATTTCGCCCGTCACCGAATTCACCACCATACTATTGTTAGAGACATCAATGACCAACGGACTATACAGACACAAAGCCAGCCACAAGCTGTTTCCGTATGGTTCGGGAATATAAAATAAGCGATGGCAAACGGCATGATAATTCCCTGTCGCATCTTTCATCCGCAATATATTCATCAAAAAATAATGACGGCGCCGACCCTTCGGCTGATGCTTCATAAAATGGAAGAAACGCAGTTCTTGCAAGTATTTATTATACAAATCGTCCGGGTTAATCAGCTGCAGAATCTTTTCTTCCCAGATCGATCCTATCTGATCTTCCTCAGTATCCGAATGCTTCAGGCCCAATATGTCGGAAAAACTACCATAATACATATAACTTGTGCTTGCATGCATATCACTCAATACGACGATTGCGTTTTCAATCTCGGCATACCCTCTGGCTATTCTTTTATATCTATCAAGTTCCTCGGCGTAAATAGCTTTCTTCGACTGAGCAAACTCTTGTCGGGAAAACTCGCTGGTCAGCTTCTTTATAATATCCATGGCGAAAATGGTTATTTATAATCATTGTACAAGATAATCCTGGCCTGTACCTTTGCAAAGGTAATTCTAAAATGCAATTATGCATAATCACTGAATACTGAAAAATCGGGAAATATCTCATTGATGAATTCATTCATATTTAATTATACGAAAACTAAATGAAAAAGTTATTTTTTACCTTGATCGCTCTCGTGTCAGCACAACTGGGCATGGCACAGTCTCTAAACAAAATGCAGTGGTTCAACGAACCGGAACAATGGGAAATCAAAGATAATTCCCTGACCATGTTTGTAACACCTCAAAGTGATTATTGGCGCATAGCGCACTATGGTTTCACCGTAGATGATGCTCCTTTTTATTATACGACTTATGGAGGTGAATTCGAAGTTAAAGTAAAGGTGAGCGGTGATTACAAGCAGCGTTTTGACCAGGCCGGATTAATGCTCCGCATTGACCACGAAAATTATATCAAAACCGGCATTGAATTTGTCGACGGAAAGTTCAATTTAAGTACTGTTGTTACACATAAGACTTCAGACTGGAGCGTAATCACCCTCGACAAACCTGTTCCTTATGTATGGATTAAAGCTGTCAGACGCCTGGATGCTGTCGAAGTCTTCTATTCACTGGATGATAAAGAATATACGATGATGCGTACAGCCTGGCTGCAAGATAACATTCCGGTCATGGTCGGCTTAATGGCTGCTTCTCCAGACGGAAAAGGATTCAATGCGACTTTCGAGCAGTTCAAGGTTAAACACCTTCCGGATTGCCGCAGACTGGAATGGCTGAAGAAAAACGCCGAATAAAACAACATATACGAATGTAACAGGATTAAAGCTGGCAAGAAATGGGAACATTCTTGGCCAGCTTTAGTTTTTTTAATCCGCTCGCTATACCATCCTGTCATAAATTTCGATATTTTGCCAAATTGAATTCTCCGTTCTACATTTGCAGAAGAATTCTATTCATTCATAACTTAAATAACTACAAAAGATGGAAAACGAATTTTTAAAACTGATCGAAACGCGCCGTAGCTGCCGTAAATACCAATCAAAGCAGATTACTGATGAAGAACTGAACGCCGTATTGCGGGCCGGAACATTTGCTCCTACCGGAATGGGCCAGCAGTCACCTTATATTGTAGCCGTTCAACAAGATAAGATGAAAGAAAAGTTAGCCGCCATGAATGCGGCTGTCCGTGGTAAAAGCGGAAATCCTTACTACGATGCCCCGACTTATGTGCTGGTTTTCGCCCCGACAGACTGCCCGTTTGCCATTCAGGACGGGACCTGCGTACTCGAAAATATGATGCTTGCGGCTCATGCTATAGGACTTGCCAGCTGCTGGATTAACCGGGAAATCGAGATGTTCGCTACTGAAGAAGGCAAACAACTCATGAAAGAAATGGGACTTCCCGAAGGATTAGGCGGAATTGGAGCCATCGCGTTAGGCTATCCGGCAACAACACCGGCTGAACCAAAGCCACGGAAAGAAGGATATGCCCGGATAATCCGGTAAAAGCCATGAAATGCGGAAGCAGACTGACAGGTTGTCCTGTGTCTGTTTCCGCATTTGTCAGATTCGGTAATAATGACAGGTTGGAAATAACTGAAAACAGTTTGGCACACTATTGGTAGAGATGTTAGCGAGAGTTGTAAAAAGACTCCGACAAATATCGATTATAAAATTATAAATTAAAACTTATACAGATATGAACATTAAACCATTAGCAGACCGCGTGCTTATTAAGCCGGCTGCCGCAGAAGAAAAGACTGTTGGCGGAATCATTATTCCGGATTCAGCAAAAGAAAAACCGTTGAAAGGTGAAGTTAAAGCTGTAGGTCACGGAACCAAAGATGAAGAAATGGTGGTTAAAGAAGGCGATACCGTATTATATGGCAAATATGCAGGTACGGAAATCGAATTCGAAGGCGAAAAGTACTTGATCATGCGTCAATCAGATATTTTGGCAATCATCTAAACAAAAACCTACAAACAAACAATCTTAAAAACGAATAAAATCATGGCTAAAGAAATTAAATACGATATGGATGCCCGCGACCTTTTGAAGAAAGGTGTGGACGAATTGGCAAATGCCGTTAAAGTAACTCTGGGCCCGAAAGGTCGTAACGTAATTATCGAAAAGAAATTCGGTGCTCCTCACATCACAAAAGATGGTGTTACGGTAGCAAAAGAAATCGAATTGAGCAATCAGTTTGAAAACATGGGTGCTCAGTTGGTTCGTGAAGTAGCATCTAAGACAAACGATAACGCTGGTGATGGTACAACTACTGCAACTGTATTGGCTCAGGCTATTATCGGTGTTGGTTTGAAGAACGTTACTGCTGGTGCAAACCCAATGGATTTGAAACGTGGTATCGACAAAGCCGTTGCTAAAGTTGTAGAAAGCATCGCTGAACAGGCTGAAGAAGTTGGCGATAAATTCGAAAAGGTTGAACACGTTGCCAAGATCTCTGCTAATGGTGATGAAGCTATCGGTAAACTGATTGCAGAAGCTATGCAAAAGGTAAAGAAAGAAGGCGTTATCACAGTGGAAGAAGCTAAAGGTACTGAAACAACCGTTGATGTTGTAGAAGGTATGCAGTTCGACCGTGGTTACATCTCTCCGTATTTCGTAACAGATACTGAAAAGATGGAATGCCAGATGGAGAATCCGTACGTATTGATCTACGACAAGAAGATTTCAGTATTGAAAGACTTGCTGCCTATCCTTGAACCGACAGTTCAGAGCGGCCGTCCGTTGTTGATCATCGCAGAAGACATCGATAGCGAAGCTTTGGCTACTTTGGTTGTAAACCGTCTGCGTGGTTCATTGAAGATCTGTGCTGTTAAGGCTCCGGGCTTCGGCGATCGTCGTAAGGCTATGCTGGAAGATATTGCTGTATTGACGGGCGGTATCGTTATCTCTGAAGAAAAAGGCATGAAGCTGGAAGGCGCTACTATGGATATGCTGGGTACTGCTGAAAAGATCGTTGTTAATAAAGACAACACAACTATCGTAAACGGTGCCGGCGACAAGAAAGCTATCCAGGATCGTATCGCTCAGATCAAGATGCAGATGGAAAATACTACATCTGATTACGATAAAGAAAAACTTCAGGAACGTTTGGCTAAGATGGCAGGTGGCGTAGCTGTTCTGTACGTTGGTGCTCCTTCTGAAGTTGAAATGAAGGAAAAGAAAGACCGTGTTGATGATGCTTTGCATGCAACTCGTGCAGCTATCGAAGAAGGAACCGTTCCTGGTGGTGGTGTTGCTTACATCCGTGCCATCTCTGCTTTGGATGGTTTGAAGGGCGATAACGAAGACGAAACAACAGGTATCGAAATCGTTAAACGTGCCATCGAAGAGCCGTTGCGTCAGATCGTTGCTAACGCAGGTAAAGAAGGTGCCGTTATCGTTCAGCGTGTAAAGGAAGGTAAAGGCGACTTCGGTTACAATGCTCGTAAGGATTGCTTCGAAAACTTGTGCGCTGCTGGTGTAATCGACCCGGCTAAAGTAACTCGTGTAGCTTTGGAAAATGCCGCTTCAATTGCCGGTATGTTCTTGACTACTGAATGTGTTATCGCAGACAAGAAAGAAGAAACTCCGGCTGCTCCGGCAATGAATCCGGGTATGGGCGGCATGGGAGGTATGATGTAATCTCGTCCCATATAAGATAATAAACTAATCCCGGTTGCTTATCCCCAAAGAAAGCAGCCGGGATTTTTTATATCCGTACCAGAACTGATGAAGATCTGGCACGGATTTCTTGTATCTGTCAAGACCGGCTTACCTGCAAGCCTTTATCTGAAAGATTCATTTCTACCAGACGAGCGTTTACGTTCGCAGGATTCGTCATCAGAGTCTGCCGAATCCGACGGGCAGCTTCCGGATCTTTCGCTACGATATATAAATATCCGCCACCGCCGGCTCCCGGTAACTTATAGCCTAAAGCCTCGTCTTTGATACAATTGATAATGGCTTCTACTGCCGGAGGATTTGTTCCGGAATCAAGCGCCTTGTTCTGTTCCCAACTCTTTCCTACCAGACGGCCGTACTGCTCGAAGTTTCCTAACTGAATTGCCTCGAACATATCCAAGGCATGACGTTTCATCTCGCCTAAAATATGCAGATGCGTGGCACTGTTGAGAAACATTCCCTGAACAATCTCTGCCAATATATGCTTTGCTGTCCGGGTTATTCCCGTATAATACAATATATGACAAGATCGATAACATGGGTCCGTGAAAAGATATTCAGGCAACCAACGGACTTGCGGATGCTGATAAAAGCCATCGTTGGTCTGTAATAACTTCAAGCCATGTAATACGCCTCCATATTGATCCTGCCAGCCGCCGCCGGTAGTGAGCAGTTGTTCCAAGATCAATGTACGGCTACCAATTTCATTCTTATCCCAGCCCAAGCCACAGAAGTCGGACAACGAACCTAAAACGGTTGCTGCCAGAATTGAACTTGTCCCCAGACCTGAACCTGCCGGAATAGCGGCCAACAACGTAATCTCCAAGCCACTGCCGAAGTCCTTCAGCTGTTCTTCCAATGAAGTAAACTTATCTGCTGAAAAGCGGGGTAAAAATCCGGCCAAGGCCAAGGCGGCTTTCGGAATAGAAAAAGGCGAACCCACTTTATTGAAGTCGGATAATTCTTCCCAAGTATGTATTTCTTCCATGGCTCCCAAATCAATTGAGCGCAACGTAATCCGATACTCTTTTGATGGCTTGATATATACCTGCAAAGGCGGCTGCCCATTCAGCTCGATCGCCACATTTACTACATTTCCTCCCGAGAAAAGACAATACGGAGGCGTATCCGTCCATCCGCCAGCCAAGTCAATCCGCACTGGACTTCTTCCCCATACGATCTGATCGGGATAAACTTGCCGGTGCGGACGCTGTAAATCCGAATCAAGCGTTTGCAACAAGCCATCCCGTAGTAAGGCAAAAGCAGCCTGCTGCTCGGCTTCCCAAGGTTGTCCGGCCAATTGATGAGCTTTCGAACGGAACATATAATTATGAATGCGCTTCATGATCGGTTCATCAGCAGGCAATATATCGGGCAAAGGCAACTGCCAACGCGCAAAGGCTTCAGCTGCATCGGCCAAATCCAACTGATAGAAGACACTTTTCGCATGGTTCTTTGCCAACATTGGCCAGTTTTCCCGACAATAAGATTCCCGTTGTTCTACCAACCGCAAAAGATTAGCCTGATCAGACAGTTGATTTGCCGACAACTTCTCGGCTTTCTCCCAGACTTCTTTACCGACGGTCAACTCTGGTTCGGATATCATCCAGCGTAAGACAAGCCCTAACTCCTCAACAGATGTACAAACCGGGAATATAGGAGCTTCCTGCAAATCCGAGAAATCGGGCAATGCAACCTGACGTTCCTGCATCCACGCCTGCACCGGTTTTCCCATCCACTGTGTTGAAACATCATCCCGTTTTCCCTTAAAGGCATCATAGAAACCATACGGACGGGCCACAAAAACCGCTTCCCGCAAAGGAACAACATCGACACAAACACCAGCAGGCAAAGTCAGACTCCAATCATTTCGTGGCACACCGGTTATAATATGCCTGTTGGCCAGTTGCCATTTTCCTGACACATGGCTATTCTCAATCCATACTTCCGAATTATCAGCCGTTAAAGGCTTATCCAGTATGGCATTCTGTACAAACATTGCCGGATGCGGTTTGACTTTCCGATGCATAATGGCCCGCTGGTCGCGCACCAGGTTCTGTACGGCCAACGTAGAAGAAATCAATTCCCTACTCGTCCCATAATGATAAAACTCACCTCCAGGCAACGGCAGAATAGCCACCTTCAGCTGGTTCAAAGCTTCATCCTTTACCTGCGGATTCCGCCCCAATGCCAAACCGAATTCGCCATACATATCGTAGAAGTTCCAGCTTCCGTCGGCTTTCTTCGAATGCTCTGCCAACAACCGGACAGCTTTGTCACTCAACAGCCAAATACCAATATCCATCAGGAACAAATGTGAACCCGACAAAGAAGCCAACTGTTCCAAAGAAGGCTTTTGCCACATAAAATCCAGTTCGTCCGGATAATTCCGATCTGAAACGAAAACGCCATGATTGGTTGCCAGTGAAGGGTCAACCCATAAGCCATAACATACAACATCCACGTCAGGTATTTCCTGCAAAGGCTCACTGTTGCGGATATAAACGTCTCCGCTGGCCACTAAGGTATGCAAAGAATCTGGTGCCTTCTGCATAATTTCCCGATACAACGGGAGCTGTAACGACAGCAGATTCTGCGACAGCCGTTGTCCGCGAGCCCAACGGAACACCGGAACAGGCGTCAGAATCTTTCCCGAAGGCGCATACGAAGGCAAACGCCGGCTTTGTCCGCCGGCATGGAGCAGGATTCTTTTTTCGGCAGCCAGCCAAGAAGAAAAGTCAATGTCTTTATTTTCTTTCTGCCAACATGATTCCAATAGCCAGGTAGTTCCGCCACCCGAACCCAACCGGACACCGACGGGATCAGACGTACAATACCAGTCTCCTTCCGAAACCTTTTCTATCTGATGAAAACAACCCACCAAATTAGGTGGCAATGAAAGCAATGTCTTCATGTAATTCTGTTTAACTTGATTTTATACCATTCTATGAGGCGATAAAAGTACAAATTATTCACGAAAATACATTTCCGAAAAAATAGCTATCAATTGTTTTATTTATAAATTGCTATTACCTTTGTCGGAAGAAACAAGATAATATTAATATAAACAGAATAAAGATGCACAACTGGTTTGAATGTAAAGTCTCTTTCGAGAAGATGCTTGAAAATGGTATGCAGAAGAAAGTAACAGAGCCTTATCTTGTAGATGCCCTGTCGTTTACTGAAGCTGAATCACGTATTATCGAAGAAATTCGTCCTTTCATTACAGGTGAGTTTACGGTAACAGACATCAAGCGTGCACGTATTTCAGAATTATTCTTCAATGAGAATGGCGATCGTTACTATAAAATAAAAGTATATTTCATTACCCTTGATGAAAAGAGCGGGGCTGAAAAGAAAACAGCAGCCCAGATGCTGGCTCAGGCATCAACCTTAAAAGAAGCCATCGCTGTATTGGAAGAAGGCATGAAAGGTACTTTATCCGATTATACAATCGCTTCGGTTACAGAAACTCAGTTGATGGACGTATTCCCGTTTGATCCGAACAGCATTCCTTCTGAACCCAAATCAGGTGAAGAACTGATTGCTGAACAAAAGAAAGCGGCAGAAACAACGATCTAAAACATATCATATATGGATATAGCTCAGCATATTCAAGAACTACAGGCTTCACTTCCTCAAGGAGTGACGCTTGTAGCCGTTTCAAAGTTTCATCCGGTTGAAGCTCTGCAAGAAGCTTATCAGGCCGGACAGCGAGTATTCGGAGAAAGCAGAGCTCAAGAGCTGGTAGCCAAACAGCATGTTCTCCCCAAAGATATTGAATGGCATTTCATCGGTCCGCTGCAAAGCAATAAGGTGAAAGAGATTGCTCCATTCATCAGTCTGATTCATAGCGTCGACTCTCTGAAGCTATTGAAGGAAATAGACAAACAGGCGGCCAAGAATGAACGGATCATCCGCGTCTTACTGGAAATCCATGTGGCGGCAGAAGAGACTAAACACGGATTTACACCCAACGAATGTCGTGATTTGGTCCATCACCTGCCGGATTTGCCACATGTACAAATCTGCGGTATTATGGGTATGGCAACTTTAACAGACGACGAAACACAGATCCGCAAGGAATTTCATACCTTGCATGAGCTTTTCACCGAGCTAAAAGGAAGTGTTTTCAGTCAGTCGGAAGCATTTTCCATCCTTTCGATGGGAATGACACACGACTACAAGCTGGCCATCGAAGAAGGAAGCAACATGATACGTGTGGGAACTTATATCTTTGGTGAGAGAGAATATTAAAAACCAATATCCAAAGCGAGTTAACACAACGACAAAGTAAATAAACAACAAAAACAAAATAGATATGATTAACCTAAAGACACAATACGCGGGACTGACACTTCAGTCTCCTATTATCGTCAGCAGTTCTGGCTTGACCAACAACGCAGAACGCAACAAGGAATTTGAAAAAGCCGGTGCCGGTGCCATCGTTCTGAAATCTTTATTTGAGGAACAAATGGAAATGCAGAGCGACGCCATGTTACAAGAATCTGATTATCCGGAAGCTGCTGATTACATCCGTGGCTACATCAAAGCAAATCATGTAGAGAACTATCTGGAACTGATCCGCAAATCAAAAGAATTGTGTACCATTCCTATCATTGCCAGCATCAACTGCTATCGGGCAGATACATGGATTGAGTTTGCCAAACAACTGCAAGATGCCGGAGCCGATGCGATTGAACTGAATGTCTTCTTCCTTGAGACAGACATCCATCACAGCTGCGAAGACTTGTATCGGTTATATACTCAGATCCTGAAGAAAGTAAAACAAGTGGTTACGATTCCTGTCATCATCAAACTCGGAAAATACATCTCTAACATGCCGGCATTGGTTAATCAACTGAAGGCTAATGGAGCTGACGGAGTTGTTCTGTTCAACCGTTTCTATCAGCCGGACATTGATCTGAATACAATGCAGCTGGTATCAGGCAATGTATTCAGTAGCCATGCAGACTTGAGTGACACCATTCGCTGGACAGCCATTGTATCGGGTAAGATTCCTAATATCAGCATTGCTTCTTCTACTGGCGTACACGACTGGGAAGACGTTGTGAAATGCTTGCTGGCCGGAGCATCTGCCGTTGAAATGTGCAGCGCTATCTACACACACGGAGCAGAAATCATCTCACAAATCACTACTTGTGTAGAAGAATGGATGCATCAGGCTCATTATGAATCATTGGATCAGTTTATCGGAAAGCTGAATTATGCCAATATTCCGAATCCAGCTTTATACGAACGTTCACAGTTCATGAAATATTTCTCCAACAGAGACTAAAAGTCGTTGGAGTATATATATGGAAAAGAGAAAGTATCTGATTAGGATATTTTCTCTTTTTTGCTTTGGAGGTATGGATATAATGCATATCTTCGTCGATCATTAAAATTCGAATTAATATTTCTCATACATAATGATTTTTAACTCAATTGATTTTTTAATTTTTTTACCAATTGTATTTATCTTATACTGGCAACTAAAAAATAATATAAATCTACAAAATCTATTTATAGTTGTTGTAAGCTATATTTTTTATGGATGGTGGGATTACCGTTTTTTATTTCTAATCTCTTTTACTTCTCTATGTAGTTTTTATAGTGGTATTATGATAGACTACTATCAATCAGACAAATCTAAGAAAAGACTTATTGCTATCTGTAACATATTAATCAACATTGGCATCCTAGCAGTTTTTAAATATTACAACTTTTTCATACAAAGTTTATCCTATATTCTCTTACAATTCGGAATTCATCTTGACTTCATAACTATAAATATAATTTTACCGGTAGGTATAAGTTTTTATACATTCCAAGCTTTAAGCTATACAATAGATGTATATAGAGGAGATATTAAAGCGTCTCATAATATTATTTCATTTTTTGCATATATCAGTTTCTTTCCTCAATTGGTAGCAGGTCCTATAGAAAGATCAACAAATCTACTACCACAATTTTCAAGTATACGGACATTTAAATATGAAACAGCAATCGATGGTCTACGCCAAATGTTATGGGGCTTCTTTAAAAAAATTGTCGTAGCAGACAATTGCGCAGCAGGAGTCAATCATGTATTTGCGGAAATAGACAGCTTGGACTCTATCTCTTTGTTTTATGGAGCATTGATGTTTTCAATGCAAATATATGGCGATTTCTCAGGTTATAGTGATATAGCTATTGGAACATCTAAAATATTCGGTATCAAGTTGATGAGGAATTTTAATTACCCCTATTTTTCAAGAGATATTGCAGAGTTTTGGAGGAAATGGCATATTTCACTTACCACCTGGTTCCGTGATTATTTATATATACCAATGGGAGGAAGCCGCTATGGAAAATTAAAAAGCATAAAAAATACTCTTATTATATTTTTGACCAGTGGCCTATGGCATGGTGCTAATTGGACATTTCTCTTATGGGGCGCCTATCATGCACTACTCTTTATTCCTCTTTTAATAACAAACAAAAACAGAAAACACCTTGCAGGAATTGCAGAACACTCAATTCTCCCATCTTTTAAAGAATTAATTCAAATGACTACAACCTTCATATTAGTACTAATGGGCTGGATCATTTTTAGAGCTGAAAATATAGGTATAGCCATAAAGTACTACAACAGAATGTTTACTAATTTTGAACTCACTTTACCAGAATATGGAAAAACAGCTCTAATTTGGATCATTATTATGCTTGTTGCTGAATGGTTGCAAAGAGATAAACAACATACCTTACAAATAGAAAATAGCATACAGAATAAATATATCAGACACTTTATCTATTATGCCATTATTTCCATTATAATTATATTTCAAGGAGAAACAGCCCAATTTATTTTTTTTCAATTTTAATTCACATGAAAAAATTCATCAAAAATATTATATTATTTATTATCCCCTTATTAATTATTTTACCAATTGTCGAAATATATCTTCGCAGCATTCCTAATGCTTATAAGCTAAAAAATCTATTTATGGAAAATCATGCAGGAGAAATTGAGACCCTCGTATTTGGAAGCTCTCATACGTATCACGCTATAAATCCAATATTATTTAAATCTAAATGTTTCAACATAGCTTACTCATCACAAGATCTAAAAAGAGACGTATTTTTATTTGACCGTTTCATCGAAAATATGTCATCTTTAAAACAAATTGTTATTGCAATATCATATCATACTTTACCTGAAATGATGGAAGATTTCAGTTCTTCAGAAACTCTATTAAAATATTATGGTATATATATGGATTATCCTCCAACGCGTTTTAGCTTAGAACTGACTATTCCTCAATGGAAAAACAAGTTTCTTATGCACGTAAAAGGAGAAAATACATGCAAATGTAATTATTTAGGATTCGGAACTGATTATACGATAGAGAACAGAAAAAAAGATTTAAATTTACACAATGCCAATATAACGGCTAAATATCATACAAACAAGAATCCTAGTCACGTTAAAGAAAATATGGCTATACTATATCATTTTGCCAATATATGTAAAGAAAAAAACATCAAGCTTATCATACTAACAACACCTGTAACAGACCTTTACTCAAGCTGTCTTGATCCAACACAATTAAATCTCATGCATAAATCTATAAATGAAATCTTAGATACGTATCCTGAAACTATATATTTAAATTTCATGAATGATAAGCGATTCAATCATAATGACTTTTACGACGTAGATCATCTGAATACCAATGGCGCACAAAAATTCACAACAATTTTAACTGCTATTATAGACCTTCCATAACTTCTCCAACAGAGACTAAAAATCATTGGGGCTTATATACGAAAAAGAGAAAGTATCTGATTAGGATATTTTCTCTTTTTTGTACAAGGCTAGCTACTGCATCAATAAGCATATTTTGACATTTTGTCAAAATTACCTTTCCATTTCTGCGATATTTAAAAGCAGTCGTAAGGTTGGTTGGAAATAAACGACGCACAGCGAGTTCAGCTTTGACAAAAAGTTGCCCGAAACACCTATTCAATGACTATCGGACAGTCATGCAGGAATTCCCTTGCAGGAATCAAACGGTTTTGTCAGCATCCTGCTTGTAAAGCTATCTTTTTATTATTTAAAAGTGAATCAGATTTTAAATCGTTTCTGATAAAAAATCAGGATTCAGTAGCTTTATGAATACACCAATCGACTATTTTATACATCTATTTTAACAGATCAATATTCAATCAGAACACATTTTAACCTTCAACATCTGTTTTGGAGGCAAAACACACCAGTTTTTCATTCAATTCTCGTTACTTTCGTATGAAAACATGCCTACCTTTTCATAAATTTATGCCTACCTTTTCAGTAAAATACGCCAGCTTTTATTCAAAATATGCCGGAATTAAAAAAGAAGGTATTATGTTTTCACGAATTTGCGTTCATTTTTCTTTTTCATATGCCAGAGAAAGCAGCAATAAAATTACATCATGACAATAAATTCGCATTTTTACTTACACATCAATAAACTATCTATCAGACTATAAATTTCATTGATGCTATTTTTGAAGGAGAAGTACAAAACATTAATTACCTTTGTTTTTACAACAAACACGCTAAGTTTTACAGGTAGGAATGCCAGCTGCGGGACACAACCGCCATGCTGAAGGACCCCGAAAACTTACCATAGATAAAGACAGGAACTAAAAAACTTACTGAAATATGAAGTACTTGATTATTGGAGGTGTAGCCGGAGGTGCCACCGTTGCCGCACGACTCAGAAGAAACGACGAGAAAGCCCAGATCATCTTATTTGAAAGAGGGGAATACGTATCATACGCCAATTGTGGTCTGCCCTATTACATTGGCGGTACCATCAAAGAACGGAACAAGCTGTTTGTACAGACCGTAAAGGGGTTTGTCAGCCGCTTCCGTATTGACATCCGTACCCGTCAGGAAGTAACCCGTATATTACCTGGAACAAAACAGGTGGAAGTTAAGAACCTGCAAAGCGGAGAAGTCTATACAGAGAGTTATGACAAACTGGTACTCTCGCCGGGAGCCGAGCCGTTGCGCCCGAGAATCGAAGGCATTGACAGTCCGAAAATCTTTACCCTGCGGAATGTTCCCGATACAGATGCCATCAAAGGATTCCTGCAACAGATGAAGCCGAAGAAAGCGGTTGTCGTAGGCGGTGGATTCATCGGACTGGAAATGGCAGAGAACCTGCATGAAGCCGGAGTACAGGTAACAGTGATTGAAATGGCCGATCAGGTCATGGCTCCTCTTGACTTCTCGATGGCAGCCTTGGTGCACCAACATCTCACCAGCAAAGGTGTAACATTGCTTTTGGGCGACGGCGTGAAGAAATTTGAAACCCTTGCGGACCAATCCCTGGCTGTTCATCTGGCAAGCGGAAAAACCGTACAGACCGATCTGGTAATCCTGAGCATTGGTGTGCGCCCGGAAAACCAACTGGCCCGCGAAGCTGGTTTGTCTTTGGGAGAACGAGGCGGAATCCAGGTCAATGCCTATCTGCAAACGTCGGATCCGAATATTTATGCCTTGGGTGATGCTGTCGAAATCCAACATCTGATTACTCACAAGCCAGCCATGATTCCATTGGCAGGACCAGCCAACAAGCAAGGTCGTATTGCCGCCGATAATATCGTTTACGGCAACAAGGAAGTATATAAAGGAGCGATGGGAACATCAATCGCCAAGATATTCGACCTGACAGTTGCTGCAGCTGGAGCCAATGCCAAGCTGTTGAAACGGGAAGGCATTCCGTATATCTCGTCTTATACACACGGAAGTTCGCATGCGGGTTATTATCCGGGAGCCGTTCCTTTATCCATCAAGATCTTGTTTGCGCCCGAAACAGGTGTGTTGCTGGGTGCGCAGGTAGTAGGATTCGGCGGTGTGGACAAACGTATTGAAATGTTGGCCCAGACCATCCAGCACGAAGGTACGATTTATGACCTGATGGAACTCGAACATGCGTATGCGCCTCCATACGCCGCCGCCAAAGATCCGGTGAACATGGCCGGTTTCGTTGCCGACAACATCCTGAAAGACCGCGTTCGGATCATCACCTGGCGCGATATCGACAAGCTCGAAGCCGATGTAGTCAAGATTGATGTCCGTACTAAAGATGAATACAGCTTAGGAACGATTCCGGGCTTTATCAATATCCCGGTGGACGAATTACGCGAACATCTGGACGAACTGCCCAAAGACAAACCGATTGTGGTTACTTGTGCCGTCGGATTAAGAGGTTATCTTGCCTATCGAATCTTGGTACAGAACGGATTCAAGAATGTACGGAACTTATCGGGTGGATATAAGACCTGGAGTACAGCCACGGCTCCTGTCTGCAACGATGCCCACTGCCAGGCCAAAGCCGACACAGAGGAAAAAACAGACGATGGCCAGCCTGCCAATCCATCCAAACCGGTTTTATCGGTCGATGCCTGCGGATTGATGTGCCCTGGTCCTATTCTGCAGCTGAAGAAGAACTATGCAGAACTGAAAGAAGGGGAAGCCTTAGTCATCAAAGCGACCGATCAGGCTTTCGGGAAAGATGTCGCTTCCTGGTGTAAAATGACCGGAGCCCAATTGACAAGTCTGGAAAACCGGAACGGAATTGTAGCCGCAACCATCCAAAAAGCAGCGCCAGTCTGTTCTGCCGCCACGAGCCAGCCGGCCGATCACAAGACCATCGTTGTCTTCAGTGACGACTTAGACAAGGCTTTAGCTACTTTCGTGATTGCCAATGGAGCAGCAGCCGCAGGAAAGAAAGTCACCCTCTTCTTCACGTTCTGGGGACTGAACATCATCAAGAAGCGGAACAAACCGGCCGTTGAAAAAGACTTCATGGGGAAAATGTTCGGTTGGATGCTTCCATCCAGCAGTGAAAAGCTCAAACTGTCTAAGATGAATATGGGCGGTATGGGCAGCAAGATGATGCGGATGATCATGAAACAGAAACGCATTGACAGCCTGGAAAGTCTGATGCAACAGGCCATCGACAACGGAGTAGAAATGATTGCCTGCACCATGAGCATGGATGTGATGGGAGTCAAGCAGGAAGAACTGCTGGATAACGTCAAATTAGGCGGTGTAGCCACCTATCTGGAAAGAGCCGAAGAAGCGAATCTGAATCTCTTCATCTGATGATTCAGTTCATATAAAAAGGAAATCGCCAATCCGAAAACATCTTCAGATTGGCGATTTCCTTTTATAAGAAGACTAACTGTCGCTGCTTATTTACACATGTCATGGATGATCTGAATCAGTTCACCACCCAGCTCTTCAGCTTCCTTCATAGTATGAGCTTCCGAATAGATACGGATAATCGGTTCCGTATTGCTCTTGCGCAAATGAACCCATTTGTCGGGGAAATCGATCTTCACCCCATCAATATCCGTAATATCATACTGAGCAAACTTTTCCTTAACCTTGGCTAAAATGGCATCCACATTAATCTCCGGCGTCAGCTGAACTTTCTGCTTCGAGATGAAATAAGGAGGATACGTAGCACGCAGTTCACTTACCGTCATATGTTTCTTCGCCAGATGAGTCAGGAACAAGGCAATACCCACCAAGGCATCACGACCATAATGGCTGGCCGGGTAGATTACACCGCCATTCCCTTCACCACCGATCACGGCATTGGTTTCCTTCATCTTCGTAACCACATTCACTTCGCCCACAGCAGCTGCATTGTATTCACAACCGGCATAACGATGAGTTACGTCTCTCAAGGCACGGCTTGAACTCAGGTTGCTGACTGTATTACCCGGCGTACGGCTTAATACATAATCAGCTACGGCCACCAAAGTATATTCTTCAACGAACATTTCACCGTTCTCGCAAACAATGGCCAGACGATCCACATCCGGATCTACAACAAAACCAACATCTGCCTTTTCAGTACGGATCAGATTGGAAATATCCGTCAGGTGTTCCGGTAGCGGTTCCGGATTATGCGCAAAATGACCAGTCGGTTCGCAGTTCAGCTTCAATACCTGCTTTACACCCAAAGCTTCCAGCAAAGCTGGAATAGCAATACCACCCACTGAATTCACACAGTCGATTGCCACCTTGAAGTTCGCAGCCTTGATTGCTTCTACATCGACCAGATCCAACTTCAATACAGAATCAATATGTTTCTGGATATATGTCGTATCAGTAATTACCTTTCCCAAATGATCTACATCCGCAAACTGGAAATCTTCTTTTGCCGCCAAAGCCAACACTTCAGCTCCTTCGGCTGCATTCAGGAACTCTCCTTTCTCGTTCAGCAGTTTCAAGGCATTCCATTGCTTCGGATTATGACTGGCAGTCAAGATAATACCGCCACAGGCGCCTTCCATAGCAACGGCCAGTTCGGTTGTCGGTGTAGTAGCTAGGTCAATATCCACTACATCAAAACCCATGCCCATCAAGGTTCCTAAAACCACCTGCTTTACCATCGGTCCAGAGATACGAGCATCCCGGCCGACAACAATCTTGTTCGTCGTTACCTTTGTATTCTTACGGATAAATGTCGCATAGGCAGCAACAAACTTAACTATGGCTAACGGATTCAAGCCATCTTCCGGATCTCCGCCAATTGTACCACGAATACCGGAAATAGATTTAATTAATGTCATAGTATATATAGATTAATCAATGATTCTACTGCTCGAAAGTATATCTTACTTTCGTATAATAAAGAGGTTCGCCCGAACTCTGGAACGAAGTTGGACCGACCTTAAACGGAACGATCAGCTTCACGATCGAACTATCACCTACGTACTGCAGACCCGAAGCCAGACCTTCGCAGATAAAGCTACTCATGATAGCATCGACATTCGTATCGTTCTGGTCATATCCCCATATATAATAATTGTCTGAATATTTCTGATAAGAAAAAGTAACAGGCAGACGTGAACTGGCAAAACCATCCAATTCTATTGTATCCGACTTAAAGAAGCGAACGACAAAACGCGCATTTACATTCTGGCGTTTCGTACCTATCCTATTACCATTTCCGGAATCAATGACATTAATATAAACATCATTATCCATCTGATAGAACTCATTTTCCTTAAAGACTCCATCAGCCGGATACTCTTTCAAGATTACGATGTCTTCTTCGTCCATCAACTTCTCAATTGCCTTCTCTTCGGCTTTCAACATATCGGCATAAGACTGTGTTTTGTCGCATGAAGTTGCCAACAAAACAGCACTTATCATCAACGAACTTCCTAATATTTTATTCATTTGATTCTATTATAAATATAATTAAAGGCAAATATAATCATTCTCAGAGAATTTCAATGTTGATTTTCTCTCTTTTCTTTTTCCAGGCTTGGGTTAAACTCTTCTAATGCGTTCTCAAAACAGGCAATCGCTTCATCCAGTGTTCCGAAAAACTCTCCGCCCGAAGCATTTTTATGCCCACCGCCATGAAAGTATTTTGTGGCAAACTCATTACAAGGGAAATCTCCTACCGAACGCAGCGAAACCTTCACATAATCTTTGTCCTCACGCAGGAAAACACTGAAACAAACATCTTCGATGCTTAATGGCATATTGACAAAGCCCTCTGAATCACCTGTCACATAATGGAAACGCTCCAACTCTTCAGCCGACAATGACAACATGGCCGTCTGCTTACCGGGATAAACTTTCATCTTCTCATACAATACATATCCTTGCAGGCGCAAGCGGCTCTCTGAATAGACCTGGAATACTTTCCGGTAGATTTCATCCTTATCAATACCCTTCTTAATCAGTTCACTGATGATCGTATAAATTTCAGGCTGATTCGAATTATAGGTAAATGATCCGGTATCCGTCATCATTCCGGTATAAATACAAATGGCCGATTCCCGCGGTAAAAGGTCAAACATACCCATTCGGCAAATGAAACGGAAAATCATCTCACTGGTTGATGACATCTGCGGATAAGACATTGTTACCCGGCAAAAGTCGGCCGGATTCAGATGATGATCGATCATCACTTTTCTGCCTTCTGCTTTCAAAAGAGCATCAGCCATCTTTTCAACTCGTTTAGGTTCATTAAAATCTAAACAGAAAATGACATCAGCTTCCTGGAGTAGCTGGTCGGCAAATTCCTGATATTTATCATATATAACAATATCTTTAGCACCTGGCATCCATTTATAGAATAAAGGAAATTCATTGGGGACAACAACAGTCACCTGACTTTTGCCATAAGTATTCAAGAAATGATATAATCCCAAGGAAGCACCTAAAGCATCTCCGTCGGGGGAAACATGAGTGACAATAACAAACTTATCACCTTTTTCAACATACTTTTTAGCTTTCTGGATCAGCTCTTCAGAAATGATTTTAGTAATCATGAAATCTACAATTTAATCGGCACAAAGGTACATCTTTTTCTGAATATTTCTCAACTTATTCGTTCAATAAGCATAGACGCGGAAAAGAGAAAAAAGAAAAGAAACGTAGCCCATAAATGTCGGAAATATTTTTCCCGAATATAAAGACAAAAGAACAGAAGAGCCAGATATAATTCGAACAACATACAGGCAGAGAGAGGTTCAGCCGGTGTAATCGGATCTATTCGGCCCATCCGGTCGACAAATAGACAAAAGGTTTCCACAATCAGACTGATCAACCAGCACAATGGTGCGCAGATCCAACCCAAACAAACACAGATAATCCAGATGAATGCTAACGGAATGATCAATATGGAAAAGAAAGAGACCGGCAAGGCTGCCAATAATGATACAGATGACAATTCTCCGAAATAATACAAGCATAACGGAAATGTCCCTATTTGAGCAGCCAGACTGATGGATAACCAATCCCAAGGTGCCCGGATAAGAGGATTACGTAATTGAAGCAGAGAAGAAATGCGACGATAGAAAAAAAAGATGGAAAGGACAGCCAGAAAACTTAATTGAAACCCAATGTCAAATAAATAAAAGGGATTATAAACCAACATGCAAAAGGCAGCGGCACACCAGGTATTGTATGAGTCTCGTTTTTTCCGGATTGTAATACCAATCAAGTAAAGAGAAAGCATCCAGGCTGCCCGAACAGCCGATGCAGCCAAACCGGTTATAGCAGCAAATAACCAAATCCCCATCAACAATAAACCATTCTTCAGAAATCTCAATCCGGATTTATCAGACAAAGGGAATAAACACAGCCGAAGAAAAGAATATATTACACCTACATGAAATCCGCTAACCGCTAAAATATGTGCAGCACCCGCTAAGGAAAATCGCTCACGAACAGTCCACTCCAATTGCTGACGATAGCCTAAAGTCAATGTGGCTAATACATTTTTCTCCCAATCAGCCAAATCCAATAAAGCAATCGGCTCCAATAATTGCTGCTGAAAAGAATGACACCAGACTTGCCATTCCGATAAATCCGTTGAAGGATGTACCCGCAAGCGATAGCTCACATAAGCACACGATAGCGCTAATAAAAGCAACATATACCAAGCTCCCCATTGCCATCGCTCACTATACAATGAACGCTCATTCTTAAAATTGAATGAATAAAATAGCAAGATCAAGCATAATACACTCAATCCAAATGTAACATATTCGAATGGTATATATACCGAAAAGCATATTCCGCTAATCCAAATAAAAAGCGGCCTGGCAAAGGGCCGCTTTCTTAATTCCTTTGTCATAGTTTCAGTTTTGAATAATAATAAAATATCGAAAATCAGCAGTTGAGTACTTTGTCTTATAACTCAACTACTTGAGAGCTTTAAGCTCTTTAATAACAGAAGCGGGATCAGCAGCACTAAAGACAAAACTACCGGCAACCAAAACATCTGCTCCCGCATCCAATAAGCGTTTGCCCGTTTCAAAGTTAACGCCACCGTCTATTTCAATCAACGTATTCAAGCCTTTCCGATCTATCATCTCACGCAACTGACGGGTTTTCTCTACAGTATGCTCGATAAACTTCTGTCCTCCATATCCCGGATTAACAGACATCAACATCACGACTTCAACATCCTGAACAATATCTTCCAACAAACTGACTGGAGAATGAGGATTTAACGTAACGCCCGCTTTCATGCCGGCTTCATGAATACCAGCGATAGTCCGATGTAAATGCGTACATGCTTCATAATGTACATTCATCAGATATGCACCCGTCTCAGCCACTTCACGAATAAATTTATGCGGTTCAACAATCATCAGATGAACATCCATCGGTTTTCGGCAAATTTTTTTCAGTCCTTTCAATATAGGAAAACCGAAAGAAATATTAGGGACAAACACACCATCCATAATATCCAAATGTAACCAATCTGCCTCACTCTGATTAATCATTTCAACGTCTCGCTGCAAATTCATAAAATCAGCAGCCAATAAGGAAGGAGCTATCAACTGTTTCATAAAGGACATTTAAATTTTAAGCAAAGGTATAAAAAAAGAGAATACAAACCAATGTATTCTCTTTTCATCTATCGTTGATCAGTTCATAACGAAGCCACATAAGCCTGAATCTAAAGAAGATTCTGCATGATAAGAACGTGCAAACTGTCGTAAAAAATCTAATGTCTGCCGAGTTGGCTTTACTTCCAGATCTGTATTCTGCGCTTTCAATGAATGATCAAACTTAGAAAAACATGACGTAGATATTTTCTTCATAGGCATTCTGTTTTTTAGTGTTCTAAATAAAAAACGGATATGCTATGAAAATATTGTGCTTATTCACGTAAAATTGTCTTTTTCTTTATGCGTATGATAACTCTATATGATGTTCTTCTGCCAAGCGGCGAAGATTCAAAATGGCATAACGCATCCGTCCTAAAGCCGTATTAATACTAACTCCTGTCAGATCTGCAATTTCTTTAAAGCTCAAATCCCGGTAATAACGCATTTCCAAAACTTCCCGCTGATTATCCGGTAATGATTTTAACAAACGCCGAACATCCGACAGAACCTGATGTTTCACAAGTTTGTCTTCAATCGTTCCATCGCATAACTTGATATTATTCAACAAATCGACTTCAACCTCATCATTTGAGATGGTATTCTCATTACGTTCCTGACGATAATTATCAATGATCAGGTTATGCGCAATCCGTGTGATCCATGCTTTAAACTTACCATTATCGGTATAACGGCCTTGTTTTATCGTCATAATCACCTTCACAAAAGTTTCCTGAAAAATATCTTCAGCCAACTCTTTGTTACGTACAATAAAGAAAATATAGGAATGAATACTACTTTGGTATCTGTTCAACAAGACATCAAAAGCAGCGTTATTACCTTCTGCATAAAGGACGACCAGATCTTCGTCTGTCATCATCTCTAATTTATTCATTACTACTATTTTTATGATTTCTACGAGTAATGTTATGCTATAGGCGATCGGGGTTTAAGAGTTAAACATATTTTATTACTATGCAAAAGTAACATAAAACATTTTATTTCACCAATTTTTTTAGAAATAAAAAATCCCTTATCCGCATTTTTGTACGAATAAGGGATTTTTAAGGACAAAACTTATACTTTTTACTAACGGAATCAGAACTTATAGCCCAATGTCAACGCTACGCGTGTCGAACTGGTCTTCAATGATGAAGGAGTTGCTTGCACCATTGTCTCTCCCGAATCAGAATAAAGTGTTGAAAATGCATATGCATCTTCTTTTACGTTTTTGAGTACGCAAGCTACATCAACATAGAACTGCGGAGTAAAGCGATATCCAAAACCCACAGTATAATTGGTAATGTTGTTTGTCAACGTGTAATGTGGCAATGTTCCCACAGTAATGACTTCTGCATCTCCGTTCCTTAATGTTGAACTCATACCGGATCCTGACCACGAAGCACCTGCCCTAACGGAAAACTGAGGAGTCACTTTAACTTCCGCTCCAACACGAAGTGTATTAGCTATACCTAATTTCTGATCTATTTCATTATTTGTTTCAACATTGGCATTACCATAATCATCCGACAAATACATCCGGCGATAATTCATAACTTCGTAATCAACGCTCAATAATGCTGTCTGCCCAAAGATGGCTGCCGCACTGAAAATCCATTTATCAGGTGTACGGAATTTATATTTGCTATATGCGTCTACAGGCGAATTCGCTTCATATTTATCTGGCAATGATTCAATATCTGAAGCCCCCTTAGCATTATAATAATCAGTCATTTTATACCACGTAGGAGAATTATAGGCAACTCCTATACGCAAGAAATCAACCGGACGACAAATTGCACCGATGTTAATGCCATATCCTGTTCCTTTTGTAGTCAGATTGTTTTTCAGTTCAATATAGCTATTCTTATTGGATGCATAGTCTTCTGCATAGTATGAATACAAATCATAACGAAGATCAGTTATCGATACAGTTGCTCCTAACAGCAAGAAGTCTGATATATTCGTTCCAAAAGCCAAAGCGTACTGATCAACAGCTCCTGACTCCTGTACATGCATTTCTGTATTTGAACGTGTATAAGGAATACCAGCTGTACTACGTAAAGATGATTCGTACTGTTTTCCATTATAATTTAAGAAACCAGCATCATTTGATAAGACAGACAACCAGTCGCCTACTGATTCATAAGGATCATACGTAATATTGCCATTCCCATCTTTACGAAAATCAATATCATTGGGAGTCAATCTTCCTTTATTGGCACGAGCAGCCACATAATCTGCCAAAGAAGCACCCATATCACCACTTCCGCGCAAGGAATAATTCCGAGTATAATTTTTCAACCTATTATATGAAAAGCCCACATTCCAACTTAATAATCCAGAATCATTTCCTGTTGGGAAATAGCCTACATAAGCAATATTATCAAAATTAAATTTGGTTTTATCAGCAGTCGTACTATTTCCCAGCCAGTTTGTCTTTGCTGAAGCCATAGTCACATCGGCCGTTACAACTACTTCCGAACTACGATAAACAGCTAAACCTGCCGGATTACTATTCAAAACAGATATATCACCGCCCAAAGCGCCAAAAGCACCGCCCATACTCATACTACGGGCTGTACCATTCAAATCACCATTCGGTACATACTTGTAAGCATCTGTAAGACCTTGAGAAAAAGCAGCACCAGTACTTAGTACCAGTGCTGATGCTATTGTCAATACTTTTTTCATTACTCCTAAATCAAAATCAACCTTAAATTATCTACCTCTTCCACTTGAACGGCCACCACCGCTAAAACCGCCTCCACTTGAACGACCTCCGCCCATGCTGCCGCTGCTAAATGAGCCACTTGAACGGCCACTTCCATAGTTGGACGGCGCGCTGAAACTTCTCGTTGTACGATTTGACTGCGAATTTATCTGGCTGTTGAAAGTACCACTACTACGGCCTGTAGAATAACTACTGCGACCCGTAGAATAGCTGCTGCGACCAGAAGATGCCGCCGAATTACTGCTTATGCGTGTACGAGCTGAAGATGAAGTAATTCCACTACTGCGACCACTTCCTCGCGTGATTGAAGAAGATCCAATTGTACTTGAAGAAGATCCACGACCAACGCTCGAACGACCACTTGAACGGCCGCTGGCTGCATAACTCTTCAATGAAGTTGAATTCCCTGAAGAATAACGGCCGGAACTACGACCAGAAGATGAGGAAGTCACATATCCCGCATTACGGCCAGAAGAATAACGGCCAGAACTTCTCAGACTATTACTACTGCTTGCCGTATAACCACTCGAACGACCATTTCGGCCATAAGAAGAACGACCATTATCATATCTGTGATAATATGTCGGAGCATAAGCGAAATAATGATGATAAGGATAATATCCTCCATAATATCCGTAATAGCCCCATCCCCATGACGGACCCCACCATGGATCATACCAAGGACTATAGTAACCGGCATACCAGCCGCCCCAGCCCCAATAATACGGACGATACCACCAGGATGAATAATAACCCCAAGGATTGTAGAACCAAGGATCATACCAACCCCATGAATACCAAGGTGAACCAAAGTTGAAATTTACAGAAACATTGGTTGTCCCATTCGCATAATCCGTGTCATAATCATAAGCATAATAACCGTCTTCCAAGTATAAATCTACCTGATCCGCTCCCACAATCGAAATCTTACTCGGAGAGTGATAACGGATAATACGCTCACTGTATTCCAAATCTGAACGACGTTCTGGTTCTACTGTCACTTGCGTTTTCTCGGGTTCCTGCGCAGTATCTTCCTCTACAGCATATGTATCTTCATCATATCCTGAATAACGACGATTGTACTCATCAACATCTCGTTCTTCAGCAGTATCAGAACGAGTATAGCTACTTGGCAAAACCGTCTCTGTCGGCTCAGCATCCAGATCATCGCTCTTCACTTCTTCTTCCTTTATGTTTTTTTCTTCCGAAGCCTTTTCTTTCGAATGGCTCGAAGAATAATAAACATCATCGAAGAATTGCTCCTGCCCTGTTGCATTTAATGCCAACAGAAGCATCACCATCAAGGATGTTAATTTTTTAGGTTTCATATTTTTCTCCTCCTAATTTATTGCCTGTTACTCTTTTGACTCAACCTATCTTGTTTCGTTTAATCAAACAAAGTCTTTTTGAGCTTATTATATATTTGCAAGCTTCGTTTGCGAAACAGACCTTTTATTCTAGTTACAAATATAACTATTTGTCTATTAGGTCATATCAAAACTCACAACTTTAACATTCATTTTAGACCATTTCTATCTCTCTCATAAGAATAGATGCAACAACATGATTTTTTGCTGCAAAGAGTAGATATTTTCGTCAACAAAAAAGAAGGTGTGTCAAAAAGCACACCTTCTTTTTTAGCACAAAGCCCCGACTTTCACAAGCTGGGGCTTTGTTATTACCTAAAGATTTTGTATCTTTAAGCATAAAGATTTACACATATGACAAAGATACATTTTCGTCCATACACTCCCAACCAAACGGTACTTTTTCCGCAAAGAATCGATGAAGATATTGCAGAAAACGATCCTGTACGCATGGTTGACGCTTTGGTTGAAAGCCTGAATCTTGAAGGTTTCAGGAAGTTATACAAAGAATACGGCCGTAGTCCTTACCATCCCAAGATGATGCTAAAGGTTATCTTGTATGCCTATATGAACAATATATACTCCTGCCGGAAAATAGAAAAGCATCTTCGTCGTGATATCCATTACATATGGTTAGCCGGTTATGAGAAACCGGACTTCATTACTATCAACCGTTTCCGTAACCGGGTGAAGAAGGAAATTAACGAAGTGTTTACCCAAACCGTACTTCTGCTTTCATCCAAAGGTTTCATCAGTCTGAATGTGGAATATATTGACGGAACAAAGATTGAGTCCAAGGCCAACAAATATACTTTTGTATGGCGGAAGAGCGTTGAGCGAAACCGTGAACGACTGATGAAGAAAATCAGTGTTTTGTTAAGCCAAATAGATGACGTCATCGCTCAGGAAAAAGCTTCGGAAAACAACGAGGAAATTGAGTTTTCCCCTTCCATGCTGACAGAAATGGCAGGAGAATTACGCAATGCCCTTGAACAGGCTTCAGAACCATCCACGAAAGAGCAGAAATCTGCACTGAGAAAGAAACGCAGGCAGCTGAAAGAACTGGAAGCACATAGAGATAAGCTTCAGGAATACAATAACCATCTGGACAATCTTCAGGACCGCAACTCTTATTCCAAGACAGACAAAGAGGCCACCTTTATGAGAATGAAGGAGGATGCCATGCGCAACGGTCAGACAAAACCCGGATATAATCTTCAGATTGCTACGGAAAATCAATTCATTATCGATTATTCTCTTTTCCCGAATCCGACTGACACCTTGACGATGATTCCCTTCCTGAAGTCCTTTGCCGACAGATACGGCCAGTTGGCTCATACGGTGGTTGCTGATTCCGGTTACGGATCAGAAGAGAATTACCACTTTATGTCGGAAAACGGGATGGAAGCATACGTCAAATACAATTATTTCCACATGGAGCAGCGGCCAAGATTTAAACCGAATCCTTTTAAAGCCGAAAACTTTTTCTACAATGAAGAACAGGATTACTGTGTCTGTCCAATGGGACAAAAGATGCAGAGGGCAGGCACCAGGCATACGAAAACCGAATCCGGATATGTAGTCGAATATGCCAGGTATAGGGCTGTCAGATGCGAAGGATGTCCGTTAAGATGTCTGTGTTTTAAAGCTAAAGGAAACAGGACGATAGAACTGAATCACCGACTCTGGATATACAAACAGAAAGCCCGGGAACTTCTCTGTTCCGAAGAAGGGCTGAAACACAGAGGGCAAAGGTGCATAGAACCGGAAGCTGTATTTGGACAGATAAAATTCAACATGAACTACAAGCGCTTCCGTCATTTTGGAAAGGACAAGGTTCTCATGGACTTTTCCTTCCTGGCCATCGCCTTCAATATAAAAAAGATGTGTACCAAGATGAATAAAGAGGGTATAAATTGGCCAATTAAACACCTTTACGGCCTTATTACCGCTCATTTAAGCTATTGGGAACAAAATAATCGAGATTATCTTCAGAATATCGCTGCCTGAAAAAGTTAACTACGCTCTTATCGTTGATAAAGAAAAGAGGGTGAATCGCGTATTACGACACACCCTCTTTCATATTTTCTAATTACTTATTGACAGACAAAGATTACCAGATATTAACCCGGTCTGCAGGCTGCATATACATAGCATCACCCTCTTTGATTCCAAAAGCCTCATAGAATGCGTCTATATTCTTCAAGGCTGCATTCACACGCCATTTACCTAATGAATGCGGATCCATCTTCGTCAGACGAACAATTTCTTCATCCCGGATATTCTGTGCCCATAAAGTTGCGTAACCTAAATAGAAACGCTGTTCGCCCGTAAAGCCATCGATCACAGCAGGAGTCTGTCCTTGAAGGCTGTTCAGATAAGCCTGATGAGAAATCAGCAAACCGCCCTGGTCAGCAATGTTTTCTCCTAACGTATAACTACCATTAGCATGCATCGTATCCAATACAAGAATATTGTCATATTGAGCGACCAGCTTATTAGCCCGTTCTGTAAATCGAGTAGCGTCGTCGGCTGTCCACCAGTCTGTCAGATTACCTTCCTTATCATAATTACGCCCCTGGTCATCAAATCCGTGTGTCATCTCATGTCCAATAACGACTCCAATAGCCCCATAGTTGATAGCATCATCGGCTTCCGGATCGAAGAACGGAGGCTGAAGAATAGCAGCCGGGAAACAGATTTCGTTAGTAGTCGGATTGTAGTATGCGTTGATAGTCTGCGGAGTCATATACCAGCGAGACTTATCTACCGGTTTGCCGGCATCAGCCAACATATAATCCATTTCAAAGATAGAAGAACGTCTAACATTTGCCCAATAAGAGTCCTGCTTAATTTCTAAAGCGGAATAATCTCTCCATTTGTCAGGATAACCAATCTTCACTGTAAAAGCAGCCAGTTTTTCCTGAGCTTTCAGCTTTGTCGAATCACCCATCCACTCCAAGTTATTAATCCGTTCACCTAAAGCCTTCTGAAGATTACCCACTAATGTCAGCATCTTTTCTTTCGAGCTGGCAGGGAAATATTTAGCCACATACATCTGACCAACAGCTTCTCCCAATACGCCATTTACAGTCGACAAAGCACGTTTCCAACGTTGTTCCAACTCCTGCTTTCCTGACATTGTTTTTCCATAGAAATCAAAGTTGGCATTTACAAAATTGTCACTCAAATAAGGAGCAGCAGCTCTCAATAAATTAAATGCCAAATAGCACTTCTGATCGTCTAAAGAAACTGTTTTTAAGAAATCGCCCAGTTTCTTATAATAAGCAAACTGCTTAGCATCCAATTCAGGTATGCTATCCAAGCCCATTGCTGAGAAATAAGCATTCCAGTCAAGTGCATCATTTGATTTAATAAAATCTGCACACGACATTTTATTGTAATTCTTTTGTGAATCGCGCATCTCTTCACGTGAGAATGAAATCTTAGCAATTCCATTTTCAACATTCATGACAGCAGTTACAGCTGCATCAGCTTGTTCTGGAGAATGGCCGGCCAATACAAACAAACGAGAAATATAAGCTTTGTAAGCCTCCCGGATCTTGCTGAAAGTCTCATCATTCTGCAGATAATAATCACGATCACCCATTCCTAATCCAGCCTGATACAACTGGACAATATTCATAGAACTGTTCTTTTCGTCAGCTCCAACATAAAGAGCAAAATAAGGAGTGATGCCTTCTTTATGCAAATATGCTACCATTTTCGACAATTCAGCCTTGGTACCCAGGTCACGAATAGCTGCCAGTTCTTCTTTTACGGGTTCGAAGCCGTCTTCATTCGTCTTCACACTATCCAAAGCCAGTTCATACAGCATACCAATTTTCTGGGCGACGCTGCCTTCTTCCTGCGGAGCAGCCTTCAGTTCTTCTACCAAAGCCCGAAGTTGTTCGCGGTTTGTCTCCATTAACTGTTCAAATACGCCATAACGGGAAAATTCCGGTTTCAAAGGATGTTCTTTCATCCAGCCGCCACAAGCATACTGATAGAAGTCTGCACCCGCCGCTACTGTCGTATCCAAATTTGCCAAATTAACAGACTTACAAGAAGATTGTCCATCTGTCTTTTGGGCGTTGTTGCCACATCCCGCCAGCGCCATAAGTCCTGCTGCCATAAGCGGGAACATAATCTTCACTTTCATCTTACTATATTCTTTTTGTTTAAACGATTATCATTTAAATTGTGCACCTAACATGCAAATCTTTCTGTACTCATTCTCGAAGTTTGGAGTAAAAACTCCTTTTCCAAGCTGAGAAGCTATTTCCGCACGAGACCAGAAACGACCTTCATCGATCTCCTCCGGATCAGGGAAAAACGGACCTTCGTATACAGTCCGGAATGTATTAACTAATTCTTTCTCTATTTTTGATTCAAAGACGTACCGCATCAGAAATTCCGGTTTGAAGTCAGTAATACCTAATTCTTCGCGCACCTCTCTGCGTAAAGCATTTTCAACCGTCTCTCCATAATCCACATGACCTCCCACAGCCGTATCCCATTTTCCGGGCTGAATATCCTTCGTCATCGAACGTTTCTGCAAATACAGATCACCAGCAGCATTGAAAATATGCAAATGAACAACGGGATGCAACCATTTGCATCCACTATGACATTCTCTGCGGGTTGCTTTTCCTATCGTCTCCCCTTCTTCATTCACTAAGGGGAACCATTCTTCCTTCACCATTTTATTCCATCATTGACTAAGCAAAGATCTCTCGAGAATCAAAAATGATTCTCGAGGGTATCATTTTTGAATCCCACGAGAATCGTTTATAAAAATATCCTGATTCTTCTAAAAAAACACCGCCTTTGAATGCAGACACAACTTGTATTGCACAAAACGCGTTTATTTTTCAGAACTCTTCACCACGAAGCAGAATTTGCTAAATCAGACGATTCGTTGCCGTATCCGGGAAAATGACGGCCGGTTTGAATGTCTTTGCTTCCTCAAAATCCATCAATGCGTATGACATAATAATGACAATATCTCCCGGTTGAACCTTGCGGGCAGCAGCCCCATTCAAGCAGATAACCCCCGAACCAGGTTCACCTTTAATGACGTACGTTTCAAAACGTTCTCCATTGTTATTATTAACAATTGAAACCTTCTCGTTTGGAATCAGATTAGCCGCTTCCATCAAAGCGCCGTCAATCGTAATACTTCCAATATAATTTAAGTTGGCCTCAGTAACCGTCACCCGATGAATCTTTGATTTAACAACTTCTATATACATCTCTTACCTCTATGATTAATATTTAATATTGTCAATCAGACGTACTTCGCCACAATAAACGGTTATGCAGCCTACGGGATATGTCGTATCCGACCAGTTCTTGATAGACTGCATCGTATGACCATCTACAATTTCGAAATACTCCACTTTCATTTCCGGAACCTGATTGATCGTATTCACAACAAAATCAATCACCTCCTGAACACTCTTCGCGGGTACAAAGGTAGTGCTTTCTTTTAATGTACGGGCAATTACCGGTGCTTTTTGACGTTGTTCGGGTGTTAAACGAGTATTCCGACTACTCAAAGCCAATCCATCTGCTTCCCGCTGAATCGGGCAATCTACAATATGAACCGGTAAATTTAACTGTCTCACCATTTCCCGAATAACAGCGATCTGCTGAAAATCTTTTTCACCAAAATAAGCGTTATCTGGCTCAACAATATAGAAAAGTTTACTAACGACCTGAGCGACACCATTAAAATGCCCCGGACGCCGAGGACCTTCCATCACGGCTGCAACCGGACCTAAATCAAATACGCGCGTATCAGGCTCTGGATACATTTCTGCTACTGACGGAGCAAAAACATAATCGCAACCAACCGGTTCAAGCAAAGCACAATCAGCCTCCAGCGTACGTGGATAAGTCTCCAAGTCATGCTTATCATTAAACTGAGTCGGATTCACGAAATCACTAACTACGCAAATATCATTTTCGGCCACACAGCGCTTTACCAAACTGATATGCCCGGCATGCAAAGCCCCCATTGTAGGAACCAAGCCGATTTTCTTACCTTTCTCTCGCTCAAGAGCCAAGAAATTCTTTAAATCTTTGATAGAACTTACTATTTTCATCTTATAGATGCTTAAAAACGGTGCAAAGCAACAAAATAATTATCAGAAATAAAAGATTTTTACTATCTTTGTACCGTCTAAATAAAAGAAAAATACAGAATGGATGCAAAAAAAATCTTGTTTATAGCTCAGGAAATCACCCCTTATTTACCGGAATCTGAAATTGCAACAATCTGCCGGAATCTTCCACAAGGAATTCAGGAACGAGGCCGCGAAATCAGAACTTTCATGCCTAAATTTGGTAACATTAACGAACGTCGTAACCAATTACATGAAGTAATCCGCCTCTCGGGAATGAATCTGATTATCGACGATACCGATCATCCGCTGATTATTAAGGTTGCATCTATACAAGCTGCCCGTATGCAGGTATATTTCATTGACAATGACGATTATTTCCAACGTAAATCTACCATTGTTGATGAAAATGGGAATGAATATGAAGACAACGATGAACGCTCCATATTCTATGTACGTGGCGTAATAGAAACTGTAAAAAAACTACGTTGGATTCCGGATGTAATACATTGCCATGGTTGGATGTCGGCTCTTACAGGATTGTACATCAAACGCATGTATGCTGATGATCCGTGCGTACGAAACGCCAAAATTGTTTATTCCGTTTACAATGATGATTTCAAAAAGCCTTTGGCACAAAGTTTGGCTGATAAACTGATTATGGACCAAGCTCAGGAAGCTGACGTCGAGAATTTACGTAAAGATACCAGTTTTGTCGGTCTTTCTAAATTAGCTATCGACTTTGCTGACGGTGTCATTCAAGGAAGTGAGACCATCCATCCGGATATTATGAAATACATCGAGACTAAATCTGACACTCCATTTTTACCGTATCAATCACCTGAAACGTACATGGATGAATTTAATAAATTCTACGATGTCGTTTTGGAATCTAAATAGTTATTTAACATGGATTTAAAAAGACTTATACTTGGGCTCGCTTTCGGTGGTGTGCTGTTTAGCGGGTGTAATGATGAATTGAGCCAGGTTGGACCAAGTATTCAGCCGGAGGGAGACCGTTCTTTTGTTTATGCGGATACATTTCAAGTTGAAGCATCGACTATCAAATTGGATTCGGTATATGCCCGTACTGTAAACGGATTGTTAGGTCAAATATACGATCCTCTGTATGGTAACCTGAAAACAGATTATATCTGTCAGTTTTATTGCCCGGAAGATTATAAATTTGCCCATGAACCTATTGATGGGAAAGTCGATTCGATGGCTTTTTTCATTATGTATAATAATGGAGGATATGTAGGAGATTCATTGGCACCTATGCAGGCTAAAATATATAAAGTAACGAAACCGCTAGACCGTAATTATTACACCAATATGGATCCTGCGGAATATTGTGACTTGCAGACGCTGATAGGAGAGAAAACTTACACAGCATATGATTTAAGTATTTCTGATTCTATTCGAAAAATTACAGACACAAGCGATCCTAATTATTATACGCCCAATGTCCGTATCCGGATTAACACTGACGTCGCCCAGAGTTTTTATGATGAGACAATTAATAATCCGAACTCGTTCCACAATCAGGAAGCCTTTAATAATTTCTTCCCCGGTTTTTATGTAACGACAGGTTTCGGAACAGGCAACATCTTGGAAGTAGCGCAATCATCATTCTTCATATATTACAAATATATGTCAAAAACAAGTGCAGGCAACGATACCATTATCCACACCCGAGAACAATTTAATGTAACGAAAGAGGTGATTCAGATGAATCAAGTAGAAAATGGAAATATCGAACAATTACTGCAGCCGAACGATGAATATGCTTATATAAAAAGTCCAGCAGGCGTATGCACAAAGGTGATTGTTCCGACATCCGTCATTAGCGAAAAGATTGAAGGACGTATTATAAATGGCCTTAATTTTTCAGTAAAAGCAATGCCTCAGGAAGAATGGTTATATGCTTTTGAAGCACCTGATTATGTATTGCTTTTGCCTGAAGATTCTGTACAAAGCTTCTTCTTAAACAATAAGATAGAAGATAGCGTTACTGCCTATCTGGCCTCTTATACATCAAGCTCTAAAACATATTCATTCGGTAATATCTCTAACCTACTGAAAAAGCATGTAGAAAGTAAGCCTAATGAAGACCTTAGGTTATTGATTATTCCTGTGGCTCGTGGAACACAAAATTCAAACAACTATTACGGCGAGTCAAAACCAGTCACTACATCTATTACCAATTACATGAAACCGGCCGGTGTCCGATTAAAAAAGGATAAAGAGTCCATGCAAATGGTTGTACTGACAAGTAAATATAACGACTAAAATAACACAAAAAGAGGAACCTCCAATCGGTTCCTCTTTTTGTATATATGCCCTTTAATTCCCTTTATTCAACGTGACAACCCGCGATCTGCTTAAAACCATTTAAGAAAGCAACGATATCCATCCGCTTCTTTCCTGCTAATTGAACAGATAATAAGCGCAGATAACCTCCATCAACTGCTACATCAACAAAACTTTTTCCGTCCGACTGAATTGTACCGGCTGATAATTGATGTTGAACCAGACGTTTTTCGGTTTGATAAATCTTTAACACCTGTCTTTTTCCATCACTTGTGACTAACTCCGTCCAGGCAGCAGGATAAGGCGATAAGCCTCTCACAAAATCATACAAGTTCTTTAATGGCTTATTCCAATCTATCCGGCAAGTCTCCTTAAAAATTTTAGGAGCTGGAAGAAATTCTGAAACCCCATCATATAAGTCTTTTTGAGGATAAGTAACAACATTACAGTCTATAATCTGATCAACAGATTTCAGAACAGTTTGTGCTCCTAACGCCATCAAGGCATCATGTAAACTTCCTGCATCATCTGTATCTGAGATAGGTAATGCTTCGCGCATGATAATACTACCCGTGTCAATCTCGTGATCCAAGAAAAATGTTGTTACCCCAGTTTGCGTATCACCATTAATAATAGCCCAATTAATAGGAGCAGCACCACGATAACGAGGAAGCAAGGATGCATGAAGATTAAATGTACCCAAACGAGGCATATTCCAAACCACTTCAGGTAACATTCTAAAAGCAACTACAATCTGCAAATCAGCATTCCAGGCCCGAAGAGCCTCGAGAAAAGCTTCATCTTTCAGTTTTTCCGGCTGCAAAACTGGCAAACCGACAGATTCAGCATACTTCTTAACTGCACTCGACTGCAATACGCTTCCATGTCGCCCCATGGGTTTATCTGGCATCGTTATTACACCCACTACCCGATAACCGCCTTCCACAAGAGCCCGCAGACTTTCTACGGCAAAGTCGGGTGTCCCCATATATACAATTTTCAAATCTTCTTTCTTCATATATATTAATCACCTGAAAAATTATCAACCAAAACTTCCCGATAAGAATTAAATATTTTTGATTTTGACATAAATCCCATATACCTGCCCGTTTCGTCGACTACCGGTAAATTCCATGCCTTTGTATCATCAAATATCTGCATAATCTGATCCATCGGCGTATTGACAACAATCTTGGCAGGAGCAGAGACCATAAATTTGGAAACACGGAAACGATTGTACAATTCCGGACGGAACATAATATTCCGTATATTATCCAGCAGAACGATTCCTAACAAAATACCTCGATCATCTACCACCGGGAATGTATTTCGGCTACTACGAGCTATCACTTTCACCATATCGCCCAATGTCATCTCGGGAGAAACAATCTGAAAATCACGCTCAATCACATTATCCGCACTTAATAATGTCAGGACAGCTTTATCTTTATGATGCGTCAATAATTCACCTTTCTGGGCTAAACGCATAGAATAAATACTATGAGGTTCAAACATCAGGATGGTAATATAAGAGCCTATCGAGACAATCATCAACGGAAGAAAAAGATCATATCCTCCGGTCAGTTCTGCTATCAGGAATACTCCAGTTAAAGGAGCATGCATAACGCCTGACATAATTCCAGCCATTCCCAACAAAGCAAAATTCTTTTCAGAGAGATACATGGTAAAAGGGAAATAATTACTTACATGAGCAAAAATAAACCCTGCTATACACCCTAAATACAAACTAGGAGCAAAAATACCACCACAACCGCCACCTCCATTCGTAGCACTCGAGGCAAAAACCTTCGTCAGAAGGATAAGTCCTAAAAATATCACAATGCCAAAATAAGAACCATTCAACGGATAAAACATACTATTATCCATCAATCCGGCAAATTGTCCGTTCAATAACAGTCCAATCGTATCATAGCCTTCACCGTATAACGGAGGAAAGATAAAAATCAACAAACTCAACATAATACCGCCCATCATGAACTTACGTAAATAAGTTGTACCATAACGGCGATACTCACCTTCTATCCAATTCATCACCCGCGTAAAATACAGAGAAACCAAGCCACAGAAAATCCCCAAAAGGATGACATAAGGTATGCGTTCAATAACGAAAACTTCCGTCTGCGAGAACTTAAACATAGCTTCAGTTCCTGTGAAAATATAAGAAACCGTAGCAGCAGTTACAGAGGTAATCAGCAAAGGCAAGACCGAAGTCATAGTCAAATCCAGCATCAATACTTCTATCACAAACACCAGTCCAGCAATTGGAGCCTTAAAAATACCGGCAATCGCACCAGCCGCACCACAACCAACCAGTAACATCAGCGTCTTTTGCTCCATCTTGAACAAACGGCCTAAATTAGAACCAATCGCTGCACCAGTCAAAACAATCGGGGCTTCAGCACCGACAGAACCACCAAAGCCAATAGTTACAGAACTTGCTACAATAGAAGTCCACATGTTGTGAGGCTTGATCCGGCTCTTCCGCTGAGAAATTGCATACAGAATCTTAGTCACACCATGACTGATATCATCTCGTACCACATATTTCACAAACAAACCGGACAACAAGATACCTAGTACCGGATACAGCAAATACAGATAATTGACTTGATCTGCTTCAAAGTTTACAGACAATAAGTGCTGAATAAAATGAATCAGATTCTTCAAGATGATAGCGGAAGCTGCCGTACAGATTCCGACAAGAAAACTGACAATCAATACAAAGTGTTTCTCCTTTATATTATTTGCCCGCCAAACAAGAAACTTATAAAACCATCCCTTTTCTGTTGTCATATCTTTAAATACCCTTTCCTGTCACAACTGTCTTTATGGTATAAACCAAAATAGTTATATCTAAAGCCAGCGACATATTTTCATAATAAATGATATCATACTCTAACCGTTCCAACATCTGGTCAACAGTACTCGCATATCCATACTTTACCATTCCTAAAGAAGTAATTCCCGGTTTCACATTATGTAATAAATAATAATATGGAGCCCTCTGCACAATCTGATCAATAAAATACTTCCGTTCAGGCCTGGGTCCGACCAACGACATATCGCCTTTCAATACATTCCAAAACTGAGGTAATTCATCCAGACGATATTTCCGCATGACAGCACCAAACGGTGTAATCCGAGAATCATTTTCATGAGACAATTCCGGCCCTGCATCTTCAGCTCCGACATACATCGTGCGAAATTTGTAAATCATAAACGGACGGCCATGAAATCCAATTCGCTCCTGCCGATAAATGATAGGTCCGGGCGAATCTTTTCTAACACGCCATGCGATATAAGCAAATAAAGGCGACAAAAGTATCAGGACTAAACAAGAAACAAACCGGTCGGCAAAAGCTTTAATATTCTTTTCTGCTTCCGAAAAATTATTCTCGGTAATCTCAGCCAAAGGTACGGAACTGATTGTCTTCAGCCTCACTTTAGAAAATAATATTGTTTTCTTATCCATCCACACCTTGATCGGCTTCTTATACAGATACAAGGAATAAAGAAACTGAGATAACGCAGCTTCGCCCAAGGCATCTGTCGCGACATTCAGCTCTTCTACAGAATATTGTTTCATCAATACTGGCAGATCGGTGTAACTTCCCAAGATCTTTTCAGAGTTAACCTGATTATCCTCTTCCTTCGAAATACGAACAAAACCCACCACCTTTGTCCCTATTTTCTCTAAATATTGAGATAGAGATAACGCTTTCTCGCCCGTACCCAAAATTAATACGTGAATAGCAAAATCACCTTGCCGAATTCGCCTCAACAAATGTATAGTCAAACGAAGACGAGTCAAGTAAGTTACAATAAAATGCAACCCAAGCAATTCAAAGAAAAAGTAATAATATATCTGATACCGAATGGGGAGTTCATTCAGGATCAAGAACATAAAAATACCAAATACTCCTATTACGGAAGAAATTAATGTTACCCAAAACTCAGAGAGCCGAGACTTAGCCAGCGGTTTATTATAGTAGCCCGAAAAATAATAAATTACCAGCCAGTAAAATGGAATAAAGATTTGTCCGAACCAGACAGATGGGTAGAGTAAAAACTCACCTAGTGTACTTGCATCACGAAAGATAACCTGCTGATAATAGCGCAGCACATTGAAAGCCAGCCAAACCAAGGCCGCTGTCAGAAAGTCTGTAACAATATATCTCCAGGTTTCTCTATTATAGCTCATACAAATTAACGGATAATCTGGAACAAACCACCACTACCTAATTTGATGATACTTGAAGGAGAAGCTTTACTCATATCATCCTGCCGATAATTTACTATATAGTCTACGCCTCGTTTAATTTCATCTGAAATTTCACTGAAGTTGGCGGGTGAAGGTTCACCGCTCACATTTGCAGATGTAGAAACCAATGGTTTACGAAACTGAAAACAAAGCTTGTTTGAAAAAGCTTCTTGTGAAATCCGAATGCCAATACTACCGTCTGCCCCTAATAGATTTGATGCTAAATTTTTCCCTTTTGAATAAATAATCGTCAAAGGTTTGTCAGCTACTTCTATCAGATTCCATGCAATATCAGGAACATCTTCTACATAGGTTTCTAGTTTAACCGGATTGTCCATCAATACCAACATAGCCTTATTATCCGCTCTCTTCTTCAATTCGTAAACTTTCCTTACAGCCTCTTCATTGGTTGCATCACAGCCAATTCCCCAAATTGTGTCGGTAGGATAAAGGATTAATCCACCTTCCTGCATAACCCGGCACGCATTTTTTATATCTTCTTCCATTGAAATCATTGTTCGCTTATTTTTAGTCTGACAAAAATACAAATCATTCTGCGTACTTAGAAAAAATAACAAGAAAAAAACTATTTTCGGAAAAGAACAGCATGAAACCCAATTATAATTTCTAACTTTACGGATTAATTCAGGTGGAAAGCTTGAACTTTCATATTGAGGTCTTGTTTTTAATTAAAGAATAGACTCCATAGGCAGACAGTTATAGCAAGAAAATCTTGTACAATGAAGCACATACATCATGCCTCTCGATCTTATTTCAATATGAAAGATGAGATAGATAAAAAGAAAAAGAATATATAAATGACTAACAAATGGAATTATCAACCTCCAACACAGACAGAAATTCAAGAAAGAGACCATCTGGCTGCCGAACTGGGACTCAGTCCGGTTATCAGTTTACTATTGGTCCGGCGTGGATTAAAAACTGCCAAAGAGGTAAAGAAGTTCTTCAGACCTAGTCTGAATGACTTGGAAGATCCTTTTTTAATGCCTGACATGCAGAAAGCGGTCAGCCGGCTAAATCAGGCATTAGGTGAAAAGGAGAAAATCCTTATCTACGGGGATTATGATGTTGACGGCACAACAGCTGTGTCGTTGGTGTATAAGTATCTGAGAGCTTATACATCGAATTTGTATTACTATATTCCTGACCGGTATGATGAAGGTTCTGGAATATCCATTAAAGGGATAGATTATGCACATAGCATAGGTGTCACCCTGATCATTTCGTTAGATTGCGGTATTAAAGCGATCGACAAGATTGAATATGCAAAAGAGAAAGGCATAGACTTTATCATTTGCGACCACCACATGCCGGATGAGACTCTTCCGGATGCCGTTGCTGTGCTCGATGCCAAACGAGAAGACTCAATTTATCCGTATGAACATCTCTCGGGCTGTGGAGTCGGATTCAAGTTTATGCAGGCTTTTGCCATCAGCAATAAGCGTCCTTTTTCTGAGTTGGAAAAGCTTCTGGAGTTTACAGCAGTCAGTATTGCCTCTGATATCGTCCCTATCACGGGCGAGAACAGAATACTCGCCTATTACGGACTTCGCCAAATCAACAGCAATCCAAGTCTAGGACTAAAGGGAATTATTGACGTATGTGGATTATCCGGTAAGGAAATCACCATCAGTGACATTGTATTCAAGATTGGTCCACGTATCAATGCTTCAGGGCGCATGATGAAAGGGGAAGAAGCCGTTGAATTATTACTGGCCAAAGACAGTGCGGTTGCACGTAAGATGAGCGAGAATATCAATCAATATAATGAAGAACGGCGGGAACTCGATAAAAAGATTACTGATGAAGCTAATGCTATCATCAATGAATTTAACGATATAGACCATCAAAAGGCAGTCATTGTCTACAATCCGAAATGGCATAAAGGTATTATCGGAATTGTAGCTTCCCGACTTACCGAAAAGTACTATCGTCCTGCTGTTGTTCTGACAAAATCGTCTGATCTGATTACAGGATCGGCCCGTTCTGTCACAGGTTTCGATATCTATAAAGCCATTGAAGGATGTCGAGACTTATTAGAAAGCTTTGGTGGCCACACCTATGCCGTGGGTTTCTCTTTGAAAGAAGAGAATCTGGAAGCATTCAAACAGCGTTTCTTCCAGTTAGCTGCGGAACACATCATACCGGAACAAATGATTCCTCAATTGGATATTGATGCGATTCTGGATTTGAAAGAGATTACGCCCAAATTCCTGAGTGATCTGAAAAAGATGAGTCCATTTGGTCCGAACAATCAGAAGCCAATCTTCTGTACATATGGTGTGCAGGACTACGGCACCAGCAAGCTTGTTGGAAGAGATCAGGAACATATTAAATTGGAGATTATCGACAGCAAATCAGCCAGTGTACCCATTCATGGCATTGCTTTCGGCATGAGTCAGTATAATGCACATATAAAGCTGATGAAACCTTTTAATATTTGCTATACCATCGAAGAAAGCATTTACAACGGGAATGCGTCTTTTCAGCTGATGATTAAGGATATACAAACCGAAACAACATAATAAAAGAAGAAATTTAGCGTATGACATCGTTCCATGATGTTCTGAAGAAATACTGGGGATACGATTCTTTCAGACCACTTCAGGAAGACATTATACATTCCGTCTATGAAGGAAACGATACTTTAGGATTGATGCCTACTGGAGGCGGTAAATCAATCACTTTTCAGGTACCGGCCCTGCTCATGGACGGAACGTGTATTGTCATTACTCCATTGATTGCATTAATGAAAGATCAGGTTGACAACCTGAAACGAATCGGTATCAAAGCTACTTCCATTCATTCAGGAATGAGCCGGCAGGAGATTATTACCCAACTCGAGAACTGTATTTTTGGTGAATACAAATTCTTATATATCTCACCTGAGCGACTGGGAAGCGAAATCTTTCTGGCCAAGCTTCAGGCAATGAAGGTAAGTCTGCTCGTAATCGATGAAAGCCATTGTATTTCCCAATGGGGATATGATTTCCGTCCTTCTTATCTGAAAATAGCAGAGATTAGAAAGCTCTTACCCAATATTCCTGTATTAGCCCTCACAGCAACTGCTACACCGGAAGTGGTAGACGATATTCAGAATCGCCTGCTCTTCAGAAAGAAGAACGTATTTTCCAAAAGCTTTGCACGTAAGAACCTCGCTTACATTGTCCGACAAACGGAAGACAAACTGCAAATGCTGGTTCATATTCTCAGTCGGGTACCGGGAACAGCCATTGTTTACGTTCGTAACCGGAAAAAGACAAAAGAAGTAGCAGAGTACTTACGCAAAGAGGGCATTTCTGCCGATTTCTTCCACGCCGGACTCAATCACGACGAAAAAGAGAGAAAACAAAACCAGTGGAAGAATAATGAAATCCGCGTCATTGTCGCTACAAATGCATTTGGAATGGGTATTGATAAGCCTGATGTTCGTGTTGTAGTACATTTAGATATGCCAGGCTCACTCGAAGAATATTATCAGGAAGCCGGACGAGCAGGGCGTGATGAACGCAAAGCCTATGCAGTTGCTCTTTGTTCTCCTACTGATACGGCCCAATTAAAGAAACGTATCAGTGACGAATTTCCACCCAAGGAATTTATCTATCGGGTATACGAAGCTTTGGGAAACTATTTCCAGATAGCTGTAGGTTTTGGATTAGATACAGCCCACGATTTCCTCATCACGGATTTCTGTTCGGCTTTTAAGTTACCTATTATCCAAACTCACAGCGCCATCAAACTGCTGGAACTGGCAGGATACTTGGAATATGTTGAAGAAGTAGACAATGCTTCCCGACTCATCTTTACGGCTACCCGCGAAGAACTGTATAGCTACCTGCGTCAGGATGAACTGACGGATACAGTTATCAAAGTTATTCTTCGCTCCTACACCGGTTTATTCGCTGATTATGTTTATATCAACGAAAGCCTAATTGCTACACGTGCCGGATGTACACCAGACGAAGTATATCATCTGCTGGTAGGTCTTTCCAAATACCGTATTGTGAACTATATCCCACAGAAGAAAACGCCTCTGATTATTTACCGGCAAGTTCGTGAAGAACAAAAGTATCTGTCAATTCCCCGCTCTGCTTACGAAGAAAGAAAGGCACGCAACGAGGCGCGAATCGGGAAAGTATTGGAATATATTCACAACCAGCATATCTGCCGTACACGTATTCTTTTGGGATATTTTGGGGAGAAGCAGGATAAAGATTGCGGAACATGTGACGTCTGTTTGCAACAGCACAGCAGCGGACTGACTCTAGCCGAGTTTCATTCCATCCAAGAAGCCTTGACTGAGCAACTTCGGGAAAAACCTGCATCAGTTACGTCGCTTCTGCAAATATTGACGTTCCCGCAAGAAAAGATTTTACAAGTGATCCGATTTCTGGCAGATAACGATGAACATTTTCATTTGGAAGAAGGATTCCTCTCTATGGTTCATGATGAGTCTAACGAAGTAAAGTCCTAAACTTTCCTTTTTACTGAAGACATCTTTATCAGTTACAGATCACATGTGATTAAAGGTTGAAAATCTATCTTCAAGAAGTAATCACATGTGATCAAGTACAATTCTCGCCGATACTGCAAAAGATACTATAAATCCAACCACTTATTTATAATCCTTCCGATAAGAAACCTTTGTAGCTGTCGGGAAATCAGCAGGAACTTTCTGAGTTACCTTTCCAGTAGCTGCCCATTCTGAACCGCGTAGCAACAAGACCTGAAAACCGGTACACTGCATGGCCGGATTATTTTCCAGAGTTTCACCGGCATGTCCCAACATGATATGGAAAATCCGGGCTTTACCATAATCAACCGTAAAGACAAGGGGTTCTTCACGACCTGAGCCACCTTCATCTTTGATAGCGAAAGCCGTATACATCAGCGTTCCGATATTGGCAGGACCACGCATCCGGTCATAAAGTTCATCCTGAGCATGCATCCATTTGTCCGGCAAACCCTGCATAATCGGATGTCCTTGGCTACGCGCTGTCAATACATATTCACGCTGCGAGCCATGTGAACCGCCCGGACCTGCCGTCATGTCTTTCTTCAACTGATTGTTTTCCCAATAGGCATAAGGTCCAGACTTCTCATCACGACCTTCCCAACCACCTAACGCACAAATTTCATTATACTCTTTCCAGTTGGGGAAAGAATTATTGGCAGCATGGTAAATCACCACGCCCCCACCGTTATTGACATAATCTACAAATGCCTGATTGGTTTTATCGGGCCATGGATCGCCGTTATAATCGAGTACGACCAATTGATAGGCAGAAAAGTCGGGAGCAAAAGCCGACATATCTTCTCCCTTCTGAGGAGAAATAGCAAAATCAACTTGGAATAAGCCGGAATTTTCCAAAATCTTTTGGATAGCTATGTGACTGACTGGCCAGTTGTGGTTATTTTGTCCGGTTACAACCAACGTCTTGATTGGCTTTTGAGCCCAGACAGAAAAGATTCCTAACATAAAGGCTGCCAGGAGAAGCCCTAATTTCTTGATTTGTTTCATGATATTGTGTGAGTTTAAGATGTTGTCTGTTAAGTTAACAAGTTGACGAGTTGACAAGGAGAGCTTGAAACGCACCGCTTGTCAACTCGTTTTCTATGAATGATTACCGCAAAGGAATATACTGAACAAAAGCTTCCATCGCTTCATAAGAAGCCAATCCTAACTGACGGTATAATTCAGCCGTTGCCCGGTTACGGTCTTCTGCCCGCTGCCAGAACAGACGCTCGTCGTCACCCAGATAAGGAGCACTCTCCGCCTGCGACTGGTGCTTTAAGATAGCATTCCGCTTATGGCGCAATTCTTCCGGAGAAATAGGAACAGCCATTTCGATATGGTCCATTTCCCATTCAGCCCAAGCACCACGATACATCCAGATTCGGCAAGCTTTCAGCCAGTCTTCATCCTTAATTTCATCCACGGCAGCCAGGATCGCATCCAGACAAACCTTGTGCGTACCGTGCGGATCGGCCAAATCACCAGCCACAAAGATCTGATCAGGTTTCAATTCTTCCAGCAGATTTTTGATAATATCCTTGTCGGCTTCACTGATCGGGTTCTTCTTTACCAGACCGGTTTCATAGAACGGAAGATCCAGGAAGTGAATGTGGCTGTCATCTTTGATACCGGTGTAACGGCAGGCATGACGTGCTTCTTCCCGACGGATGGTTCCTTTCATGAAAAGGACATCCGGACGTTCTGCTTCGTTATTCTCTACCTTCTCATAACGCAGATAGCGGATAATTTCATCAGCTTTATCCTTAATGACCGTATCCGAAGGCGAATATTTACTGCATACATCGCGCAGATATTCACAATAGCGAACAACTTCTTCATCACCTACCGCAATATTTCCAGAAGTCTGGTAAGCGACATGTACATCATGATGCTGATCACACAAACGGCGGAAAGTTCCACCCATCGAAATCACATCATCATCGGGATGCGGACTGAAGATCAATACCCGTTTCGGATATGGAGTAGCCCGTTCGGGGCGGTCGGTATCATCGGCATTCGGTTTACCACCAGGCCAACCTGTAATTGTATGCTGAATATCATTAAATATCTTAATATTTACATTATAAGCAGAACCATACAGAGCTAACAATTCTCCCAGTCCGTGTTCGCTGTAATCTTTGTTTGTCAGCTTCAGAATAGGTTTCCCTGTCTTCTGACACAACCAGACGATAGCACGGCGAATCAGTTTATTGTCCCACTCGCAACTTGTTACCAGCCATGGATGACTGATACGTGTCAGGCTATAAGCAGCCGACAAATCAACAACTGCTTTTGCATTTTGATGAATCTGCAGATAAGTTGAAGGCGCACCATCACTGATCTTACCTTCAATTGTCTCTTTCATAATCGCCGCTTTTTCATCTCCCCAAGCCATCAGAATAACATTACGGGCTTTCAGCATCGTCGAGATTCCCATCGTAATGATACCAGCCGGTACATTGTCTGTCGAAGAGAAAGTCGCTGCTGCTTCTTTTCGGGAAGCGCCTTCAAGCAGAACCATCCGTGTGCGTGAACTCTGTAAAGTTCCTGCCGTATTGAACATGATATTGCTGTTTGCCCCTATTCCAAGTAACATACAATCGATGCCTCCTACCTGCTGAATCTTCTCTTCATACTGTGTACAGAATTCAAGTATTGCATCTTTCGGCATGCAGCCATCCGGATAATAAATATTCTCCGGTAATATATCAACCTGGTCGAATAATTCAGCTTTCAGTCGGTTCACCACTCCACTTGTTGAAGATGACAGTGGGTAGAATTCGTATTCAACAAAAACGATGACATGACGGAAACTCAATTGTTCTTCCTTATGCATCCGGACTAATTCTTTATAAACGCTCTCCGGAGAACGGCCTCCTGGCAAAGCCAGGACGAATTTCTGACCTGCACTTTCCTTTTTCCGGATCTGAGTGGCAATCTCTTTCGCTATCGCAAACGAACCCTCTTCCATCGATTCGTAAATGGTTGTCGGCACTTTTTCCAAACGGGTCAGTACCGAATGTTCAAACGCATTTTCCGGACGGTAATACCGGGTTGGGATACGCGTCAGCGTAATTTGTGAACTTAAATTTGTTTTCATCATATTATTGTTTAAGACGTATTTTATTTCTCTCTATAAAGGAACAAATAATTTTCGGGATTTGTTGTCTGTTCGTATAAAAAAACGGAATTAAGATAAACGGTCTGTCAGCTCTTCTGATAGGCCAACGGTGTCATTCCGGTCATTCGCTTGAAGAACTTACAGAAAAAAGAGGTATTGGGAAAATTCAGTTCATCAGCTATCTGATAAATCAGCTTATCGCTGTATTTCAACAGAACTTTCGCCTCTATAATAACAGCCTCATTAATCCAATCCATTACTGTCCGGCTACTGGCCTGTCGAATCAGACTATTCAGATACCGAGGAGTAAGACAGAGCTTGTCGGCATAAAATGACACATTCCGTTCCTGATTGGCATACTGGTTGACTAACTGAATAAACTGATTGAATATATATTCCTGCCGAGACTGATGCTTTTCTTCGTAAAGCATCTGCTCTTGCAACAGGCAAGATAAATAATGAAAGAGGGCGAATACCACATGACGAACGGCTTCACGCTGCCAGCCCTTGGTCTGAAGAGTTTGCCAGATAGTCTGAAAAAACTGATCTACGCAAAAGGCTTCTTCTTCTTTCAAAGGCAGAAAAACATTCAACATTCCGTTCAAATACTTTTGTAACAGATCAGACGGTTTGGGTTCACAGATAAAATCATTCTGAAAAATCAGAAAGCGAACTTGCTCTGCCCTAGATATATCTTCAATCTGTGCAATCACGCCTGGTGAAAGGATGACAACCGCCGGAGCTTTCACGTGGAATGTCTGCAGTTTAGCATGTATGATGCCTTCCCCTTTCAAAAGCAAAGCAATCCGTCCTTCCGTCAAACGGTAAGGAACACCGCGAACCATACGAACCAGAATTTCTTCATCGATTGCATTCAATATGCCGAAATCAGGCAACAGAATACGGTTCTTATTCCGCATGTCTATCTGAAACCGGCTAATTTCTTCCAGACCTAACCTGATGGGCTGATTACTTTTCATCGTTCTTTCCTCAGACACTTGCCTGCTGGGATATCAAATATCCTGTATAAGCCACGTAACAAATCACCAGCAAGGCTCCTTCGATACGGGTAATGGTCCGTTTCTTGAAGAACCAGCCAACCAGCCAGAATAACACAGAAGATCCGATCAATACGGCCACATCTACATTATTGATATTTCCCATTGGCAATGGAGAAACCGTTGCACTGCAACCCAACACGAAGAAGATATTGAATAAGTTACTACCAATCACGTTTCCTATGGCAATACCGGAATTCTTCTTCAAGGCTGCCGTAATGGAAGTAGCCAATTCGGGTAAAGAAGTTCCACCAGCCACCAATGTCAGACCTATGATGGACTCACTGACTCCCAACGAACGGGCAATCCCGCTCGCACCTTCTACGAACAATTGTCCGCCTCCGATCAGCCCGGCCAGACCACCCAAGATAAATAATGCGGATTTCCAGCCCGGCATCTCTTTGATTTTCTGTTCTTCACCAGATTCTGTCTCCGATCCGTTATGGGCAATGGCAAAGGTATAACGCATGAAGATCAGGAAAAAGGCCAGCAGAACCAGACCATCGATCCGGCTGATAACATTCACCGTTCCTCCGTCTAATAAAATGTCGTTGGCAAAGAAGGCCAACACAAATGAAGACAAGATAACCAGGGGAATTTCCTTACTCATCGTTCCTTCTCCCACTTTCATCGGCAAGACCAATGCTGTACAACCGATAATCATCAGAATATTGAAGATATTACTCCCGACTACGTTACCGATAGCCATTTCTGCACTGCCTTTGATTGACGACAGCAGGCTGATAACCAATTCGGGTGCCGATGTACCGAAAGCGACAATCGTCAGACCTATCACTAAATCCGAAATCCGGAACTTCTTCGCCACTGCTGCCGAACCGTCGGTCAGCGCATTGGCGCCTACCAAAATAAGCGCCAATCCTCCTATCAAATAGATTAAATCCAACATTATTTTATATTAAACTACACATATAAGCTTATTCATACCAAACCGGTCCCGGCTGGTTACCCATTACAAAATGAATGGTATCACCTTGCATAATCATCTCATGGGTGATATAACTCTTATTGTATGGCTGGCCATTTACGCTTACCGACTGGATATAGATATTCTCATCACTTACATTCTCTGCCTGGACAACAAAAGTCTTTCCATTAGCCAGGTGCATCTTGACTTCCGGGAAAATCGGTGAACCGATTTCATACTGCCCGCTAACCGGATCTACCGGATAGAATCCCATCGCACTGAATACAAACCACGACGACATCTGTCCGCAATCTTCGTTACCACAAATACCATCCGGTGTATTCGTATATAAGGTATGCATTACCTGCGATGCATACTTTTGCGTTTTCCAAGGCTGCTTTACCCGATTAAACAAATAAATCACATGATGGCTCGGTTCGTTACCATGTGCATACTGGCCAATCATTCCCGTATTGAAAATTGGCAACTTGCTCTTATCGGCCGTTTCATAGGTAAACATACTGTCCAGACGTTCGGCAAAACGAGCTTCACCACCTGTCAGTTTAATCAAGCCATCGATATCATGGGCAACCGACCAATAGTATTGCCATCCGTTGCTTTCACAAATATCTTCGATATATGCTTCCGGGTCAAAGTCTGTACTGAAGTTTCCTTTCGAATCGCGCGGCTGCATGAACGATGTTGCCGGATTGAATGTGTGCTTGTAATTCTGCGAACGGCTGTAGAACTCATCGGCGATTTCCTTCTCTCCCATCGCTTCGGCCATCCGGGCTATACAATAATCATCATAAGCATATTCCAACGTCTTCGACACCGACCAGTTTTCCTGATCACTGGGCACGTATCCGTTTTTCTTATAGAAACCTATCGAACGATAATCATCCCGGTTTGCCGTTGCCACACAGGCTTCGAGGGCTTTCACCGGATCAAAATTTCCAACTCCCTTCAGATAAGCATCCACGATTACGGGAACCGCATGATAACCGATCATCATATCGGTCTCCCAGCCATACAGGTTCCACAACGGAAGAGCTCCGCTCTGTTCATAAAAGTTCAGGAAACACTGAATCATATCGCTTACCCGTTCCGGCTGGATATAGGTAAACAACGGATGAGAAGCACGGAAGGTGTCCCATAAAGAGAAAGTTGAATAATTTGTCCAACCTTCGGCTTGATGTACCTGCCCGTCCGGTCCGAAATAAGAACCGTCTACATCCGAATAGATAGTCGGCGCTAACATAGCATGATACATGGCAGTATAAAAAATTGTCTTCTTATCTGCGTCTTCCGATGTTACCTCAATCTTAGCCAGTTCCTTGCTCCATTTGGTTTCTGCCTGCTGATGATAAGAATCAAAATCATCTTTCGGAGCTTCTGCTTCCAGATTTCGGGCAGCGGCTTCCATGCTGGTACCCGATAAGGCCGTCGTCACCAGAATTTCCTCATTTTGCTTGGTCTTAAAATCGAAACGGGCTACAGTTGCCGTGCCGACACGACCTTTATCCTTCGTTATAACCGCTGTCGTATCCAGCTGGAAGGCATCAAACGGACGAGAGAAACGGGTCTGGAAATAGACATGCTGTTTCGGTGACCAGCCCCACGAATAACGATACCCGCGAATAGTACATGAATCGACCACTTCGATATGCGAATCAGCCGTAAAATCCCAGTTCATCGCCTTCTTCAGATTCAGGAAGATGGATGATTCGGCTTCGGGGAACGTATAACGCTGGATACCACAACGCTCAGTTGCCGTCAGTTCTACATTAATATTATAGTCTTTCAATAATACCCGGTAATATCCGGCAGAAGCCGACTCGTCATTATGTGAGAACGAAGAATAAATTCCCAACGGCTCTGCTCCCGTCTTATACGGATTCGTTACGGGCATAAAGGAGATATCATATAAATCGCCCGCTCCTGTTCCCGAAAGGTGTGTATGACTAAATCCGGCGATCGTAGAATCCGGATAGAAATAACCGGAGATACGGTCCCAACCCGGCAGTCCGTTGTCCGGGCTCAGCTGTACCATACCAAACGGCACCTGGGCTCCCGGATAAGTATTTCCGGTAAAGTCTGTACCGATCATCGGATTTACATATCCGATCAGATTATCCTTACCCTCTTTCTGAGGAGAAGGCGTACAAGCCAGTCCCATGCACAAAGGCAAAGCGAACAAGAAAGTGTATTTGTGTTTCATGCTTATGAATGTATTAAATGTTTATTGTTATCATCTATGCAAATGTAAAGAAAAATCAGATGGAATACAACCACATTCCACCAAAACGTTTACGCTGTAACTTACCCTTTTCCAGCATCTGTCGCAAATCGGCCGATGCTTTCGTACGGCCGCATTCATTCAGAGAGGCATATTCCCGACCAGTTATATACGGGTGATCCTGCAGATAAGACAACGTACGTTCTTCCCGCTCGGCATCTGTCAGGACCGAAGGAGTTTCGGCATCGACCCGCCTCAATAGCATATGCTGTAACCGCTCGCGTAATTTACTTGACGAACGGAAATGAACATCCCGAAAATGAATGGATTCTGCCCGCACTTTCTTATCTTCAAGCGGACGATGTGCCAACACCACACTGAATGTTCCTATGCCTTCGAGCTCGACATTACGCCCGTTGCTCAACGAATCGACAATCAAATCCTGTAATACCTGCAGGGCTGCCTTCAGATCAGCCGGCGACAAGGCCGTCCGTTCCCTGACCTGATTGGTCAGCTCGTCTGTCCTGACCGTCTTTTCCGGCACATAGCGTGCATGATACAAGACTTTCCCGTCTGACTTCCGGGCCGATAAATTCTTCACCAACTTGTAATTTGCTGTCATTTTTTCTTTCCTTTCACTTTATTTCCCCATGATATTATTATTCCTTTCCCCAAAGACTAACTGTTCACCGCCTACCTATTACAGAAAAATCAATGAGTAATTAATCTTCCGTCGACCATCGGATATATTTCCTCCGACCGTCGGAAACTATTCCGCCGATCGTCGCACATTATTCCGTCGACCGTCGGAAAGTTTATTTCCTGTATGCAAATATACAATAACTGACGAGAAAATCCATAACAGTCAACACTTTTCTATCAAGCCTATAAACAAAAAAAGACCGCCCCGGCAGATATTCCATCTGCCGAAGCGATCTTTTTATTCAGGTAAATGAACTTTATTGTTTTATTCCGCTTCGAGTTCCGTTTCTGTCTCGTCCTCCTTTGGTGCTTTCTTCACAAAGAACGCACTCAATTCATATAGCCCGTAAAGCGGGAAAAAGACGATACCCAACGTAAACGGATCACTACTTGGTGTAATAAAGGCAGCCGCTACCAGCAAAGCCACAATGGCATGACGACGGTACTTGTGGAAGAATGAGCGATTCAACACACCGATCTGCGACAGAAGCCACGACACGAGCGGCATTTCAAAGACAAGTCCCATCACAAAAATAAGCATCAGGAAATTGTCCATATACGAATCCAACGATACTTGCTCGACGATCGCCGCACTTAACTGATAAGTCGCCAGAAAGCGGAGCGTCATCGGAAACACCAGGAAGTACCCGACAGCACAACCAATGAAGAACATGATCGTGCCGCACAAAAACACCCAGCGGACGTTTTTCTTTTCGTTCTCATACAAAGCCGGACTGATAAACTTCCAGATCTCGTACATCATATACGGGAATGTCAGCAGAAGAGCCAGCCAGAACGAAGTCGTCATGTGAGTAAAAAACTGCGACGCCAACTTGATATTGACAATATTCACATGGAAATCTTCATTGCAGAAATCAGGTAAAACGGAGAGTACCGAACTGATCTTGCACATTTCCCTGTACGTAATAAAATCAGAATAGCAAGGAGCCGTCACCACATGGTCGAACAACCACGGCATTACCGAAAAACCGGCAATGGCAAAGATAAAAAGAGCTACAATGATGCGAAATAAGGTCCAACGAAGTTCTTCCAGGTGATCCCAGAATGACATTTCATCTTGTTGTTCCATCTTTCTTAGTTCTTACCTTTGTTGTCCGTATCGTCTAACTTAATATCGTCTTCTAAGCCTTTAACGCCGTCTTTAAAATTCTTCACTCCTTTACCCAAGCCTTTCATCAGTTCAGGAATTTTCTTACCACCAAACAACAAAAGCACAATCAGGGCGATAATAATGATTTCGCCTGTTCCTAAATTTCCAATAAATAGTAAATTATCCATGATATTATTACATTAAAATAATCTATTAATAAATCTTTAACGGGCACAAAGATACTATTTGAAATGAATTATACCCACATTATTCGAAATTTATTACCTTTGTGCCGTCTTAAAAAACTAAAATTAGAAAATTATTAAGAATCATGAAAGCGTATGTATTTCCCGGTCAGGGCGCGCAGTTTGTAGGTATGGGCAAAGACCTGTACGACAACAATTCTCTTGCAAAAGAGATGTTTGAAAAAGCGAACGATATTTTAGGTTTCCGTATTACAGACCTGATGTTCGCAGGTACAGATGAAGATTTGAAACAAACGAAAGTTACTCAGCCTGCCATCTTCCTTCACTCCGTGATCCTGGCTAAAACATTGGGCGAAGACTTCCAGCCGGATATGACAGCAGGTCATTCATTAGGTGAATTTTCTGCTTTGGTAGCAGCCGGAGCCTTGTCGTTCGAAGACGGTTTGGTTTTGGTTTCAAAACGTGCCATGGCAATGCAGAAAGCTTGTGAAAAGACTCCGTCGACAATGGCAGCCGTATTGGCATTGCCGGATGCAAAGGTGGAAGAAATCTGTGCAGGTATTCATGACGAGGTAGTAGTTTGTGCCAACTATAATTGTCCGGGACAGATCGTTATTTCCGGTACGATTCCAGGTATTGACGAAGCATGCGAAAAGATGCTGGCAGCAGGAGCTAAACGTGCTCTGAAGCTGAAAGTAGGTGGTGCATTCCATTCTCCGCTGATGGAACCGGCCCGTGCCGAACTGGCAGCAGCCATCGAATCAACTTCATTCAAGGCTCCTTCTTGTCCGGTTTACCAGAATGTAAGCACCAAGGGTGAAACTTGTCCGGATACCATCAAGGCAAACTTGATTGCTCAGCTGACAGCTCCGGTTCGCTGGACGCAGTCTGTTCAGAACATGATCGCTGATGGAGCTACACATTTCATCGAATTAGGTCCGGGCAGCGTTCTGCAGGGTCTGATCAAGAAGATCAACAAAGAAGTTACAACGGAAGGCAGACAATAATCTTCCGAATTTCCCTTTCTTTCTCAATCATTACCGGAGGTGCTGATGATTCCGTCATATCCGGTAATGATTGATTTTTCGTATCAATTAGCTGGTTATCTTTCATGAACAACAAATATCCATCCGTCTTACTGGAAAATGCAGTCAACGAACTGGCGTCGTTACCCGGCGTAGGCCGGAAAACGGCACTTCGGCTGGCCTTGCATATCCTGCGCAGAGACTTGCCTTATGCCGAAAGCTTTGCCAAGGCTATTGTAGACCTGCGGAGAGACATCAAGTACTGCCGCGTTTGCCATAATATCTGCGATGAGGATCTTTGTTCGATCTGCGCCAATCCGGCACGCGACCATTCGCTTGTATGCGTTGTCGAAAATATCAAGGAAGTGATGGCCATCGAAAATACCGGACAATTCCGCGGCGTCTATCACGTGTTAGGCGGAATCATTTCACCTATGGACGGAATCGGACCGGGTGATCTGGAAATCGACAGCTTGGTAGAACGTGTCAAAAGTGGAGAGGTGAAGGAAGTTATCCTGGCATTAAGTACGACCATGGAAGGCGATACGACCAATTTCTTTATCTACCGCAAGCTTTCACCGTTTGATGTAAAGATAAGCGTAATCGCACGCGGTGTTTCCATCGGCGATGAAATCGAATACGCCGATGAAGTAACCCTGGGCCGTTCTATCCTGAACCGGACCAGCTTTAATGATGCAATAAAACTTTAATTAATCGGTTTCCCACATGTACGAGACTCAGTTATCTATCGTTATCGTTAATTATAATGTCAAGTATTTTCTGGAGCAATGCCTCTATTCGGTCCGGGCGGCTACGCAAGGCTTGGAAACAGACATTTATGTAGTCGACAACCATTCAACCGATCAGTCTATTGCCTATCTGCGACCATTGTTTCCGGAAGTCACTTTCATCGAAAATCAGGAGAATGTTGGTTTTGCCAAAGCCAACAACCAGGCATTCCGGATCTGCAAAGGAGAATACGTACTGATGCTGAATCCCGATACAGTGATTGGAGAAGAATCACTGCGGAGTCTTTACTTCTTTATGGAAGATCATCCCGAAGCTGGAGCTTTAGGATTAAAGATGCTTAACGGAAATGGCGTATTCCTGGCAGAAAGCAAGCGTTCCTTCCCAACACCTTGGGTTTCATTCTGCAAGTTGTTCGGATTATCAAAACTATTCCCCAACTCACCCAAGTATGCCAGCTATGCTTTGCCGTATCTTTCACCGGATGAACAACACGAAGTGGATGTGCTCTGCGGGGCTTTCATGCTAATGCGTCACGAGGCTCTCGACAAGATCGGATTATTGGACGAAGACTTCTTTATGTACGGTGAAGACATCGATCTATCCTATCGGTTTATCCAGGGAGGTTACAAGAATTACTACATGCCGGAGCGGATGCTGCATTATAAAGGAGAAAGCACACAGAAAATGTCATATCGTTTTCTCCAGCGTTTTTATGGAGCCATGCTGATCTTCTACCGTAAGCATTATTCCCAGTCGTCTCCTTTATTAAGCCTGGCTGTCAGAACGGCCGTTATGCTTCGTGCCGGATTGACAACACTCTGTAATATAGGCAGGAAAAAGTCGGCTACGCCTAAACATCGCCGTGTATTAGTGGTTTGCCGGAAAGAATCTTTGGAAGAAGCAAAGAAAATCATTGCTAAGAAATTTCCGACCTGCGAATATATCAATCTATGGGACTTGAATGAAGAACGGATTACAGCGGCTGTCTGCCGGAAGAATCAGATGAAGCGTTTTACCGACATTGTCTTCGTTTATCCGGACACCCGCTTCGAACAGATGTTTCTGTTGATGGACTTAATGCCCAACAAGCAGATGATCTATCATATCTTCCACAGAGAACACAACTTATTTGTTTCACCTGGAAAATAAGATATATATGACTTTACTACGAGACGACCTAATACAGCTGAGAGCCATTGAACCAGAAGATCTGGATGTTTTATACCGATGGGAAAATAATGCCGACTGGTGGGAAGTTGGCGATACATTAGCTCCTTTTTCGAAATATGTACTACGAGAGTACATTGCTGAATCACATCGCGACATCTATGATCTCAAACAATTGCGATTGATCATCGAACACCGGAAAGACCAGAAAGCAGCCGGTCTGATGGATCTTTTCAATTTTGACCCGCATCATAGCCGGGCAGCCATGGGAATGCTTGTCGATCCGGCATATCAACATCAAGGAATAGGAAGGCGAGCCCTCAAACTGACGCTCGAGTATGGTTTTTCCTTCTTAAAACTTCATCAGCTGTATGTACATATCCCGGCCCAAAATACAGCCAGTCTGCAACTATTCCTCACGAATGGATTTGAGATTCAGGGGACACTGAAAGACTGGCTCCATACAACCGAAGGATATAAAGACGTTCTCGTTCTGCAGCGAATCCGCGCTCAGGAAAAGAAAAGAGATTAATTCAAAAACGGATCTTTTGGAAATTGAATCCACGGGCGATACTGTTCTCCCAAATTCACAACAGAATGCTTCCAGAAAGCCTCACCCGAATCTTCAAACACCCGTTGGTCATCAGCATGACCTACGGCCCAGGAGTTGGCTTTGATTTCATCTTTCAACTGCCCTTTCTCCCAACCCGAATATCCGATGAAGAACTTTACTTTATCATGAATGCTATTTCCCGAAAGCATATAATCCCGTAAAGCGTCGAAATCTCCGTCAAAATACAAATGATCATTGATGGCAAATGAATTGGGAACAACCGTATTGCCCAATGAATGAACGAAGAACAACCGGTTTGATGCCACCGGACCACCTAAATAAATAGGTATTTCCGGTAAATGTTCGAATTCAGAGAACAGCATGTTGATTGTCATGTCTGTCTTTTTATTCAGGATAAACCCCATGGAACCCGTATCACCGGAGTGCTCGACCAATAAGACTACCGAACGCTGGAAATAGGCGTCACGCAAGAAAGGTTCCGAAATCAATAAACGACCAGGCTGAGGAAGTAAATCATTGTGGACTACTTTAAAGATGTTATTATTAGAGATCATCAGCTTCTTAATTAGATGTGTATATAATTTAAGCTCCAAGATAAGGTTTATAAATGACTATAACAAATATATTGGGACTTAATTTCACAAATTCTTAAAAATAAATCTCTATATGTTCACTCTTTTCCAAAATGTCTGATCAGAATGGAAGGATTAACACGCAAGTAAGCACCTATCGAAAAACTATTTGAAAAAGACTTGTGTTCCCAGCCTTCTCCTGAAACAAGTTTCTCAAAAGGTTTGTGAAGATAAATATCGGCATCAGCTCCCAAGATTATTCCATGTCCTAAATTTCGGGCATATTCCAACCCTAAGCAGAACATACCTGTCGAACGGAATTGAGTTCCCGGTTCATCAACCGACAGGCAACTATAAAAAGGATTTCCTTGCAAAGAAACAAATGAGTAATTTCTCCACCAGGCAGCCTTTACGCGAAAGTCCTTCAGATCAGCATAAGCTTTCAGATAATAACCAGTTCCCGACTCTACCGGCCAAAGGTGTCCAGCCTGCTGATATGAAAAGACGAAATCGGCTTCCGCACCCACTCTTCTCAATACAGGCTTTTTCGTGTTCCATACTAAACCTAAACCGGCCGCTCCATTCATCAGTGTCTGCACCGAATTTACATGAATAGTATCAATTTCTCCACCTCGATGCTGTGCCATAACCTGCAACGGCAGATAAGCATGAAAAGGACTTTCTTCACTGTTCCACTTAAATCGGGAAGAGAAACCTACCTGAAATCGTTCCTGATGCGTATCATCCCGAAAAATAAAGCTTTGCCAGTCAACCCACACATCCATATCAAAATGAACAGATGAATATAAAACCTGCAATCCGGCCTCCGGATCAGCCGTCAGATTCAACTCAGAACTATACAGAGGATCTACGAGACGATGGTTGCTTTTCCCATAAATATCACCAAAGACAAGCGACCAATTGCCCAAATCAACTTGTGCTCTCAACCAGGGTAAAGCATGAAATCCTTTCTGATACGTAGGGCTATTCAAGTCTGCGATGCCTTGATATGTTCCATCAGGATAGCGGTCAGCGCCCCAGTAACGTAGTAAATGTGCCCCTAACTCCAGTTTAACATTCGATAAAGGATAGTATACCAGCTTCGGCTGTAACCAAAACCCCGGCAAGGTGTAACCTTTCTGTAACCTTCCGGCGTATTCATTATCCTTGAAAAAGGTAATATTATCCAACTCCACCAGCCATTTACCCTGATCCAACGAATCTATCTTTGTTTCCGAACGATATAATTTCGTATCAAGTTGTGCTACGGCTGAAAATGTGCAACCTATCCAGGTCAGCAAAAGAATCCATTTTCTCATTTTCCTCACTTCTTTTATTAGGTGCAAAAGTAAAAAAAGGACATGACTCCATCAGCAAATAGGATAAACCAAATTACTATCTGCAAGAAATCTTTCTTTTCAACATCAACAATCCGGACAAGAATCTATTTCTTCAGCGGACAGAATCTTTAGGGGCAAGCGGTACAGAAACCGTGTCGGCAGGCATCGGAAGAGGAAACAGGCGACGACGACGCTGGAACAACTCTGAGAAATGTGTAAAATCTTTCTTAAACATGATACCTACACCTTGCGTTGTTAAAGCCTGCTTCAGATACTGATACATGTCGTTGGCATGATTATAAGCCTTCAGGCGAATCTCTCCGCTGCGGGTCAGCTTATATTCAAGGTCAAACTCACCGATAATAGCATTCTTTTGGGTCGGATTGTTCTTATATCCGAAGTTACCGTTAAAAAGCAATCGGTTGTTGAGTAGCTGGCTTGAAAGAAGCATCTCAACTTCTGTGTCAGTAATGCCGTCTTCACTGGCCCGGATATTGGTTCCAATTTGCACTTTATCCGTAATATTATTCAGCAAACTGGAAATCTGAGACGACAAAGCGGAAGAAGCCACAGCGGTAAAATTATTAGAACCTTGCGTTCCTGTATATTCAGGCGTATAAAATTTGTTCAGAACCAGAAGATAGACGATCTGACGAGTCATCATATCATCCGTATCAATCAGACTTTTCATCTGACGTTCCAGTTCCTCGTTCGAGCCAGGTAATTCCAAATCAAACGAGATACTCGGCTGTCGCAACATGCCGCTCAGCTGCAAAACGCAATTAACCGGAACATTCGTCCGCGCACTCTCCAATGCCAGGCTTTGATCCAAATCACTCAAATTGGCCGTTACATTATATATGGCATTGATATCCAAGTTCGCATTAAACGGATCACCATTAAAGCTGATCATACTTCCTTCACGAATCTTAAAGTCCTTATGAATCAACTGCTGCAAACTAAAATTATAATTTCCACTTTCGATACCGAAATTCCCATAAATCCGGACATCTGAACGCGTACCGTATTGAATCTGCATGCTTCCGCTTCCATATCCTTTGATACGGTCACCGGCATTCGGATCAATAATCAGCTCAATATTGGCATCAGGAGTGATATCCAACAGGAAGTTCATCCGTAAGTCAGAGCTTTCGTCGTCTGCAAACAGCTGACCGGCAATTGAATCACGAACTGCTTCTTCTCTGAGCAAAGCCTCTTCCCGCAACTTTTTCTTATCAACGAATGTAATGAAATCATATTCCGAAGCCGTTGAATTACCCATGAAATTCAGATACACATGTGTGTTGGGACGACTTTGCATATTAATATCAAAATTCGTCACCTGCCCGTTACCATTGATTGCAGCCGTACCGGTTCCGTATACCACACCATAAATCAATGGATTCTGCTTTTCAGGGACATCATACATCAACATATTATCGGCTTGGATATTGACATGATAATCAAAATTCTTAAAATGCGCATGATTGACCCGAAGATCGACATGCCCCGTATGATTGAACTTATCGTGAAAAGCCAGATTACGGATCTGTATGCTTGTCGTATCCAAATGAATGGAATCTGAAAACGTATAATACGTATTTAGGAATTCAATACCCATTCCGCCATCAGCTACGTAGGCATCACCGACCACATTCAGTTCCTTAAACGGACCGAAAAGATGGATCTTACCAAAGCCACTTCCTTTTACATTTTGGACAATCTTTTCCATGAAGGGCTGCAAAAAGGCGATATTCATATCATTCGCATCAAAATGCAGCGATAATCCCGGTTCTCGCTCAGGCGTGCGCACCGGATAAATATAACCACTCACGTCACTCCACGTCGAATCATTCTTATAAATGCTTCCTAACATCAGTATTCCACGTTGAGAATCGTCCCACTCGCTGAACAAATTCAGTCGTCCCAGCTTTACGCCATTGAACGAGAAATCCTGAACCTCAAGATCTGTATTCAACATCCTGCTGCCATACAAATCACAGATATTGAATTTCCCGGTAGCCTTTCCCGTAAATTTAACAGATTCAATATTCAGAATATCGAATATATAGCCCAATTCGAAGTTGTTCAGATCCATCTTGAGTGAATCTGTTACTTCTTTAGAGACCATTCCATTCAAATGGACAAATTCCTTTCCTCGCTCAACCACGAAATTATTAACATCAATCTTTCCATTCCTCAGTGTAACAGACGACGGACGTATATACCATACCGTATCATTCACAATGAGAGGAGTCTCATGCAAAGCTATTTCCGTCCGGAGGACAGGCTTAGCCTCCTTATCTTCCGGATCAGGTTCTTCCATAAAGAAACAGGTAGTAGCCGAAACATCCGCTCCAAACCGATGTTCCTTGTTATTATTCCATTTGACATATGTATTCACACAATCCTCTTTAGCATCCAGATGTAAATCAAGATAATTGCGTGTACCTTTTGCATTGTATTGGGTTGCTTTCAAGGAAAGATCCATTTTGTCGGTAGGATTACTACAATGCAGATAGCCTCCTTCAAAGCTTGAATTGCCCAACTGGAACTGAGGCAAATAAGCTTCAAAGCGGAATTTATTGTAGGCATTATTATATGACCCTGCGATCCGAGCCGGCTGCAACATGGTAACCGGAAGCTTTAACGTATGCGAAAGAGCTTCGGTATTCTCTATAGTCAATAGCATGGTAAAATCATTCTCATCCACTTTTTTTGAAAGGGTTCGGGTATTGATCAGCGTCGGAATATAGCCTTTCAAGGTATTCATAAAACTGGGGACAATCGTTCCGAACGAATAAGCCCCGTTCACTTCTCCATTCACGATATCAGAAGAGATTTTCAACTGACGTAATCCATTCTCTGATCCGGCTTTGACCAATAATTTTTTCAAGGCAAAACTATCTGGTTTCGTCTTAAACGACAAGTCATCGACTTCAATCGTTCCGACCACGTTATCGATATTGTTTCCTGTAAAATCGGCATTCAGAGAAAGAGAAATATCCGGTTCCTCATATTTGTCTGACAGATGCAGCTTATCAGGCTTGAAATGGGCTAAATCAACAGCCAAGTTCACTACTGTATTTTCTTTTTTACTCTCCAAGAGCCCATTTACCAGAAGAGAAATATTCGGATCTTCTACTTGCAGACTACCGTCAAAAGCATTACGCCTGAAGCTTCCGGCCAGCCGGATATCCTGATAAGTATAGTTTTTATAGTCTAATCGTTCAACATTTGCCTGAATCTCACCTGCAAAATGTCCGCCCACCGGACGCTTTGTATCAATCCGTATTCCACACTTCGCTTTCCCTAATTGAGACTGTTCTCCCAACAGCTCCTCCAAATTCAATTCATTGGTCTGAACACGTCCTTTCAGAAAAGCGGCTACATTCTTCGCTTTATCATTTCCAAAAATCAAATCGGTCTGTAACGAACCGACAGCCGTTGATAACCTTCCATACGCTACCAGGTTATCAAAGAAACCTGAAATCTCGCCCGTAAAATTAATGGTTCCTAATTTGACAAAAGGAGCAGGCAATACGACTCTGTCTTTACTGAAGTTATTCAGCAAGTCACTGAGCCCTACTGTGGTGATGTACATCTTGCTGACCTGCCCATAAACATAGGCCTCCTGTGGATGAGTAATACCCTTCAAGTCCATCTTCCCAACCAGAAGCATCTTTTTACCATATCTCAACGTCAGATTTTTCAGACTGAAATGATTCACATGTCCAGCAGCTTGTGCATAAATCTCAATAGAATCTGTAAAATTGCGGAAGGCAGGAACAAATGCCGATAAATCCCGCAAACGGACGTGTGAAGGAGCAATCCGCAAAGACAACTTCGCTTTATCCACAAAATTGGAAGCCGTACTGTCAATCTCAGTCAAATCTACTTTAGCTTCTGATATACGCAAATCTGTTTGAGGTAAAGCTATCTTAAAATCTTTAACATAGATACTATCAGAATTTCCAACAACCGACAAGGTCAGTTTGTCTAACGAGAAACCTGAACCTTCCTTTAAAGACAATTTCTTGATTTGGGCATGAATACTATCTTTACGCAAAGCTTTCAAAGAAATCTTGGCGCTTAAATCACGAATATCTATATGTTTGGCATTAAATTTATCCGGAGTCTGAGGGACATCTTCCACATCATAACTGAAATGTCCCTGACGAATCAGAACAGTATTAAACCGCAAATCTATATCCAGTTTTTTCTTGGGCGTTGTATCTTTTGAAGCAAATGCATCAATGACAAACTTCAGATTTAACGGATCAGTAGCCGTTTTCCGACTTAAATGAATATGCGGACCAAACAGACGAACTGTATTAAATGTAAGTTTTCCATCCAACAAAGGTAAAATATCAAAGCCGGCAGCGACATGATTTGCCTTGAACATGACTTTTCCTTGCTGATCTTCCAAATACAGACCTTCTAACACCAGACGGTTAAACCATTCAATATCGACCCGCTCTATCTGCACCGGCACACCCAGCCGACGAGACAATTCCTGCGTTGCCGTCGTTGCAATCTCTTTTTGTACAAACGGAATATTGACCAGCAGGATTGGAACTACATACAGAATCCAAACCAACGAGAGCAAAAATATTACTATGTATTTTAATCCCCTAATAACGCTTCTGATTAATTTTAAGGACAAAAATAAAACAATATCGCGATAGATTTCGTTATTTTGCAAAAAAAACAAGAGAATATGAGTATAACAATTCTTGGTATCGAATCTTCATGTGACGATACTTCTTCTTCTGTCATTCAAGACGGTGTTATGTTGTCTAATGTAATTGCCAGCCAGGCTGTGCATGAAGCATATGGTGGTGTAGTCCCGGAATTAGCCTCTCGTGCCCACCAACAAAATATCATTCCGGTTGTTTCGGAAGCAATCAAAAGAGCAGGTATTGACAAATCTCAAATCGATGCTGTTGCTTTTACCCGCGGTCCCGGCTTAATGGGATCCTTGCTCGTTGGAACTTCTTTTGCCAAAGGTTTCTCGGCAGCTTTGGGAATTCCAATGATTGAAGTTAATCACCTGCAGGCCCATGTTCTGGCTCATTTCATCAAAGAGAGCGCAGATGATAATCATGCCCCTTCATTTCCATTCTTATGCTTACTCGTATCTGGAGGAAACTCTCAGATAATAAAAGTAAATGCATACAATGATATGGAAGTAATTGGTCAGACCATCGACGATGCGGCGGGCGAAGCCTTCGACAAATGCGCCAAGGTAATGGGACTTGGATATCCGGGCGGCCCGGTTGTCAACCGCCTTGCCAACGAAGGAAATCCGAAAGCTTTTACATTCAGTAAGCCCCATATTCCCGGATACAATTATAGTTTCAGCGGGCTTAAAACATCATTCCTCTATACGTTGAGAGATGAACTCCAGAAAGATCCTGATTTCATTGAGAAAAATAAAAAGGATTTATGTGCCTCATTGCAAGCTACGGTTATTGATATTTTAATGCAGAAACTACGGATGGCAGCCAAAGATCTGAACATTAAAGAAGTAGCCGTTGCCGGTGGTGTTTCAGCCAATTCAGGTTTAAGAGACGCATTCCTCGATCATGCCAAACGGTATGGCTGGAAAGTACATATTCCTAAATTCTCTTTTACTACCGATAATGCTGCCATGGTAGCTATTACAGGATATTACAAATACATGGATAAAGATTTTTGTCCGATGGATGCCGCTCCATTTTCAAGAGTACAAATATGATTGTAGAAGAATTAGCCATATTGCTTGAGAAGCATCAACTTACAATGGGAACAGCAGAAAGCTGTACGGGAGGGAAAATTGCCCACATGATTACAAGTCAGGCTGGTAGTTCTGCTTATTTTAAAGGAGGAATCGTTTCCTATTGTAATGAGGTAAAACATCAGGTCTTAGGAGTCTCATCCGACGACCTGGAAAAGTTTGGTGCCGTCAGTAAGCCTGTCGTTGAACAAATGGCTTTAGGCGCTATCCGTGTTCTTAAATGTGATTGTGCCGTAGCCACATCCGGCATAGCAGGGCCTGGAGGAGCTGTTCCCGGAAAGCCTGTTGGGACAGTTTGGATAGCAGCAGCCTATAAAGACAAGGTTGTTGCCGACTGCCATCATTTTCCTTTCTATAGAAGCGGAAACATCGAAGCATCTGCAGAAACGGCTCTTGTCAAGCTGCTTGGCTTATTAGAAGAAAACGGTATCAAATAAAACTACATTCAAACAAGCTCTTATTATCATCATTTTCAAAACTCGTTGGAATTAATTTTGAATCCAACGAGTTTTGAAAACAAATCCAACGAATTTTATTAAAGACTGCTATCAGAACGTCTTTTCATTAGCCATATTCCACATATTCAGGAATGAAGCTTTTGTTATATCCACCAATTTAGACCAATTGATCCGTTCAGCATGATCACTGGGTAAATGATAGTCTGGATGACCGTTAGTATGGTACCAGATAATAGGAATATCCAATTTGGCAAACGAAGTATTATCACTTCCTCCTACCGGACGATCCCACGGACGATAATCAGGTTTAAGCTTCAAATTATATTTTTGTATATCTTCCTTCAACCACTTCCCGAAAGCTGGATGAGATTCCGTATAGAAATAAACCACATTTTCCGGATTTGACTCATCACTATTACGGCCTATCATATCAAAGTTTAAATACCCTTTTACCTTTTTCATCTCCGGAAAACTCTGAACAAAAGCACGGGAGCCCAATAAACCTTTCTCTTCACCATCCCAAAATGCAAAAATCACATTCCGCTCCGGCTGTTCACCCGCTGCTAAAAAGGCACGGGCTATCTGCAAGACGGCAGATACACCAGACGCATTGTCATCTGCTCCATTATAAATCTGGTCTCCATCCAGCATCGGATCCATACCCAAATGATCATAATGAGCTCCAACTATTACATATTCTTCCGGATTCTTTCCCGGAATCATACCTAAAATATTATTCAAGGATAATTTTTGATGTACCTCTTTCTTCAATTGGGCTATCGAATCCGGTTCAACTTGCCATTGCTTCCCCTTTTTCTGCCGTTCGGCATGGTAAACTTCAAATGGATGGTAATACGAATCACCGACAGGTTGGATTCCTAAGGATTTCAAGACAGAGACAATGTATTGCCCGGCAACTCGTCCGCCAGGGAAACCGGCTTCACGTCCTTGCAATTCATCACTCGCTAAAAACTCCACATGAGCTTCGGCTGTTAATTGATTAATTGATTCAACACCTTTTCTCTCGGCATCTTCTGCCCATAAGGAAGATCCTATAAACAAAGAAAGGCAAAGCAAAGTAGTCTTTTGTTTCATATTATTTGTGTAATTGATTAAATTTGAGACAAAGCTACAAAAAAATACCCGAAAAACGTATGGGCATAAAAAAAGGATCTTCCTTCGTGCATCCTACGCACTCGAAAGTTCCCGTCTCCATTATCTCTTACCAACCCTTTCGGTGGCAAGAGATTTCACATCACATCAAACTATACCTATTAAAACCTCATAATTAATTACCTGCAACTGTAGAAAGATTCAACGTATTTTCCAGACGACGAATCTGTGTATTCAACATCTGACACATCAAACCGTTCTTCATTGCCTGATAACGCTTAACCTGGTAACGCAACATTTCTAATGTCTTTGTTACTTGTTCATTTTTTTCATTCATATTCATTTTGGTTTTATGCCTCACGCCTGAGGCTGATTAATAATAAATATACCTAAACTCTCTTGTTGTCTTATTTCGACTGCAAAGATAAATAGTTTTTCTATAACTATGTTCTAAAACATAAAAAAATAATTCTTGTTTCTTATTTTTTAACTATTATTCCTTTTAATAAAAGGTTTATTAAATCATTTACCAGCCAAAACGTCATAAAAATAGATGAATGAAGAACTCATCCTTTATAACAAAAATCTATTTTCAAACACTCCTTTATCATCCAAATAATTTTTCATTCCGTTCATTACTCCATCCTGCCATATTTCATTTCATCTCCATTTTGGTCATACTGTTTGCGTTTACCAGTGGGTGGAGCTGAAAGTGTGATCCGAACTACCGTCGTACGATGCAGACTGCGATGAACAGCATCCTCAAAAGCATCCATATGCTGAGGCAAGAAACGCTGGCTGATGGCACGAAGAGCCTGAACCTTCTCTTCCAAATCTGTTACAACCTCAGCTTTTCCAAAAGCCATAGCGGAACGATATTGAAGGGTAAAAGAACCATCTTTTGGTCCAATCGTAGGCTGGCACTTAGTTACTGCAGAAAGACAAACTTCAGGATGAACGGCAATTGCGTCCAATTTATCTCCCTCAGGCGCACAATGAAAATACCATATATCATCACGGGTACAGGCCAACGAAAGCGGAACGCCATACGCTGTTCCGTCCGGCCGTGTAAAACTCACTGTAATATAGGGGGCTTTACGCATCACTTCCAAAGCCCAATGACTATCCATTTCCCTGCTTTTCTTTCTCATACGAATGTATATTCACGATTATTTATACCTTTTCAACTGCTGCTACATAGCGTAACCGATGTATGAATACACAAATTATCCATACCTAGTTGGCAAAAATACAGGTTATATGAAAATAATAAGCATCGTATAATCATTATTTTAATAATAAAACCGCAATGGCAAATTTATTGTAAATTTGCAACCATAAATCAAATGCTTATGAAAAAAGAATATTTATTTGCCATCCTTTTGGCAGGATTAATGCCCAACAGTTTATTGGCTCAAGCCCAGACACAGACAAAATCAGACAAACAACAGTTAAAAGTTGAAATTACAGATAGCAGAATTGATGTGGTCAGTGGTATCATATATTCACAAATTACTTCCAAATATGGAAACTGCCAACTTCGAATGACCATTCTTATACCAGAGACAAACGAACCAAAACCAGCCATTATTTATTATCCGGGTGGTGGCTTTACATCTGCTAATCACGAAAAATTTATCGAAATGCGTATGGCTCTTGCCAAAGCTGGATTTGTAGTTGCCGCTGCAGAATATAGAACAGTTCCGAATCAGTTTCCGGCTTTAATTAACGATGCCAAATCGGCTGTACGCTATCTGCGTGCACATGCTAGTCAATTCGGAATAGATCCGCGATACATTGGTGTGATTGGAGATTCCGCCGGAGGATATGTGTCTCAAATGATGGGAACAACGAATGGAGAAAAGCGCTTTGATGTAGGCGATTTTACGGAAGTTCCATCGGATGTTCAGGCAGCCGTTACCATTTATGGTATTAGCAACCTGATGAACATTGGTGAAGGTTATTCAGACACCATACAAGCCATCCATGCTTCGCCGGCTGTAACAGAAGCATTACTCGTACATGGACCAGCCTTTGCCGACTATCCCGGAGCCAGTATCCTGAGTGATCCGCAAAAAGCTTTAGATGCCAGCCCGATGGGACATATAAAGGAAAACATGCCTCCTTTCCTGATTATGCATGGATCAGCCGATTTATTGGTTTCCCCTGTTCAAAGCGAACAGCTATATAACGCTTTAGTAGAAAAAGACAACAAAGTAGATTATATTGTTGTAGAGAATGCCGGACACGGTGATCTTTACTGGTATCAGCCGAAACTCATTCAGACCGTTGTCGACTGGTTTAAAAAGAATCTCGGAGAAAATAGTCATTCCTAACTCTGCATCTGATTAGAAACTTGTTCTTTTGTTTTGAAAAAAGGAATAAAAACAGTACGTTTGCAAAAGAACTTGATGTATTTTTTACAAATATCTTATAACATGAAAATAAAACACTTAACCTTTACTGCTCTTGCAGTACTTACAGTAACATCCTGTTCGGAAAAGAAACAGGATTTTCCGTTCAGGAATCCCGATCTTCCCATTGAGGAACGCGTCGATGATTTATTGAGCCGACTGACTCCTGAAGAGAAAGTAGGACAAATGATGAACCAGACTCCTGCTATCGAGCGGTTGGATATTCCTCCATACGACTGGTGGAACGAGGCTTTACACGGTGTGGCACGGGCAGGAAAAGCGACTGTTTTTCCTCAAGCCATTGCTTTGGCTGCTACTTTTAATGATCAGGATGTGTATGAAACCTTCAATATCATTAGTGATGAAGCACGGGCCAAATACCATCAATACCAGAAAGACAAGGAATACGACCGTTATAAAGGACTGACATTCTGGACACCCAATATCAATATTTTCCGTGACCCCCGTTGGGGACGCGGGATGGAAACCTATGGAGAAGATCCATATCTTACTTCACGCATGGGCGTTGCCGTTGTAAAAGGCTTACAAGGCAACGATCCAAAATACTTCAAGACTCACGCTTGTGCCAAGCATTATGCCGTACACAGTGGTCCGGAATGGAACCGACATGAGTATAATGCCGAAGTCACTCCACGGGATCTATGGACAACTTACCTGCCAGCTTTCGAAGCCCTAGTAGAAGAAGCCAATGTACAAGAGGTGATGTGCGCTTACAACCGTTTCGAGGGAAAACCCTGTTGTAGCAGCGATAAACTATTGGTTGATATCCTCCGAAACTCCTGGGGATACGACCGGATAATTCTTTCCGACTGTGGAGCAATTGATGATTTCTGGCAGAAAGACAAGAATACACCACGGCACGAAACACATCCGGATGCTGAAAGCGCTTCAACTGATGCAGTCTTGAGTGGAACGGATTTAGAGTGTGGCGGCAGTTACCATGCGTTATTGAAAGCCATGCAAGATGGAAAAATCAAAGAATCAGACCTGGATGTTTCACTCCGCCGCCTGTTTAAGGCACGTATGGAATTAGGTATGTTTGATCCGGACGACCGTGTTCCATTCTCAAAAATACCTTATAGTGTGGTAGAAAGTCCTGAGCACGTAGCAAAAGCTCTCGACATGGCCCGGCAGAGCATGGTGCTGCTCAAGAATAAAAACCAGATCTTGCCATTGAGCAAACAACTGAAGAAAATCGCCGTCGTAGGTCCGAACGCAGCCGATTCAACAATGCTGTGGGCCAACTATAATGGATTCCCGACTCACACCGTGACCATCTTAGATGGCATCCGTGCTAAAGTACCGAATACAGAGGTTATCTATACATTAGGATGTAATCACACTGATAACTTCCTGATGAAAGATTTAGGTCAATACATAACTTCAGAAAAAGGGAACGGACTTAAATCGGAATTCTTCAACAACACAGAATTCAAAGGTGAACCTGTTTATTCGGGATTGGCAAAGGAGCTGCATTACACGACGGGTGGTAACACTCAGTTCGCACCCAATGTGAATCTGACAGACTTTTCAGCCCGCTTTACTGGAGAATTTACGGCTCCGCAAAGTGGTGACATCGAATTTACTATTTCCGGGAATGATGGTTTCCGCTTATTCATCGGCGATGAAAAAGTTGCTGAAAGCTGGACCAATGAATATGGCAGCACGAAAAATTATATTCTGAAAGCCGAAGAAGGGAAAAAATACCCTATCAAAATCGAATACATGCAGGCAAAAGGCTCGGCTGATTTGAACTTCTCTGTAGCTGTTCGTACTCCAGTTGACTATCAGGCAACTGCTAATGAAGTGAAAGATGCCGATGTCATCATTTTCGTCGGAGGTATTTCTCCCCGCCTCGAAGGAGAAGAAATGCCAGTTGATGCAGAAGGTTTCAAGAAAGGAGACCGACTGAATATAGAAATCCCGAAAGTACAGAAAGAAATGGTCAAAACACTGAAAGCAACCGGAAAACCTGTCATCTACGTGGTTTGTACAGGAAGCGCTTTGGCCTTAAATTGGGAAAACGAAAATCTGGATGCCATCCTAAACGCCTGGTATGGAGGTCAGGAAGCTGGAACAGCCGTTGCTGATATTTTATTCGGTGATTATAATCCGGCCGGACGTCTTCCGGTAACTTTTTACAAGTCCGTTGATCAGTTACCTGATTTTGAAGACTACAACATGAAAGGACGTACCTATCGGTATATGACAGAAACACCTCTTTACCCATTCGGTTACGGATTAAGTTACACCACATTCGCCTATAAGAATGCAAAACTGTCGAGTGACAAGATCAACAAAGAGGAAAACCTGACAGTCACACTTGATATTCAAAATACAGGAAAAACAGATGGCGATGAAGTTGCTCAGCTTTATATCAAGAACCCGAATGACCCGAAAGGACCGCTGAAGAGTTTACAGGGATTCAAACGTACCCATATTGCCGCTGGGGAAACACAAACCATCAGCTTTGAACTGACTCCTAAAGCCTTTTGGTCTTTCAATGATGAAACACAAACCATGGAAGTTCGTCCCGGCAAGTACGAGATTCTTTATGGACCTTCATCAGCTGACAAAGACTTGAAGAGCCTGACATTAACTATTGAATGATGGTTCATTAAGCAATTCGGCAGGGAATACTTAAAAATATTCTCTGCCGAATTAGTTTTTATCAATGTCACAAAAAATATAAACCACTACTTCCTTTTTATTTCATATCTATTCCAAAGGCTGTATCCAACAAATCCCGAACTGGTTCAGGAATAAAAAAGCGAATGTCTTTCTTTTCACGCAAAGCTTGTCGGATAAACGTAGAAGAAACCTCTATTTCAGGAGCATTCACTATATGAACCTGAGGAAATTGAACTCTATCTACTAGACATGGACTTCCTTTTCGAGGATAAACAATCAATTCACAAGCCGCCAGTATTTCCTGATAATTTTTCCATCGATCAAACTTACACCAGTTATCCGCTCCCATAATCAGGGCAAAAGAAGCTGTCGGATATAAATGTTTCAAAGCTTTTAAAGTTGAAATCGTATAAGAAGGCTTAGGCAAATGAAATTCTAAATCACAGACTTTAAACTTCGGATAGCCGGCAATTGCTTTTTCTACCATCTTTAATCGTAAGTCATCGTCTAATAAATCAATCCGCTGTTTAAACGGATTATGAGGAGTTACCATAAACCAGACTTCATCCAGGTCCGTAAATTCACACAGCCAATTCGCTAAAGCCAAATGACCTATATGAACCGGATTAAAAGAACCGGAATAAATGCCTATTTTTTTCTGGGATGATTCTGAATCCATCGTATAATATTCATCACTTGTATGCCTACAACAAGTCCTGTAGCAACCATAACAGTCACATCCTGTTTAACGAAAGCCCAACCCATTACAACCAACGCAGCTATTGCAATTAAGATAAAGCCGTATAGCCACTTCTTTGATAAATTCCGCTCGTTCATTTATCCTCAATAAAATTTTGTATAATACGTAATGCCTCAGCTTTGGCCTTATCCAAATCATCATTAACAACTACCACATCGAATTGCGGTGCAAAACTCAATTCATAGGCAGCCTTTGCTATCCGGCTTTCTATCACTTCCGGAGCATCCGTAGCACGGCCTTCCAAACGACGGCGCAATTCATCAATGCTCGGTGGCTGAATAAACATCGACAAGGCCCGGTCACCATAATACTTCTTTATATTACAGCCACCTACTACATCGACATCAAAAATAACATTGTCACCTTCTGCCAATATCCGTTCAACTTCGCTCTTTAAAGTTCCATAGAATTTATCTTTATAGACTTCTTCATACTCCAGAAAGTCACCGGCGGCTATGCGGGCACGAAATTCTTCTGGAGAAAGAAAAAAATATTCTACCCCATTCTTTTCTGTTCCTCGCGGTGCTCGGCTCGTTGCTGAAATAGAAAAACGTAGCCGCAAGTTCTGCGTCAGTAAATAATTAATAATCGTAGACTTTCCCGATCCGGAAGGAGCCGAGAATATAATCAATTTGCCTGCCATTATGGACTATTTTATTTATTATAAAACGTTCAAAACCTGTTCTTTTATCTGTTCCAGTTCATCTTTCATACGGACAACGATCTTCTGCATATCCGCATGATTACTCTTTGAGCCCAATGTATTGATTTCCCGGCCCATTTCCTGAGCGATAAATCCCAACTTCTTTCCCTGACCATGACCTGTTTCCATCGTTTCCAGGAAATATTTCAAGTGATTATCCAACCGGTTTTTCTCTTCATTGACATCCAGCTTTTCGATATAATAAATCATTTCCTGCTCAAAACGATTCTTATCATAATCGACTGCCAGCTTCTCCAGATTATCCAGGATACGACCTTTTATCTTTTCAATCCGTTCTTTTTCGTATGGCTCCACATCGTTCAGCAAAGCAGCTATATTAGATACTTTTTGAGTAAACAGTTTCTGCAACATGGCACCTTCCTGAATACGGAAATCGCACAAATGCTGTATCGCCTCATCAATAGCCTGCTTAACAACGTTCCATTCATCTTCATCAACTTCCACCGGATCTGTCTTGATTACATCCGGCATTCTTAATACCAGCTGTAATTCGTCCCAACTTGAAGGAGCACTGATACCTAACTTATCTGATAATTCTTTTAGTTGGGCAAAATAAGACATCACTGCCTCTTGATTTATCTGTGAGGAAGCTTCCTTTCCTATGTATTCAATATAGATAGCAAAATCAACTTTTCCACGTTCAAGTGTCTGCAACAACCGACTACGGATCTGCATTTCCTTTTCCTTATAGATAGAAGGGATACGCGTTGACAAATCCAGCTGTTTACTATTAAGCGCCTTAATCTCTACGGTTACTTTTTTGGTAGGCAATTCGGCAGTAACCTTACCGAAACCTGTCATTGATTGTATCATGCTACTTAAAATTTCTACAAAGTTAGCTTTTTCAGCCGACAATTAATAATCTATTGCCTACAAGATTCCTTTTTTTATTCAGCCAGCCAGTTCCGGTTATAGACTTTTTCGTTAGGAGTCTTGTAGTACATATCACTTACCTGAGGAATCAGCAGTTCATACGTTTTTCCTGCTGTTATTAGTTTCCGATCTCTTAGCCACGGGTTAAACCGTTTCAAATCAGCATAAGTCACCCCTTGGGCCTTGGCAAACGAAGCTAAGTCGGGTATATCCGATGAAACCTCCACCGATTTACATTCAATAGGCTTATATAAATCCCGTTCGCGCAAGACAAAGCCATATTTATAAGGATTCTCGAAAATCAATTTGATGGCCAGAATCCGATAAACATAGCGTGTTGTTTCCTCAACCAGCCATAAGTCTAATGAACTTTCCACATCCTGTTTACTCAATTCACCGGAAATACGTCCCATTCCCGCATTATAGGAAGAAGCGACAGCTACCCAGTCACCATATTTGGCATAAGCATCTTTCAAGTATTTACACGCTGCTATCGTCGATTTCTGCACATGACTGCGTTCGTCTACTGTCGGAGTAATTGTCAATCCATAATCCTTGGCTGTTCCTTCCATAAACTGCCACATTCCTACAGCCCGCGCAGGAGATTTAATCCGTGGATCCAGATTACTTTCAATAACAGCCAGATATTTAAAATCATCAGGGACACCATATTCCTTCAATATAGGTTCTATAATTGGGAAATAACGGTTTGCCCGCTTAAAATTCAACATGGTACTTGCATGTAAATAACAGAAGGACGACAACTCCCGGTCTATGCCTTCATGCATATTATAACGGGTCAAATCGATCAACTGACCGCAGAAATGAATTTGATCAGGTATTTCCGGAGTCATAATCATCGACGGGACGACCGGCTTAACCCGTTTAATCAAGGCTGAATCATCCGAACAGACCGATATACATGCAAAGAAAAACAACAGACATACGGCCAATACTGACATTAATTTTGCTTTCATTATCTTCTAACAATAAGAGTTTCTACATTTCCGAACTTCCAGAAGATTCATAACTACGTTCTTTTTTCGGGCGTAAAATATTGATATCTCCTTTTTTCTTGTATTTGATTCCATCCGAACCTTCTGCTTCAATCACATAAAAATATACACCAGGCGTTACATACTTTCCGCCTTGTTTACCATCCCATCCTGCAGCCGGATTCGTCCAATGATAGATCTGTTGTCCCCATCGGTTGAAGATCCAGCAGGAGAACTTAACCAAAGATTTGTATGCCACACGGAATTCATCGTTAACACCAGGCGTTGTTCCCGGGGAAAAAGCATTTGGCACATCCAAAAATGATTCGGCCACTTCGATCTCAAACGGATAAGAATTATAACATTTTCCAGTCCGATCACTCACTTCTACTTCTGCTGTATATTTTCCATATTCTGAAAATGTATATTCTACTTCCGGTTCAGTAAAACGTATCAGGGCATTATCCGCTCCTTCCTCGGTTTTATAGATTTTCCATATATACAAAGAAGCCACCGGATCATTGGCGCAAGCTGTAAAACGGATCGTTACCGGAGCTGACAGCGCTTCAGAGGTAGTAGTCATATTCTCCGCTTCATCCAGGAAAACAGTTGTATCAGCCTCCAACAAGATAGAAGATGCTTCATAATAATCAGTAGTAGCCGATTGCATTTTACCAAAGTGAGAAGCGAACTGATCGCCCGTCAACGTAAAATTGGTATCTGCATAAACCGAATCGACCAATTGCTGAAACGGATTTCCTTCCAGATTCTTTACCTTTTCGATTGAATTGAAAACCTTTGAATCCTCATCCCATTCTAATGTCTCATAAGTCACCTCAAATTTTCTGTTCAGCTGACGGTTGATACCACTTGTCGGATCCGAATATGTCAGATTATCCATCTTGTAATCACCTGTCAAGATAACACCGGAACAAGGATCACTGTTTTCTGAAACGGCCAGATTGCTTATCTCAAAAGGATGCTTGCTATAATCAATAATCCAGACATACGATGACAAAGGTCCTTCTTCCACAAAATAACCATACCCGTCTTCTATATTTGTTATAGTCGAAGTTGATCCCTGCTGTTGGCAGGATATAGGTTCTGCCTCCAGCCGTTTTGTTTTATACCGATACCATTGATGTTCAGTCGAAGTGGATGTATAACTGATCGTAACACCATCCGTCCCATTCACGACATACACTTTCAATTTCAACGCCGTCTCTTCCTTTGCCAACATCGGTTCGCCTTGCCCGCCTTTCACTACATATTCTTCAGCAGACAAAGGCAGGATCATTCCCAACAAAAAGAAAAGCCAGCACCACTTTCTAAGTGTTTTCATTTTCATACGCTTACTAATTGACTCCAAAATTACAATAATTCTTCAAACAACACTTCACACAGCATAATGAAGGGTCGTTTTATCTTTCCCTTTTTACCATTTTTTATAGGATATTTTCTTTCTAACGCAGAAATAGGTCAAATGTTATTTCTACCAACCGCTTATTCCAACATTATCCAGTTCCATTATTAGCTTTTTTTGCAGACTTACACTATCTTTGTCCCGATTAAACAAAGAAGAAATGAATCGATTGAAAACCGTTATACTTTCATGTGTACTCAGTGTTGCCAGTTTAACTGCTTTCGGACAAGATAGCAAAACTTTTCAGCATACCATCGAACAAGGCGAAACTGTTTATGCCATTGCCACCATGTACGGTGTCACCACAGAAGCCATCTATAAACTGAACCCTGGAAGCAAGGAAGGCATTAAAGCCGGTGAAGTTCTGCTGATTCCGCAGAAGAAAGCCAGCACCAAAGGAAATAATGCAGAGACATATACCTTTCATACCATTGAAGCCAAGGAAACACTTTATGCCGTTTCCATGAAATATAAAGTGCCTGCCCAATATATTCTGCAGGCCAATCCGGGTCTTTCTGTAAAAACATTCCAGAAAGGACGAACCATCCGCATACCTTCCAATGAAAGTATTCAGGCCATGGATCAAACTGCCCAAACAGAAAGTAAACCGCAAGCAGAAGAAGCTCCGGTTCAGGAAATTACTTATACTATTCAAAAGAAAGAGACAATGTATAGTTTGTGCCGGAAATTCAAGGTTTCCAGTTACGAACTGATCAAATTGAATCCTCAATTAAAAAGCGGAGTAAAAGCCGGCGTTGAAATTAAAGTGCCGGTTAAAGATGACGCCGTTGCCAGCAAAACGGAGAACAAAGCCTCTACAGAATCGTTCATCCAGTCTGAATCTGAAGTGAACGCATTATTGTCGGCTCCTAAAAGTACACGGGCACTTAATCAGCTTAAAGTAGCCTTATTATTACCTTTCAATCCGAGTAAGAAGACTGCAGCGTCTTCCCGTTTCATTGAATATTATGAAGGAATGTTACTGGCTGTCGACAGTCTGCAGAACCAAGGCTTATCATTGGATTTATCGGTTTATGATACAGGAGAAGGAACAAGCCGCATCCGCGAAATTCTTACGGGCGAAACTCTGCCGAATGCCGATCTAATCATTGGAGCCGTCCAGAATGATCAGATTAAAATGATAGCCGATTTTGCCAAAGAACATCATATCAAATATGTCATTCCTTTTACTTCTAAAAATGACGATGTCCTGTCAAACAACTTCGTGTTTCAAGTAAATACGCCTCATTCCTATTTATATTCCAAAGCGGCAGAACGAGGACGCAAGTTGTTTGCCAACGATCATATCATCTTTGTCAATATCCATGATAAAGAAGAGAAAAAGCCTTTCATTAAGGCCTTACAAGAAGAATTGAAGGACCATCAGGTTCCTTTCAAGGAAATCGAATACAACGGAGAAACTTTTGCCCAGGATCTGGATTCGCTTTACATGGTCGACCAAGTCCGCAATGTCATTATTCCGACATCGTCTTCGCTGGAAGCGCTGCAGAAGATCAAGACACCGTTGCGTATGCTGGCCGAGACTAAAACTGATTATACAATTTCTCTCTTCGGTTATCCGGAATGGCAAACGTACGTACGCGAAGCCCTGGACGATTTCTATGCGCTCGATACCTATATTTATACCAATTTCTATGCTGACAACTTGTCGAAACCCATGCAGGATTTCTACAACAAATTCAAGACCTGGTATAGTAAGGACTTAATCAATACCTATCCGAAATATGGTATCCTCGGATTCGATACAGGTATGTTCTTCTTTGGAGCCATGAAAAAATATGGTGTTAACTTCGAAGAAGAGCTCGACAACATCCATTACCCGAGTATTCAGACGGGTTTTGATTTTCATCGTGTCAATAACTGGGGAGGTTTCATTAATACACAAATCTTTATTGTGCACTATAATAAAGATTTTACCGTAACTCGTGAATAAAATCAGGAAGATGATGAGGTATTTGTTTCTAGCGGCCTCGCTGCTGTTCCTTTCTATCGGAGACGGTCTAGCACAAAATAACACCTTCAAACAAGAATTGTCGGTAGGTGCTTCGTTTGGCATGAACTTTTCATCCATATCCTTTGCTCCGAAAGTCAACCAGAAAATGAAACAAGGTTATCAGGGTGGTGTAACGCTCCGATGGATTACTGAAAATCACCTGGGACTTCAGGCTGAATTGAACTATGCCCAACAAGGATGGGAGGAAGAATTTGAGGAACAACCGGAGTATCAATACAGCCGGACAATTAATTATGTAGAGCTTCCCTTTCTGACTCATATTTATTTTGGCGGGAATCGTTTCAAGTTCTTCTTCAACTTGGGACCTAAAATAGGGTATGCGCTTAGCGAAAGTACGGTAAGTAACTTAAACGGAGCCGAACCAAACCGGAATAATATGCAGCATGATATGCCGATCGAGAAGAAATTTGACTGGGGATTGTGTGGCGGACCCGGACTGGAATTATCAACAGGCATCGGCCATTTCCTGCTGGAAGGCCGATACTATTATGCTTTGGGCGATATCTATGGCAGCCAGAAAAAAGATCCGTTTGCCCGTTCTGCCAGCCAAACTATTGGAGTTAAGTTCACCTATTTGTTTCCTATCTGGCGATAAACGGGCACAAATGCCTTTACTTCTTGAGCAAATCCGGACGAAGACGGGCTGTTCGTTCCTGGGCCTGCTGCAAACGCCATTCTTCTATCTTGCGTTGATGACCTGACAAGAGGATGTCTGGCACTTTCCATCCTTTATATTCTGCGGGGCGCGTATAAACCGGAGGTGCCAGCAAATTATCCTGAAAGGAATCAGACAAAGCACTCTGCTCATCTCCTATCGCACCCGGAATAAGGCGGACCACTGCATCGGTTATAATAGCAGCGGCCAATTCTCCTCCGGTCAGCACATAATCACCTACCGAGATTTCCTTGGTGATCAGATGTTCGCGAATCCGGTAATCGATACCTTTATAATGACCGCACAGAATTATCAGATTATTCAATAACGACATCTGATTTGCCATCGGTTGGTTGAATGTCTCTCCATCCGGCGAAGTATAAATCACTTCATCGTACTCCCGTTCTTCTTTTAATGCTGAAATAGCCCGGTCGATCGGTTCAATCTGCATTACCATTCCTGCTTCTCCTCCAAACGGATAGTCGTCTACCCGACGCCATTTATTAGTCGTATAATCTCTCAGGTTATGTAAATGAATTTCGGCCAGTCCTTTATCCTGAGCTCGTTTCACGATAGAACAATTCACCATTCCTTCTATCATTTCCGGTAATACAGTCAAAATATCTATACGCATATGTGTTCAGTTCCTTATCAATTAATTAATCAGACAACAAAGATACGCTTTTTATCTGAATCCGTAGTAGCCCAAACAGCTCTGTATATTGACATTTCACACCCAATTAAGCTGTTTTTCTTATCATAAATCAAGAAAGAGAACATATTCTTTATTTTTTTGCTATAAAGAGAACAACGTACAAATGAATAAAGTATTTTTGTGTCGTAAAACATAACTATACAGCACAGAGGTGAAAAGATTGTTTAGTTATAAGTCCTGTTTTCAGGATATTGATTCAAACTTTACAGATTTTTCGTAAACCAGAAAAGGAAGAATCAAGGTTGTTTAGGTAATGGTTGGTATAAGATCCAATGAAAGAAAAAAGTTTTACAAGGTTATCTATTAAATTAAAAGAAGGATCTTACCCAACCGCATTATTAACTATTTAAATTTTTAACGACAATGAAAAAGTTTTTAGTTGCCATGTGGCAGAAATGTGCAAAGTATCTGGCTGAAGTAGGCAAGAGTGAAATGCTGAGATGGGAAAACGGATATCTATAATATCCAGATTCCCTTTTTGATTGAAACGTAATTCTGAAAAGACTATATAAAAGAGGACTTCATTTGGAGTCCTTTTTTTATTTCTGCCAGTCAAGCCTCCGTTATCATCAATCAAGAATCAGTTTCGTTCCTTTTATGTATATCCATATTATCTTGACAACGAATCCTAAATCTTTCTACATTTGCAGTCAAAAAGACAACAACGCGGATTTGCTGCTGGTAAATAAAAATCACCTGTCACCTACCAACAAAAGTGAAGTTCACTTGTTATCTTAATAAAAGAGTCTAACGCATAAACGAAATAAAAATGAGAAGAACAAACATTGGCATTCTACGCGGAGTACTGGCCATCATCTTAGGCGTTGTACTCATCATGTGGCCCGAAGCTGCCATTATTTACATGATCATGGTCATCGGAGCCTGCTTTTTATTACCTGGTATTTACTCAATTGTAGGTTACTTTTTGCGGAACAAAGAAAATGAAGTGACATCACCGATGTTTCCGCTCGACGGACTTGGCAGCCTGCTGTTAGGTGCCTGGCTGCTCATCATGCCTCACTTTTTCGTCAACATCCTGATGTATTTGTTGGGAGCTGTCCTGGTTCTGGCCGGCATACAGCAGATAGCCACCTTGATCAGAGCCCGCAAATGGAGCATTGTTCCGTACGGCTTCTACGTTTTACCTTCACTGATCCTACTCGTAGGTATTCTCATCCTTGTCTATCCAATGGATGTGATGGCCAATACGCTGACAGTCTTCGGAGTCGCCACCCTCTTCTATGGCGTCAACGAATTGATAAACTGGTATAAATTCCGCAAAAGAGATTATATCCAGATCGACTGAACCGACTCACATCAGGAATTCTTCCGATATTCCATCGGCGACATTCCCATGTGTTTCTTGAAGAATTTGCCAAAAGTGGATTGATCAGAGAAATGCAAGGCATCAGCCACCTGCTGAACAGTAGCCTGAGGCGCTTTCAACAAGATTTTAGCTTCCTGCATCAAAGCCTCATCAATCCACTTATTGGCCGACTTACCTGTCAGTTCCTTTAAAATGAGCGACAAATACTGTGGAGTAATGTATAATTGGTCCGCATAAAATGAAACGACATGTTGCTCCTTACAATGCATATATAATATACGTAAGAACGATTCAAACAATTCTTCTTTCCGTGTCAACGAAGGAGAAGTATTGTATTCCTTCCGTTCTGAAAAGATATTGCCCATCTCGATAAAAAAGCCCATCAACGTATTCTGAATCAGCAGACGTTGCAGATGATGACTGGTCTGCAAGATCGTCTGTCTCAAACGAAGCATACAATCATCCAGCGCCTTTATTTCCGACGCCTGCAGAAGAGCCGTCGGGTTCTTCCGAATCTGCATATACTGAATCATCGACGAAGAATGATTGGGCATAACCGACTGTTCCAAGAATGCACGCGAGACAGCCAACAGGCGACCTCGGAAATTATCACTGTACTTCATTACTTTCGTGATATGCGTCGGCATAATCGTAACCACTGTATTTACGGAAGCCTGGAAAAGAACATAATCGATGCTCAGGTCGATCGATCCCTCAAGAACCAGTAAAACCTGCAAAGCATTGACACGGACTGAGTCATTCAAAAATACATCTTGACCATTCAGATCGGCCACCAATATATCATCATGATAACAATCATATATATACAAACCGGATTTCAAAGTATCAAAATCAATTAAGGGCAATTCTATCATATATACATCTTTATTTATAGCCAAACAACACTATTTCATACAAACATACACAAAGATTTGGAAAGCGGTATCTCCTTTTAGTTTTTTTATAAGATTTATCGACATCTCTCCTACCGCCAGACATAAGCAACAAAAAATGGTATCGCTCCAAGCCAATTCATCCAAATTCGTTATGCAAACATTTAAAATCAGGCAGAAATTCTTTAGTTCACGGCGTGAACTAAGTAATTCACGGCGTGAACTAAACTTTCTATTACTGGAATTACAAAAATAGAGAACGAGCTTCTACTTTAAAAAAGAATAAAATAAAACTTATATATTTGGCTGAGAAATAAAAAATAGCTACCTTTGCCGCGTTTTCTACCCGTGTGATGGGAAAATTAGAAAGCGAATTAGAATAAACAATCTAATTTTGAGTAACACATTTAATTAATTAAGATGAAAACATTTCAATTAGAAGGTAAGTCAAGAGAGATCGCTGCATGTCCGGCAGATCAGAAGAGAGCTTTGAAAGCTATGCGTAAAAACAATGAAATTCCTGCTGTTCTGTACGGTGGAGAAAAAGTAATTCATTTTTCTGTTACCAACAGCGCCGTTCGTAACTTGGTTTACACTCCAGACATCTACGCTGTTGATTTGACAATCGATGGTGAAAAGAAAACTGTCATCATGAAAGATATCCAGTTCCACCCGGTAACTGATGCCATTCTTCACATCGACTTCTTGGAAGTAAACAATACGAAACCTATCGTTATGGAAGTTCCGGTTGTTTTGGATGGTCACGCTGAAGGTGTTAAAGCCGGTGGTAAGCTTCAGTTACAGATGAGAAAACTGAAAGTAAAGGCTATTTACACAGAAATCCCTGAAAGATTGGTTATCAATGTTGATCACCTGGGCTTAGGTAAGACTATGCAGGTAGGTGAAATCCACTTCGATGGCTTGGAAATCATGAACGCTAAGAACGCTGTTGTCTGCGCTGTTCAGTTGACTCGTGCCGCTCGTGGTGCTCAGGCTAAAGCTTAATGTGTAAGTCTTCTTAAGATAAAGGATATTTTATCATTTATAAGATTTAGTCAGGAAGGGGTTTGTTCGATTTGAATAAACCCCTTTATTTTTCTATTCAACATATCTCGAAACATAACATGAAATATTTAATTACCGGATTAGGAAACATCGGAGCTGAATATTGGGGAACCCGCCATAATGTCGGATTCCGCGTTGTCAATCATTTGGTAGAGCAAGCAGGTGCGACCTTTTCTGACGAACGATATGGTGCCGTAGCCCGTATGCGGATCAAGAACTGCGAGCTGGTTGTTCTGAAGCCTAATACATACATGAATCTGAGTGGTAATGCTGTCCGTTACTGGCTGCAGAAGGAAAATATCCCGGTTGAAAACCTTTTAATTGTTGTAGATGACCTGGCTCTTCCCTTCTGTACGTTACGTCTGAAGCCCAAAGGAAGTGATGCCGGACACAACGGACTGAAGAATATTGCTCAGATGCTGAATACACAGAACTATGCCCGCCTGCGTTTCGGATTGGGAAATGACTTTCCAAGAGGCGGACAAATTGATTTTGTCTTGGGAAAGTTTCCTCAAGAAGAACTGGACCAGATGCCGGCCATCTTAGATCGTGCGACAGAAATCATCAAAAGCTTCTGTCTGGCAGGCATTCAATTAACGATGAACCAATTTAATAATAAATAATAACAGATGAACGAAGTTCGTATCGACAAATGGATGTGGGCAACGCGCATCTTCAAGACCAGAAGCATTGCTGCCGATGCCTGCAAGAAAGGGCGTGTGATGATTGGCGGCGTTAATGTCAAACCATCCAGAATGATTAAGGTGGGCGACATTATTCAGGTCAGGAAGCCGCCCGTTACCTTTTCGTTCAAGGTACTCGACCTGACAGAAAACCGGATGGGAGCCAAACTGGTCCCGCAGTTTATGGAAAACGTAACGACACCCGACCAGTATGAAATCCTCGAGATGAACCGTATCTCAGGCTTTGTCAACCGGGCGAAAGGTTTGGGCCGTCCGACGAAAAAAGACCGCCGCGAACTGGAACAGTTTACGGGTGCCGATTTCTATGAAGGAGGCGACGATTTTGATTTTGACTTTGATTTCGACTCGGATGATGAGGATTGAAACGAAAATCTATTATCTTTGCGCATGCAATTAAAAAGAATTTATACAAATGAAAAACATTAAAATTTTCTCGAAAGACTGGCTTGTCCTGCATCCGTATGTACAAAGCACGCCGGTTGACTCGTATTATACGATTATTGCCAATCGCATCTATGATATATTAGTAGCAACCGAACTGATCAATTCATTTGAAGGAGATGAAGCCAAGCAGATTTCTATCCGCATGGCCGCTTACTTCGAAGATGTCATTTCGCAGACGAATATCTGGAGAACCTTTATCCATGGATTCAAAGAAAGATATGGTCATTACCTGCCTTTCTTTACGACTAGCGACCATTATTATGAAGATGAAGCCAATCTGGAAGACGTCCGTTTTCTGTTATGGCACTTTACCCAGCAATACCACGGATGGAGAAAAGGCACATTCGTCAATCCGGACAATCCAGCCAACCAGGCAGCTGCCAATATGATCTATAAAATCTTCTGCGATGAATGGACTGTTGCTCCGGAAAATACACGCATGCAGGAACTGTTCAGCAATGAAACCCGCTACGACAATCCGGACAATTACAACAACCTGTTGTATTGGTTCCACTATAATTCGTATCTGCTGACGGATACCAACGCAGAATTAACAGAAACGACAAAAGGATACTGGCAGGAACAGGGCATCCAGACGAACGAACGTGATGTCCTGATTATTCATAACCTGTTGGCGCACGTCAGCCGTCTGCCCTTCCTGGCTTATACTTCACCGCAATGGCTCTACAAAATCATTTCTCCCGAACATCCGGATTATGCTATCTTCAAAGAAGAAGCTGAGAAAAGCATGGCCTTTATTGATCCGAAAGAGAAAGAAAGACGGGAAAGTGTACAGGATGATTATAAGAAATTCAAGGAAGTTGTACCGGATGACGTCCTGATCTATATGAAGAGTGAAGCAGAATTATATGACTTCCTGACTGAAAAGATCGGAAAAGTCTTTACAGAAGGCAAACCATCTAATGCGCCGCGTAAATTCGGTGTGTATGCTTCTCCTGAAGACGGCATTCAGGTTCTGACATTAGATATCGACTGCATTAAAGACGAAAAGAATCCGTTCTACAATAAAGAAAGAGCCGAAAAGGCAGCTTTGGGCTTCTTTATCGTTAAACATTGCAGTACAAGCACCCTGATTGAAATGACTAAACGGGGAATGCTGGCCGACGCACAGACGAAGAGTCTGGCTGGTCCTGAGCGAGGAAAAGAAATCATTCAGGACAACTGGAAATTCCTGATCGAATATTTCCACAAAGAGGAAGTTAAGTAATACACTCAAAACAGAAGAAACCCGATACCTGCTCTCTTTTTCATTCAGAAATGCAGCTATCGGGTTTCTTTTTTATACACCGCTCCTATAACCCGTCTTTATATCTTCTTGTTTCTCCAGTTTCCTTTCAGCAAATAGAAATAAGACATCAGGACCATCAGATCATACACATGTTCGGTCGTCCAGCATACAGCCACATCCGCTTTCCGGATAACAACAATTCCAATAATATACAGGATATAGACAAATATACTCATCATTTCCAGACGGAGAGCTACACCGGTGTTTCCGGTTCCCGATACACTCATGAAATACACAAAGGCGGGAACAGCTATCAGATAAGAAGAAAGCATGACCCACAACGAAGGAACCGCACTGGTTACTAAATCCATATTGTCGGTATAAATCCGTAAAACGAAGGTCGGAAACAAGGCCATCAACAAAGCCAATGGCAGGACAAAGGAATAACTCAAACGGATCATCTGCCGGCATAATGGCAGTACCTTTTCAGTCTCTCCGGCACCGATCAGGTTACTGACCAGCGAACTGTTGGTAGAAGCAAAAGCATTGACAAACATAAACAGAAACGCCGATATGCTTCTCACTACATTTGTAATGGCCAAAGGCCTTTCTCCATGGTGCTCCATCGCTACGAAAAAGATAAACCACCCACAAAAGGCAATGCCGTTCTGTATCATGATCCAGACGGAAACCCGCATAATTTGCCGGAAAACCCCAAACTCAAAACGCCATTTGCCAAAGAGTTCGTACTTCTTGTAATCTACATACTTGAATGTATAAACAATGAAGAACAACATGGATACAGCTTCCGAAATAGAAGAGGCAATGGCAGCTCCTTTAATACCCAAAGCCGGTAATCCCAATTTTCCGAATATCAGGATATAATTCAGAATCACATTTGTCCCGACCATCACCAACGAGCTTGCCGTCAATACGCGGGTATGTGTTGTCCCGACATAAAAAGCACGGAACATAACAGACACAAAAGAAAAGAAGAAACCATAGACACGCCAGTCAATATAATCGACCGTAGCCTGATAGACGGCATCCGATTCGATTAATCCGCGTAGCAGTACGGGCGAATAAGCGTGGGAACAGAAAAACAGCAAGGTAGCAAAAGCCAACAGGAACAACGTCCCTTGCCTGAATACATCACCAATCCGATGATAATTACCTTCTCCGTTCCGACGGGCCATCAGGACTTGAGCACCCACGCTAAAACCAAAACCAAGCATATATATGACCAGATAATAAACACCAGCCAAAGCCGAAGCGCCCAATTCCACCTCGCCTACCCGTCCTAAATAAGCCGTATCAGTCAGACCGACCAGATGTTCCATCAACAGACTGATCAGGACTGGAAATGTAATCTTGAGTATTTGTTTGTTCGAATATTGCATAATCTCTCCCGATATCCTATAAATCAGACAACCGATTACAAAATATAATCTTACCTTTGCTTCCACAAAGATACAATAATCCTGCGTGGATTTCCGTTTACAGAAAAAATTACCCGTTATGAGACACATAAAGAAAATGATAGGCAGCCTGCTCTTCTTGGCCATATCCATCAGCAGTTGCAATAGTCAGCCGAGCCAGATTCAGACTCCGACCGATACACTTCCCATACATATCCAGCGTTTTGACAAAGCCTTGCTGCAATTCATCGAAACCCAGGATACAGCTCTGGAACAGGAGTTGTTAAAAGAATATCCGGCAATGCTCGAAATTACCGGGAAAGGCATACTGAACCTGCAGTCGCCTGCAGTACCCGGATTTTTCGATCAACTGGTTACCTACTATTCAGAACCGACACTCAAGAATTTATATGAAGATGCCGTTCATGAGTATCAGGACGTGAGTGATATTGAAAGCCAGTTGGGAAAAGGTTTCGCATTCCTGAAAGCCAATTTCCCGGATATGCAGGTTCCGGCTTGCTACATGCACGTATCCGGATTCAACCAGAATGTGCTGGCAGCAGACAGTCTGCTGTCTCTGTCTATCGACAAATACATGGGAGAAACGTATCCGCTGTATCAGGATTTCTTCTATGACTATCAGCGTATCAAGATGCAACGCCCGCTAGTTGCGGCTGATTATCTGGCAGGCTGGCTGATGAGCGAATATCCGTTTGAAGGAAATGAGAATGTACTGCTCGACCGGATGATTTATGAAGGGATAATCAAATACATCGTCCATCTGGCCTTACCCGAAATCACTCCGGCCCAGCTGATGGGATATAAAGAGAAAGATTATGCCTGGTGCACAGCCAACGAGTTGACGCTTTGGAACACGATTATCCAGCGTAAACATCTTTATACGCCGGACCAGTTAACTACCTCCAAATATCTGGATGACAAACCATGTACGTTCCTCTCGGACGAAACTCCGGGAAATATCGGTACCTGGATTGGCTGGCAAATCGTTTCCAGTTACATGAAGGAGAACAATGTTTCGCTGCAAACACTGATGCAACAACAAAATGCCCAGGAACTTTTATCACAAGCTAAATATAAGCCGTAAAATTCGCTAAAAAGTGTTTTACCAATAAACGCTGTCCGTTTTTCTCCGTCTTAATGAACAGAATGAAAAATAAAGCTTCCCTATTTCTTTTGATCCGGTACCAACAACAGAAATTGAAAGCCAATTTTCATTTGGGAATAAAGTATAAACTTTTAAATTAAGAACGATGATGAAAAATGTAAAAGTATGGCTGGCCGTTTTGGCATTAACAACCATTTGTAGTGGAAATATGTGGTCTCAGAACTGTCCGAAAGCTCCCGGTAAAGAAATGTCTCCTGAGCAACGGATAGAAATGCGCGTCGAACGTATGCAACGACAACTGATGCTGGATGACAAAACGGCGGCTCAGTTTGCACCGGTATATAAGGAATATCTGGAAGCTTTAGAGGCTTGTAAATTTCAGAGACCTGAAACCAGACCGGCAGAAATGAGTGACAAACAAATCGAAGAACAACTGACGGCTCAATTTGACAGACAACAGAAATTGTTGGATACACGAAAGGACTATTATAAGAAGTTCAAGAAGATGCTGACCATGCGACAAGTTCAAATGGTGCTCAAATCAGACAGACCTCATCCCATGATGCCGAAAAACAAGAAAATGAATGGCAAACCTCAAGGTCCTTGTTGCCCTCAGCAAAATGGATGTGTATTTAATTGACCGACATAAAAGATAACAATATCTGAACCTCTATAAAATGCAAAGCCGTCCTATTCTCACGAACGGGACGGACAGCAAACCTAACTTAATTCTAATACCATGAAAAACACTATATACTTAGAACAAGAGCCACAGAAAAAAAGTTTTCGAGAAATCAGATAAATTGGTAAAATTTTATATCTTTACATTTGTTAGTAATTTAAGTAATAACATATACCGCTAAAACACATGAAAAAGAACTTCCTTCTTGCCGGATTAATTGCCATTAGTGCCCCTATGCTGGCTTCAGACACACTGTTTGTTCATGCTCCTCAAATTCCATTGCTGATCAATCAGGCAGATAATGTTTTGTTTGAATTCCGTATGGACGCAGACAAAGGAGACGTATTGAATGAAATATCCATTGAATTTGATCAAGAAACCAACTTGGCCGATATCGAATCTGTCCGTCTTTTCTACAGTGGAACAGAAGGCGTTGCCCGAAAAGGAACTTATTATGCTCCATCGCACAGTTACAGACAGGATTTTCTGCGGGCGTCATTAGCAGAAAAAGGCGTTAAGTTCACTCCTGAAATATCTGATCAGCGGAGTTTACAGCAACTGAAAAGTACGAACCGAGATTACTCTATCCAGCAGGATGAAATAAACCGACCAGCATCATCCATCCAATTATCCAGCCAGCAGCCTTTATTAAAAGGGACAAACTACTTCTGGGTCAGTGTACAGGTCAAGAATTCTGCCTCTTTGGAATCCTTGATATCAGCACGCATCAGTCAGGCACAGATCAACCAGCAGCCGGCTGTTATTTCTGGAGACCAGCAGACTGGCAAACGTAGAAAAGGCGTAGCTGTCCGCCAGGCATGGGACGACGGTGTGGCAGCCTTCCGTATTCCGGGAATCGTTACTACGAACAAAGGGACGTTGATTGGCTGTTATGACGTCAGATACAACAGTTCCGTCGATCTGCAGGAAAAGATTGATATTGGCGTAAGCCGCAGCTTTGATAAAGGCCAGACATGGGAACCCATGCAAATTGCCATGAGCTTTGGTGAAACCGGCGGTCTGCCTCATGCCCAGAATGGTGTGGGCGATCCTTCGATATTAGTGGATGAGACCAACAATACCATCTGGATTGTAGCAGCCTGGTGTCATGGCATGGGAAATCAGCGGGCATGGTTCAACTCGCAACAAGGTATGACCATGGACGAAACTGCCCAGCTCGTACTCTGCAAAAGTGAAGACGACGGGAAAACATGGAGCGAACCGATCAACATTACCGAACAGGTAAAAGATCCTTCCTGGTATTTCTTATTACAAGGGCCAGGGCAAGGCATCACAATGAGCGACGGAACACTCGTATTCCCCATCCAATTCATCGATGCCAACAAAATACCGAATGCGGGAATCATGTATAGTAAAGATCATGGAAAAACATGGCATCTGCATAATGCAGCCCGAAGCAATACGACCGAATCACAGGTTGCAGAAATAGAACCCGGTGCATTGATGTTGAATATGCGCGACAACCGGGGCGGAAGCCGGGCTGTCTCCATTACTAAAGATTTAGGAAAGACCTGGACGGAACATCCATCCAACCGTTCGGCTCTGCAGGAACCGATCTGTATGGCCAGCCTCATCAAGATCCCGGCAGAGAAGAATTGCCTGAAGAAAGATATTCTGTTGTTCTCTAATCCGAACACTACGAAAAACAGAAATCACATTACCATCAAGGCAAGCCTGGACGGCGGACTGACATGGCCCGAAGAGTATCAGATCTTGCTTGATGAAGGAGAAGGCTGGGGTTATACCTGTCTGACGTTGGTGGATGAAGAAACCGTCGGTATTTTCTACGAGTCGAGTGTGGCACACATGACATTCCAAAAAGTCAAGCTGCGCGAACTGATCCGCCCATAAAATAACAAGCTCTTTGGTCTCCGGCAACTGTTCGGTGAATAGAAAGAGAGACCTAAAAATAAAACCAACGAGAATCGTTTTCATTTCTCGTTGGTTTTATTTTTAATCCTCGTTTATTTGGAATCAAAACCTGCTACTTCCGGGGATAACGGTGCATAATCTCCATCTGTACATACTGCTCGGAACTGGCTCCAATAAAGCCTAAACCGTTCTCAACATTCGAAGGAATAATGACAGGCTCCATCAGCATCTCCATATTTTCCAGATGATCTGACTGAAGGAAGGTCAAAGCCCGCAGGTAACGGTATTCCTCTTCAGTAATCTGCAACAGGCGGATTCGGGCATAGCCGCAAATATGCTGATCCCAATCGTACCAATAATCATCTGCGGGCCTGTAACCTGTATAAACATTCAAGGTATAATCCCGATCTTCAAAGTACGTATCTGTAAACACATGATAGATATTCGGAACATCCGTTTGAAAGGGATTGTAATTCTCATCTCCACTCGTCTGATGATGCCCCTGACTCAATACGAATTCTTCCTGATCATAGATAGTCTGTATTTCACTCGGTATCCATCCTTCGGGTGGACGTTCGGCATAATATATACCATTCTGGATAATGAGACGATAATAATTCCGCTCTCCAGGTAAATCCCGTATCCGGATCTTATATTGAATGGCATCAAACTCAGAATTGCCTGTCCATAATTTGGTAACCAATGTATCCACTTGCTCAATCATAGCCGGAACAGGTGGCATGACGACTTCAGCTGAAGCCTGATACTTCCCCTGTTCGGCAGAAACCTCCAAACGAACGACATCTTCAGGCGACAGGACGGTTTTCAGCAGGCAGCTTAACCGTTGCGCTTCTTCGTCCCACTGATGTTGATATCTACCTTCAACCGTTTCCCGACATACACCATTGACATACAATTTCAGTGTCGCCTGCCGGATCGGTTTTATCACTGATTTTCCACTCAGACTTAGAAAGACCCTATTTTCCGTGGCGCCTGCTTCCAATAAAGCATTCATCGTCAGCTGCGGTTCCTGTTCATCCACGTAAAAATCCAATTCATGCTCACAGCCCGATAAGAGGATGCAACATAATCCTATCCAAAATATCAACCGTTCTATTTTCATCTCTCAAAACTTAAAAGTATAGGTAATTGAAGGAATGCAAGGAAGTAAAGTTACTTTCTTCAGGTGATTCTTCACTTCCGTCCAATAATACGGTTTACCACTCGGCAACGTAATCGAATGTTCCAGGACCTCCTTATCCATAAATACCAGATTCGGAGTCATGGCATTATAGGCATTGTAAACAGAAACATTCCAGGTATGCATTCCACGACGTGCTTTCTTGTGGTAATTGACACCTACATTCAGACGATGACTGCTTGGCAGCCGGAAATTGTTCCGCGCCGGGACATAATTCGTTCCTGCCGTTTCGTTGTTATCCGGATAAAGTACATCCATCCGTTGTTCAGCAACGGTGACAGTTCCGCCGGTATTAAACACCCACGACAGTCCGACATCCCACTTCTGATTAAACGTATGGTTGACGCATAGGTTCAGGTTATGTCTCCGATCGTATTTATATGGGAACCGATTCCCGTTATTGATATTCCCATTCTCAAAGATCCGGTCACTTTTTGCCAGCGTATAAGCAATCCATCCGGTTGTCTTTCCTGACGTCTTCTGAGCCAGAAACTCCACTCCCATCGAACGGCCATTTCCCATTTCCACCTTATCTTCCCAGCCAGATGAAGAAGCCAGGAAGGAAGCTCCATCCTGATATTCCAACACATGAAACATATTCTTATAATAGGCCTCCATGGAAAACTCCCAGCCTTTTATTCCTGTATAATATCCACCCAACGCGTATTGATCGGAACGCATCGGACGAATGTTCTTCGTTACCGGTACCCACAGATCCGTCGGTAAAGCAATGGTGGAAGAAGACAACAGATGAACATATTGCGCCATCTGGGTAAACGAAGCTTTGATAGCGACCTCGTCGGTCAGCCCATAGCGGGCCGACAAACGGGGCTGGGCAGAAAAGTAATTCTTCCCCTGTGTATTAAATAATGAAAAGTATATGCCTGCATTTACCCGGAAACGACCCAAGGAAATATCGTCCTCGGCATACAAAGACCATTCATGCCCCAAAATATCTCCATTCGATATGGCAGTATACGTCGTATCCCGCTGAACAGTTTCCTCTTCTTCTTCCTTCACCCGCGAAACCATCACTTCCGGTTGGAAGACATGATACAGATAAGAAGTACCAAATTTCAGATGATGAGCCGGATGCGGTGTATAATCAAAATCGGCCTGAACACTATAATCGTGAATACCGGAATGATAGTCCGAATCATATACATAACCTGTTGGCGGAATTAATTTAGTGCATACTTAATTCTGCCAATGGGCTTGTCGTTAATGAAGTTTACGTATTGCAGAATGGTAAGTGCACTAATTTTGCCAATGATTCTGGCAAACAAACCATTCGTTATTTTCGCGTAGTTCCTGATGACCAAGAACTGGTCTGTAAGTTGTGAGAATATTGTCTCAATCCTCTTTCTTGCCTTTGCAAACGGAATGAATGTCGGTTTCCAATCCTTTTGGTTGAGCCGATACGGACACTCCAGTCTTATGTGTGCGGTTTCGAACAAGTCAAGCTGTACGTCAGCTCCAATATACCCTTTGTCACCATAGATGCTACAGTCGTGATAAGTATGTTTTACATCCTTCATATAATGGAGGTCAGCCACACTTGCCTTTGACAGATCATAGGAATGGATAACTCCACTTAACCCACAGAGAGCGTGTAACTTATAACCAAAATAATACGTGTTCTGCGAAGCACAGAAGCCGAAGTCGGGAGCTTGCGAGAAATTGCCGGCACGCCCCATCTTGCAACGTTTTCCTCTTGCAACCCTACAGACCTCTATCGGCTTGGAGTCAACAAAGAATTGTTCCTCTCCGCCATCCATTTCCATGGCAATCCGCTTGCGCAGTTCCTCACACAGGCCTGACGTTTTCTTCCTGCGGTCATTGAACTGTCTCCTTGATATGAGATTGGGAATGCTGTCCTTGTATTCTTGCAATTTATAGTCGAACAACCACTTCTCACTATCAATGCTCTCGGTCTCTGCCGTCAGGGATAGCGCCACCACTTCCAAATCCGAAAACTTGGGAACAGGACCACGACGTGGAACATTACCCGAATCATTGACGAGATTTTCAGAGAATTGCTTGCATATCTCAAGTATTTTGACGAATTTTGCATAAAGGTTGTACATACGATGGTTTGAACTTAATGTTTTAATCACCACTAAGTTACTAAAAATCAGCGACATGTACAACTTTTTACTCATATTTATCAACTTAAATTAATTCCGCCAACGGGTATACATAAAGTGTTTCTCCTTTATGCACCTTGTCCAAGTTCTGATAGCCAGTCGACATTTTCATATCATAATGATTGTATGCCATCGTTGCCTGGAAGAAAAGCTGATGGTTGAACACATAATTCCAACGGGCAGCTGCAATGGTATTTCCCCAGTTCAGATCCATACCGTCATTATAATAATAACTGGCATAATCATATTCATAAGCTGTATTTCGGGTATAGTCACAATGATCTTTTCCCTTATAGAAACTCAAGAAAAAACGGCTGCGGTCTGAAAACTTATGATTCACCTTTGCATTGATATCGTAGAAGTAATAACCGTATTTCTTGTCTTTATCCAGGAACGGACGTGCCAACCAGTCCAGATAAGTCCGCCGGACCGATACGTTAAATGCCGTACGATCTTTCCAGACAGGTCCTTCCAGATGAATCTTACTGGTCAGTAATCCCAAGCTGGCTGTACCATGATACTGTTTCATGTCGCCATCGTTTGTCCGGATATCTACCACGGAAGACAGGCGACTCCCGAAACGGGCCGGAAAAGCTCCTTTATACAAGGTAACCCGTTTCATGGCCTCCGGTGTGAAAATAGAAAAGACCCCCAGCAGATGGTCAGCATTATAGACCGGAATTCCATCCAGAAGAATCAGATTCTGATCTGGTCCTCCACCTCGGACATACAAACCGCTGAATCCTTCCGTAGCGGCCTGTACACCAGGCAACAGCTGAATGGTCTTCAACAGATCCGCTTCTCCCAACAAAGCCGGCGTATTTCGTATCTGGGTCAGCGGCACATCGTGCGAACTCATACCGGTAGCATAAATACCGGCCTCTTTCCGGTCGGAAAGAACCAATAGTTCTTCCAACCGGTTATTGGCCGTCAACTGCACAGGAATCATCGTATCTTTCTGCAGACAAAACCGGATGGTCTGCACATCATATCCTAAATACGAGAAATTCAACTCCACTTCCCCTTCCGGAACAGTCAACGTATAGAATCCAAATGAATTGGTATAAGTGCCCGTATGACGAATCCCTTCCAAGATATTCGCACCAATTAATGTCTCGGCAGAAGACCGGTCGGTTACATACCCGCAAATGGTATATCGCTTTTCCTTCGGCAACGGACGGCGAAACAACAGAATATGATTTTTCTCCAACCGGAAACCGATCGGTTCCCGCTCAAAAGCCTCTTCCAATATTTCCCCAACCGTCTGTTGTTTCACCGAAAGCGTAATGGGTTGGCGTAACGAAACATCTTCTCCATAAATAAAAGAATACCCTGATTCTTTCTCCACCAGTCGGACAAACTGCTCCAAAGAAGCATTTTCTACCGACACATCTAAACGCAATGCCTCCTGCTGGGCTTTCAGAACTCCTGCAAAGCATATCCAACAGAGCATGATCCACATACTCACCCGTTTCATCTTCTATTCTTGCTTTGCTTGAATGATAATCTGATTACCTGTACGCTCATAAGAGAAAGAGACGGTTTCTTTCAGCAAAGAAAGCATCTCATCCAAGGTTTCTTGAGAAGAAAAACGGGCACGAATCCGATAATCGGCCAATGAATCATCCTGAATGATGATTGGAGTATCAAATGCATGTGAGAGTTTCCGGGCGATTTCCCGCAAAGGTTCGTTATCAAATACAAAATCTCCCTGCCGCCAGGCAATTTCAGGATTGGTCTTTTTTGTCCGGATTGTAGATAAACGCCGGACAGAACGGGAATAAACAGCCGCCTCATTAGGCGACAAACGGGCAACACCACCAGGTGAAGTCACCGCCACAGCACCTTCCAGCAACGTGGTTTTTATTTCCGGATCATCCGGATACGCTTCCAGATTGAAATGAGTTCCCAACACTTTCACTTCCACTTCATCTGCTTGGACAATAAATGGATGACGAACATCTTTATGGACTTCAAAATAGGCTTCACCCGACAACGAGACATTCCGGTTCTTTCCCTTAAAACGTACCGGACAAGTCAGCGTAGAATAGCGATTCAACGTCACTTCCGTACTGTCGGGCAACAGAATTGTTCTCACTTCCGCATAAGCAGCATACGTTTGTTCTTTCGGCGGAATCACATATTCATAAATGCCCCATACTGCTAAACACAAAAGAATAACCGCTGCCCATGAAGCCACCCGGTGATACCAAAGTATTCTTCTTGAACCGCCTTGCAGACGTTTCTGCAGCAAAGGCCAGCTTTTTTCGGCCGTAAATTGTCCATGAGGAGAACGAGTAGAAGTAGCAAGTCTGCTCAATAACTGATTCTTGTCCTGTTGATCCATATCCATCATACACGCTTTATCTTTTATGTATAAAGAGCATACTTCAGAAAATTCTCACTACTCCTATTCGATAAAAAGATGTTAAATGTTAGCTATCCGTCCAGGTTTTGGCAGAATCAGAATCCAATCAATTGGATTCGGGTGCGCTCTCTTCAGGCATCTTGCGAACTAATACCTTATCGATACGGGCACCGTCCATATCAACTATTTCGAACTCAAAGTTCATCCAACGTAATTTTTCTCCTGTCTTGGGCAGACGTTCCAATATTTCCAGAATCAAACCGCTCAACGTATTGTAATCATGCTCGGCATACAGATCTTCCATATCGAAATAAGCTAAGAAATCATAGAAAGAATACTGGCCATCCACCAGCCAGGTTCCGTCGCTCCGCTCAACAATTTCCTGCTCATCATCCATTTCCGGAACTTGCCCAACCAAACCTTCCATGATATCCTTCAAGGTTACAATACCCTGAATACCTCCAAACTCATCCGTTACAATCGCATACTTTACCCGCGCCCGCTTAAACTGCTCCAGCGTTGTATAGACACTTTGGTTCTCGGGAACATACTGAGCCGGACGAACAATGCCTTTCAATGTAAAATCGGGAGAGTCGATATGCAAAAACAAATCCTTCAGATAAACAATACCTAAGAAATCATCAAACTTGCCGGATGCCACCGGATAAATATCAAACAGGTTGGATTCTACTTTTTCCTTAATCTTTTCTGTTGAATCCATCACATCCAGCCAGACCATTTCTCCGCGGTGTGTCATAATAGAATCAACACGTCTGTCGCCCAACGTAAAGACCCGCTCTACGATGTCATGCTCAACTTCCTGCACTTCACCGTCATCATAACCTTCTTTGACAATAGCCTTGATTTCTTCTTCTGTTACTTTCGAATCCTCAGCCGTATCAATGCCCAACATTTTCACGACCAAGGCTGTACTTTTAGACAACAACCACACGAAGGGAGAAGCAATGAGCGATAGCAAATGCATCGGACGGGCAATCAACATGGAAACCCGTTCCGCACAACCCATACCAATTCGCTTGGGAACCAATTCTCCGAAGATAAGCGTCAGATAAGTCACCACTACGACAATTAAAGACTTAGATATTAGCAAAGCATACGGAGCTATATAGGGTACGGCCGAGAAATAAACAGCTAAATCACCGGCCAGAGCTTCACCTGAATACAAACCAGTAAGAATACCTATTAATGTAATGCCAATTTGAATCGTAGAAAGAAAACGATCCGGCTCTTCTGACAGATTTAAAGCGGTACGCGCGCCCCGGTTTCCCTTCTTAGCTTCTGTTTCCAACTTTGTTTTTCGGGCCGAGACCAACGCAATTTCAGACATGGACAAAACGCCATTCAATAAAATAAGAACAAGTATTATAAATATTTCCATTGATTAAAAAAAAGTAATTTCTTCAACTGTAACAACCACCAATACCATTTGGGCAAATTTCCTTCCTATAAGAGCCACTGATTCTTGCACACATTGAATGATAGTTATTTCACGGTGCGAATATACAGAAATAATATTTTAATCCACATAATTCTGACAGATAATAATGTGAAAAAGATAATTTATATAAAAATTTAATTGGCTTTATAATTGCACTATTCAAAATAAAGGCCTACATTTGCACGTCGAATATCAAAAAAGTATAGCGAAGAATGATTGATAAGATAAAATCTCTGCTTCAAGAAGTAGAAAATATAAAGGCAGCAAATGCTGAAGAGCTCGAGGCTTTACGCATCAAATATCTCAGCAAAAAGGGAGAAATCTCGATGCTGATGAACGACTTCAGAAATGTTCCGGCGGAACAGAAGCGCGAGGTGGGCAAATTCCTCAACGAGCTAAAAGAGACTGCCCAAAATAAAATCAACGAATTAAAAGAAAGCTTCGAAAATACGCAGACGATCAATAATGACATTGATCTAACACGTTCGGCTTATCCCTTAGAATTAGGAACACGTCATCCGCTTTCTTTAGTCAAGAAAGAAATTTGTGATATCTTTGGTCGTCTTGGGTTCAGCATTGCTGAAGGACCGGAAATTGAAGACGACTGGCATGTATTCTCTTCCTTAAATTTCGCAGAAGATCATCCGGCACGCGATATGCAGGATACTTTCTTCATCCAGCACAGCCCAGATGTTCTGCTCCGTACACACACTTCTTCTGTACAATCACGGGTTATGGAAAAGCAGGAACCGCCTATCCGGATTATCTGTCCGGGGCGCGTTTACCGAAATGAAGCTATTTCATATCGTGCTCACTGTTTCTTCCATCAGGTAGAAGGTTTGTATGTAGACAAGAATGTTTCGTTTGCCGATCTGAAACAGGCTTTGTTGTTCTTTGCCAAAGAAATGTTCGGTCCGGAAACTAAGATCCGTCTGCGTCCGTCATACTTCCCGTTCACAGAACCTTCTGCAGAAATGGATATTTCATGCGACTTGTGTGGCGGTAAAGGATGTGCATTCTGCAAACATACCGGATGGGTTGAAATCTTAGGATGTGGAATGGTCGATCCGAATGTATTGGAGAACTGCGGCATAGACAGTAAAGTATATACAGGCTATGCGCTTGGAATGGGTATTGAAAGAATTACAAACCTAAAATATAGAGTAAAAGATTTGCGTATGTTCTCAGAGAACGATATTCGTTTCCTGAGAGAATTTGAATCAGCCAATTAAAATTGTAACCTAAAATCAAGAGAGATGTACCAACATCCCCGGACTCTAACCAAGTCCGGGGAAAAACACATTCTTGAGAATAGGGTACAATTTATAAAGGCTTTCGTTGAGTTGGAAAAGCAAAGATGCTTTTCCATTTTTTTTGCCCGAAAGTTTCACTCCGGCAACGAGTATCAGAAAAAAAATGTATATTCGCATATTTGATTTTGACAATTATGCGTAAAGAAGAACGATACAAAGGTGTTTTAGGCTGGTTTCAGGCTAATGTTCCCGTCGCTGAAACCGAACTTCATTATTCTAATCCGTATGAATTGCTCGTTGCTGTCATTTTATCTGCTCAATGTACTGACAAAAGGGTAAATATGATTACACCGGCTTTATTTGAAGCCTTTCCTACTCCAGAAGTGATGGCTGTGTCATCTCCGGAAGTGGTTTATGAATATATCAAAAGTGTTTCTTACCCGAACAACAAGGCCAAACATCTGGTGGGCATGGCTAAAATGCTTGTCGAAGAATTCAAAGGTGTAGTGCCTTCTGACATCAAAGAGTTACAGAAGCTGCCGGGTGTCGGGAGAAAAACGGCCAATGTCATTGCTTCTGTCGTGTACGATAAACCAGCCATGGCCGTTGATACCCATGTTTTCCGGGTCTCCAACCGAATTGGCCTGACGGTAAATAGCAAGACTCCGCTTGAAACCGAAAAGGAACTGACCAAACATATCCCCAAAAGCCTGATACCAATTGCCCATCACTGGCTGATTCTACACGGAAGATATGTCTGTACGGCACGAAATCCGAAATGCGAATCGTGTGGTCTTAAACCCTGGTGTAATTATTTTATTCATCAGAAATGAAATTCAGGTTGCGGGATATCGTCATCTTTTTCCTGATTCTCTCGCTGGCAGGAAGTTTCGTTTACCATCTTTTCAAACACATCCATGAAGAAGATGAACGGACGGAAATCAATATGTATGCGTTATTCCCCGCACCACCCAAAGCATTGGTTCGTGTCCAGCAAACTCATTACTGGAACCGTTCATCAAACGACTGGCAAACGATTCAGCAGCTCTCCGGAAAACAGATTCCGCCTCTTTACCGGCAATTATTTACCATCCATCCGGTAAATAACCTCTGGTTCTGCCTGTATCCGGAAGGGGTAATTTGTCTTTTACCGACCACTTCCGAAGAAGCGAGACAACTACAACAGAAGATGAAACAGCTGCTCAATACATTCCCACCACAGAAAGTTTCACAAGACGGTACGGATGTTTATTATTATGCAGATGCAGAAAATGAATTTGCCGGAGCTTTCTATGCGAACGGATTGTGGGTTTCGAGCTATAACAAAGTTCTGCTCGACCAGACTTTACAACGGATTAACCTGCAAAATCATCCGGCGCAGGAAACAGCTATACCACTGGCTCATGCCACAACCAGTCTGCTGATACCGGCTTCTGAATTGCCGGTCTGTGTTTACGCAGAAGATTCTGTCTGCTGGCAATATACAGACACTTGGATCAGTACAGATATCTACCGTACTTCACAGAAGATGACCTTCATCTTCAACCTGCCGATCTCTTCCTCTCAGCATGATTCGCTCCCGGCAGTCATTACCGATTCCTTACAACAAAGCATTTCCCGCTATCTGCAACTGAGGCCAGACAGTATTCGTTCGACCTATAAAGCAGAAGACGGGAATTTATACATCGCCTTAGATTATCCAACAGGCAAGCCTTAAAATTCGACTTGCAGATTATCGTATGCCAGATGAACATGCGGAGGCAGCATCTTTTCAACCTGCGCATGCAGCCCTATTTTATGCGACTCATGAATCAGATAGGCTTCTTTCGGCTGGATGCGTTCGATATAGGCCAGCGCCTCTTCCAGGCCGGCATGCGTCGGATGCTTACTGTCCAAACGCAGGGCATTGATTACCAACAGATCCAATCCTTCCAACTTGCTGAATTCGGATTCAGGAATCACTTTGAGATCTGTCAGATAAGCCATACGTCCGATCCGATAGCCTACAATCGGCAAGCGGCCATGCATCAGACGGATAGGTATGATTTCTATTCCTGCCGCGGTAAAGGGTTCGAGCGTAATCGCATGCATCTCAATATTCGGGACTCCCGGATATTTATGCTCGGCAAAGACATACGGTATACGTGTCTTTATGGCATAAGCCACATTCTCTTCGGCATAGACATTGACTTCTCCATAGCGGCAGAACGGACGCAAGTCATCCAGTCCGCCCACATGGTCATAATGTTCGTGCGTAATCAAGACAGCATCCAGCCGGTAAATCCGGTTTGTAATGACCTGCCAGCGGAAATCGGGTCCACAATCAATCAGAATCCGCTTTCCCTCCGTTTCAATGACAGCCGAAGAACGCAAGCGCCAGTCCCGCTTATCCTGACTGGTACAGACTTCGCACTGGCATCCTATCTCCGGAACTCCCGTAGAAGTTCCGGTTCCCAGAAAGATTATTTTCATTATGCTACGTATTTAACTTCAGGCATCAGTTCGATTCCAAAACGATCCTTTACGGCTGACCGAATGCTTTCAGCCATCAGGGCGATTTCATCACCGGTTGCATTTCCTAAATTCACGAGAACCAAAGCCTGTTTCTCGTAAACTCCAACTTCGCCATGCTTCTTTCCTTTGAAGCCACACTGTTCTATCAGCCACCCGGCCGGTACTTTTATCTTGCCATCAGGCGCCGGATAAGAAGGAATGTCCGGATATTGCTGACGGAGTTTCTCAAAATGCGCTGTGTCGATCACGGGATTCATGAAGAAACTTCCTGCATTACCCAACACTTCCGGATCCGGTAATTTCGCTTGCCGGATGGCTATAACTGCATCCCGCACGGCCTGCAAGGTTATCTCCTTACCTTTCAGGACATCCTGCAACGCTCCATACTCCAATTTGAAATCTGGCTGTTTACGCAACTTCAGTGTTACGTAAGTCACAAAATGCGGGTCCTGATGCGGATCTTTAAAACGGCTGGTCCGGTACCCATATCCACATTCGTCCGCTTTAAAGACATGCTTTTCGAATGTCAGCTGGTTCCATGCCTCTACCGTTTCGATCGCATCCTTGATTTCCATACCGTATGCTCCGATATTCTGAACGGCCGCCGCTCCCGTTTCGCCGGGTATCAACGAAAGATTCTCGATTCCTCCCCAGCCTTTTGATACGGCATAAGCAACAACCTCGTCCCAAATCTCAGCAGCTCCGACCCGAAGCCAGACAAAAGACTCGTCTTCACGTACCACTTCCATGCCGCGGATAGCCGAATGCAGGATAATTCCATTATAATCGTTGATGAACAACAAGTTGCTACCTTTACCAATATGCAATGAAAGACATTCCTGAAAATACTCGTCATGCAGAACCTTCTGCAGATCATCTTCATTTTCATATTCCAAGAACCAGCGGGTTTTTGCAGGCAGATGGAACGTATTATACTTCTCCAGCGAGAAATTCTGTTCGATTCTCATAGATATTTATTTGTTTTCGGGCAAAGATACTTTAAATGTAGCAAGAATCAAAAACGAAACGCACGAGAACCGCTTCAAAAAGCCGGCGTATTTTGATGAAAAGCTGGCGTATTCTGATGAAAAGCCGGCGCCTTTTTGCAAAAAGATCGGGTCTTTTTTATTTACCGGAAATATCGTCACCCAAAAAGTAAAAAAGCCTGGCTGAAAACCAGGCTTCCTATTTCTTTTATTTACCGACAAACAACCAAGCATCTTTGTAGCGTTTGTCTTTCCGGAGATTTTCCATAAACGATTCAGCCGCTTTCCGCTCGGTGAAACGATCGGCGTAGACTCTGTACTTCTTGCTGTTCAACACCACATCTGAATGGCGGCAAAGCTTCCGGTCGACATCTTTCAAATAGGTATCGGCCTGACTGGCTGTCGGGAAACTGGCTATCACCACATAATAATATTTCTGAGAAACAGATTTGTTTTCTTTTACTTCAGCTTTTGGGGTTTCCTTTACTTTTGGAAGCTCGGCAACTGCTTTCTTTTCTGCCCTCTTCTCTTCTGTCACTACCACCTTCGGTTGTTCAGCTTTCTTCTCTACAACAGCTTCTGTCTGTACCGGAACAGTAGCCGCAGGGGCTTCCTGCGCTTTCCATGTGGAAGACGGGATTATTTCTGTTGGAACGAAACTGGCTGAATAAGCCGCCCGGTTCACATCTTTTACCGGTGTAGAGATCGACAGCAATAAAACAATAACAGCCACCGAAGCCACAACAGCATGTAAGAAGCGGCGGCTGACAGGAATATAATATACTTCCTTGTCTTTCGGCTTAACTTCCGAAGCTGAAGAAGCCGGGAAGCGGATACTCAGTGGTTCGAAAACAAAAGAAGCGAGTCCGAACATCGGCTGGTTCAGCCATTCGGCATCTGCAGCCTCAAATATAAGTTGCTTCTCTTCACCTAAGGAAATCGTACCTAACTCGCCCAGCGAACAAACTCCTTTTTCCTGCAATTCCTGACGAAGAACAGACACATCTTCTGCTACCAGCTGGCGGGCTTGTTTATAATCGACCTGCTCACTCCGCATATACGATTCGACCAGCAAACCGTCATTATGCTGCAAGGTCTCATTAAATACAATTTCCTTATGAGACGGCTCAAACAAATAGGTATCAGCCTGATACCGTACCGGTATTGTCTGTACGACAAAGCCGCCCCATTCCGGAACAATCACGCAATCATGCTCCTGCAAAAGCTTGTCAATATGTTCAACGATTCTAAGCATATCACAAAGATATATATCTTTCGGGATAAAATCAACGCAGTGTTCTTTTTTTAGCTAATTTTGTTGGTCAAAACAAAAATGAAATATGCTTTTTATTGACACGCATTATTTGCTGCATAAAACGACGCCCTTCCTGTTCGGCTGGTTGGGTGACCGTTTGTTGGGCGACCCGCAAGGATGGCCGCATCCTATCGTCTGGTTCGGTAAAGCCATTGCCTGTGGCGAGAAACATCTCAACCAAGGTAAAGACCGGATTCTGAAAGGCGGTCTGATGGCCGTCTCACTGATCCTCGGTATTTACTGTCTGACTTATGGCATTCTCTATTTTGCGGATGTAATTCACCCGGTAATCTCCGGAATTTTAACCGCAGTCGGTGTTTTCTTCTGCCTGGCCGGAAAAACATTAATCACTGAGGTAAAAGCCGTTTTCGAAGCGGTAGACAGAAGCGTTGAAGAAGGCAGAATGCAGGTTGGCCGTATCGTCGGACGGGATACCGCTCACCTTTCTCCGCAGGAAATTCGGGCAGCGGCCCTCGAAACATTGGCTGAGAACCTGAGTGATGGCGTGATTGCTCCGATGTTCTGGTTCCTGATACTGGGATTACCTGGAATGATGGCCTACAAAATGGTGAACACATTGGATTCGATGATCGGATACAAAAATGACAGATACCTGGAATTCGGAAGAATAGCTGCCCGGATAGACGACATAGCCAATTATATTCCGGCCCGACTGACAGCATTTCTCATGTTGCTGGTCGCCGGTCAGTTGAACCAGCGTGATTTTGTATTTAAATATGGTCGTGCACACGCCAGTCCAAACTCCGGTTATCCCGAAGCGGCTTTAGCTGCTATTCTGGACTGTCAGTTCGGTGGTACGCACGACTACTTCGGACAGCCGGTTGTAAAGCCTTATATCGGCACCAACGCCCGCAGCTTTACGACCGATGATATGCGCCAGGCCGTCCGGATAAACAGCCAGGCCGAACTGGTCATGGGTATTTGTGTAAGCTTAATTTCTGCAATCGTATAAAAGGATAAGAAAGTTATGGAAGAAATCAGATTAAATAAATTAATGAGTGATTCCGGCCTATGTTCTCGCCGCGAAGCCGACAAGTTTATTGAGATGGGGCGCGTAACTGTCAATGGCAAGCAGCCTCAGATCGGACAAAAAGTAACGGAAAACGACGAAGTCCTGGTTGACGGCGAACCGATCCGAGTAGGGAAATATACCAGCTCCGGAACGATTCGGGCAGCCACCCGCAAAATAGAAAACTTAGTAATGGGACCGAAAGAGAACCGTCCAAAAGGCAGCCGTTCCGGGAAACCGGTGAACCGTACTTCCGGACCAACAAGCGCAGCAAGTGGAAATGAAGGCAATGGCGGCCGACGCGAACATTATGCGAAATACAACAAATACGCCGCTGCCCGTCACGCCGCCAAAGAGCGGGAAACACAGGGAGGCAAGCCGCAGGTCGATAAAGACAAGGCCCTGCGCGAGGCGTTACAGCCCAAGTTCGGAAAGTCGCTGAGCCGCTCGGCCGTGGCCCAACGGATGGCAGCCTCACCCAAATCAGCCAGCTTGCGAAAGACAAGTCGCAACAATCCGGTCAATAAAGCCAAACGAATCGCCAAAAGAAAAGGAGAAGCCTGATGGAAAAACGAATCATCCTGATCACCGGCGGACAAAGATCCGGAAAAAGTGATTATGCCCAGCAACGTGCCCTGAGCCTGACTCCCCATCCGGTTTATCTGGCAACATCCCGCATCTGGGATGAAGAATTCCGCCAGCGTGTGTTGCGCCACCAGGCAAACAGAGGACCGGAATGGACCAATGTGGAAGAAGAAAAATACCTGAGCCGCCATGCTTTGGAAGGCAGAGTCATCGTGATCGACTGCGTGACTTTATGGTGTACCAATTTCTTCTTCGACAACAACAGCCAGGTCAGCCAGTCGCTGGATGAAATCAAAAAGGAATTCGACGCCTTTACTAATCAGAATGCCTGTTTCCTGTTTGTCACCAACGAATTAGGAATGGGTGGCGTCTCTGTGGATGAAACGCAGCGTAAGTTTACCGACCTGCAAGGCTGGGTAAACCAATACATTGCATCCCAGGCAGATGAAGTTGTATTAATGGTCAGCGGTATTCCCGTTGCAATAAAAAAATAACCTATCATGATAACATTTCAAATTAAACGGCCAGACGAGGCTATCCGACAAGCCTTGGTTGACAGAATCAACAGCCTGGCAAAACCCAAAGGTTCGCTGGGCCGATTAGAATCATTGGCTCTCCAGATCGGAATGATCCAACAAACACTGCATCCGGTACTTTCTCATCCGGTAAACGTAATTTTTGCGGCCGACCACGGCATCGCCGACGAAGGTGTCAGTCAGTCGCCCAAGGAAGTAACCCGGCAAGTCATTTATAACTTCCTGAATGGAGGTTCCGGTGTCTGCTTTTTGGCGCGCCAGCATGGATTCGAGATGAAGATTGTAGATGGTGGTGTCGATTACGACTTCCCTGAAAACCCGCGCATCATTAACCGGAAAATACGGAAAGGAACCCGTAACTTCCTGCATGAAGCTGCCATGACGCAGGAGGAAGTGGAAAAGGCACTCGAAGTAGGAGCCGAAATCGTCACCCTTTGCCACGATGAAGGCTGCAACGTCATCAGTTTCGGCGAGATGGGAATCGGAAACACCTCTGTCTCCAGCATGTGGATGAGTTGCCTGACAGGTATTCCCCTGATAGAATGTGTAGGCGCCGGCAGCGGACTGAACACGGAGGGTGTCCGTCATAAATATAACGTACTGAAAGCGGCCCAGGATAATTATAAAGGCGACGGCAGTACACTCGACATCTTGCGCTACTTTGGTGGCATTGAAATGTTGATGGCTGTCGGCGGAATGCTCCGCGCTGCCGAACTGAAAATGATTATTTTAGTAGACGGCTTCATCATGACCAACTGCGTCCTGGCAGCATCTCGTTTATATCCGGAAATGCTTTCCTACTGCATATTCGGTCATTGCGGTGATGAAAGCGGACATAAAAAGCTATTAGACTACCTGCATGCAGAACCGCTGTTGAACCTCGGACTCCGGTTGGGCGAAGGCTCTGGTTCGGTTTGTGCTTATCCGATTGTCGATTCGGCCGTGCGCATGATCAACGAGATGCACACCTTCGAGGAAGAAGCAATCACGAAATATTTCTGATCATGCTTCACCTATTAGCCGCATTCATATTCTTCACCCGGCTTCCCTTCTGGCGTCTGGCCGAAGTGCCGGGTGAATATTTCAAGCACGTCGTCAGCTGGTGGCCGCTGGTCGGCTGGTTTACGGCAGGTGTAAGTGTTCTGGTACTGTATGCCTCATCCCTTATTCTGCCGGACGCAGTAGCCGTCCTGTTGGCAATCCTGACCCGCCTCCTGATAACCGGCTGTCTGCATGAAGACGGACTGGCCGATTTCTTCGACGGATTTGGCGGAGGAACCAGTCGGGAAAGGATTCTGGCCATCATGAAAGACTCGCATATCGGCAGCTATGGGGTAATCGGGCTGATCGGATACTTTGCCTTGTATTATACGCTGTTGAGCAGTTTGCCTCTGACCGTAGCCGGAGCGGCCATGCTTGCCGGCGATCCGTTCAGCAAAGGCGTTTCGGCCATGATCATCAACCGCCTGCCTTATGCCCGAAAAGAAGAGGAAGCGAAAAACAAGACGGTCTACAGCCGTATGACAGCTACAGAATACCTGATTTGTCTGATTCCGGCCTGTCTGTCACTCTACTGGCTTTCCGGCATTGTTTACGCAGGCGCCGCTCTCTTCCCTATCGTAGTCTGGTATCTGCTCACATCCCTCATGAAACATAAAATTCAAGGCTATACAGGCGACTGCTGTGGAGCTCTTTTCCTGCTCTGCGAACTGAGTTTCATGCTAGGCATCGTGATCATCCATACCTTGTCATAAACGTAAAAGCGCAAGAACCATGATTATCTATTTAATCAGACATACATCCGTGGCAGTACCCAAAGGTACGGCCTACGGATTTACGGATGTTCCCGTCAATCCTTCGTTTGAAGCCGAAGCAGCCTCTACCCTCGAGCAGTTGGCCGGCCTTCATTTCGACCAGGTATTCTGCAGTCCGCTGACCCGCTGTGTGAAGTTGGCCACCTTCTGCGGTTATCCCAACGCGATCCGCGACGAACGGCTGAAAGAATTGAATTTCGGTGACTGGGAGATGAAAACCTGGGATGAGATTTCTGCCGACCCGTATTCTAAAGAATGGTTCGTCGACTGGATCAACACACCCACACTGCATGGTGAATCTCTCCGGCAACAATACGAACGGCTGAAAGCCTTCATCGCTGAAAAGAAAGAATTGGGATATAAACAAATCGCCATTTTTGCCCACGGCGGCATCCTGACCTGCGCCCGTGTCCTTGCTGGAGAATATCCCATCGAAGAGGCATTCAACTCAATCCCGCCTTATGGCAGTGTTATTCGGGTAGAGATATGATTTCGGAGATATGGGACAATCGTCCTTTCCTGACTCCATTCCAAATAAACGTAATCTACGAAGGAATTATATTATAATAAAGAACAAGGAGAAGGGCTTGCGCCCCTCTCCTCTTCTCCTTAAAAAATTTAATCAGGTTTCGTTTCACAACGGAACCAATTCATTCAAAAAACATCTCCTCACAAGGTTGAACTTGCGTGGAGCGCTACCCTTCAATTTCACAACTCAAGAATAGCGAGATTGTATAAAAAAGAAATATTAATTACGCTTCTAAGAGATAAGAACCCATTTACGCCACAACAGGTCTTATCTATTTTTAAGCCTTATATTTTATCGAATCCGAATTTTAACACGGACATTTCCCGATTCATTTTCAGCATAAACAATATAAATCCCTGACGCAAGCGATAATTGGCACGTTGTATTCCGAATATTGTCACGGCTAACTACCATTCGTCCAGACATATCATATACTTGTACCCGTTGTAAAGCTTCCTCCGGAGAGGACATAACCAACAACTGTCCAGCAATAGGCGAATAAACGCAAATATCGCTTTCTACTGAAATCCGGTTTTGAGAGGTCAGCATAAAACGGCCATGACTAGGACCTGTCACCCGGAAGGTATAACTATCGTCATCCAAAGGTGTACTTTGCTTTGTCACCGCATCATACAGGTAAAGCTTATCTGCAAATTGGGAAATACCACGAATGGTCAGCTCTACTTCTTCTCCTTTGTCCGCATAAACGCCCAAAGGCACATTTCTGATCGACTGCATCGTGTTGAATTGCGCCGCCACGTCACCCGCCACGGTATAAACCATCGGTGCGTCCAGTTCCGAGTCGAGCAAGATTACAGCATCCTCCGAAGCCTCATACGCATCATGCCCCTTATCGGATGTCAACAACCGGGCCACGCTTCGTGTCTCGCCCCGCTCTGCCGTCAAGGTCAGGATCGGGTTGGAGGCGGAATAAGACTTTGTATAGACGTTATCTGTCCTAGGCTTTGCCGCCATCATGGCTGTTGTAAATTTAATTGTCTTAGTTGTCGCATTCTCTTTCAGTTCTACAAAGAAAGCGGTCATTGGGGCGACATAGCTTTGAGTACTCTCAGCAGTATGATCATGATAGCCATCCACACCATTACTCCAATCAGAAATATCTGGCGTACCAACTACTATACTTCCTTCATTGCGATCAAGAGTCCAGAACTTCCTATTTAAATTAGTATTATTATCGAAGAACTCTTTCATATCCAAATAGGTCATGTAAGGATTACCGACCAAGAAATGCGTACCGTCGCCATCCACTTCTGTATCAAGGGCGATTACAATATCTTGACCAGTTTTACCTTCTACTTTATCCAACAAATCATAGGCATTATCCCGGCTAATATTTTCTCCATTCGACAAATTACCTGCAGCTTTTGTCTCATAACTATATTGTTTATCCGCTTTAGGAAGACGAACTAATGCTTTATCACTTGTATTAGCTTCAGGCAAATCTTCCACTCTTGCGTAGAAGCCTTTACCCTCGCTATATGGAACCCATACATCGTTGTACTCAATACTCCAATTGGATTTTACCGCCGCTACATTTACGGGAGTACTTGTACCATGCGTATAACCCTCCTTTGTTATATAGGAAATCGCCTTATCCCATGCCTTTTGGTAGAAGGCCGGCTTCCAACGGCTGTTTGTTGTCTCATTTTCATGTTTCCCTTTATACGTAATATCCGTAAAGGCGGCTGTCTCCTGCCGACCGTTATTGGATGGGGCGTACATATCGCCGGCATAGACGTTCTGCAACGGGGCGGACATCCAATAGGGCTTGCCCTCCTCCATCTCGAAGTCTACCCACGCTTTCCCGTACGTCAAGTAATCCTGACGATACATAGATGCCCCCGGCTTGAAGTAGATTTCGCTTACCTTATTAATATAGTAGGGCTCAATTTTTCCTTCAGCATTAACCACCGCCATTTCGTAACGGATAGAGTCTGCCATATCTTTACCATCCGACGTTTGTTCGCTCCAACCTTTTAAGAAACGATTATCGTTCGTATCTCTATTTTCTGATGCACTCTCATCTATTAGAGCCAATTCTTGATTTCCTGATAGGGTAATCTTGGTGAAATAAAGTGGTGAATAAGCATCATCAATATCATCCGATCCATTGGCATCTGTATTTGGACTGTCTGCATAACCGTCAAAATACAATTCACCTTTTGTTGATTGTTTCCATAAATCTTCATTATACCAATCATCGTTCGTGGAGCCTGTCCATGTCAAGTATTGGGGAACAATCTTTACAGGTAACGTTATCAACCCATCACATTCGCTGGACAAACGAGTATCACTATCGTCATATTGTGCAAAAGGTATTAACAGCTCGTATTTTTTTCCTTCTTGTAATTTTCCTTTCGCCTCTTCTTTCAAAGAAATAGTTACAATCGCTTCTTCATCATCTGTTTTGGAAATATCCAGTTTAGCTGTTCCAATCTCCGGATATTCTTCATCTGGATTGTTTAAATACATGGCAACCCCTGATGATACATCCGCTGTTTTTAAATGCTCAGCCGCATCTGCCATTGATTCTTCAAAACCTTTTTGCAACGGAACCTCTAAAGCAATGCTTTCACCCATATTCGGATGACCTAAACGCAAAGAGACTTCGCCTTTAAAAGGATCTAATAGGTAACCCGGATGTAAGATAGGAACATCCTCGCTATATGTTCCTAATCGAACGGCTGTTATATCTGTACAATTAATTTTATCATTCACCACATTATAACCCATGATAAATGGCATGGCCACGATCGAATCATTTTGAATAGGACGAGTAAATTCGGTTGTAGCAATCTGTAATAAATCTTGTTCAAACAAACGTATCAACCCCTCTTTGATAGTTTCATTAACTGTTGATGCATTTCGAACATCATCTATATCAAATTCTTTATCAATATCTTCTTCCTTTCTAAATTCTTCTATTGCATGCTTTAAATCATAATCGCCGAATAGTTCATTTTTCGTCAATTTGTCATAATCAGCCTTTGAGCCTAAAAACCAATCGAAACTATAAGCTACATCACTTAGTTCAGATCCGTCTGTCCCTATCAAATCTGCTTCAATATGACGCAACGTACCCAGGCAAGCCAAAGCATTGGTATTATTTACCGTTTCCACGGTAATACGCACTGCCGGTTCTACCTTAAATGGAGATATCAAGACACAAGGATCTTTCAGGTTAAAAGATGTCGAATGATCTGCATCTCCTTCAGGGACTTCCCAATTTTCTACCGCTTGCGCTCCCTGTAAAACGACATGGTATTCACCGGATGCTACAATCGGATTGCCCTCGCTATCAAGACCAACCTGCTCACCTACATATTTCAAATCCGTATTGTTTACGTCTAAGGCATAAAGGTAAACTCTACCGGGATCATCCGCTTCTATCCACGAACAACGGATACGAGGTATTTGCAAGCGACTATAAAGCTCTTCTATAACTTTAAGATAGGTGTCTTCATATCCCTCATTAGTAACATTCTCTTCTGTAAGACCTTGTAGAGCGATTTCCGTTATATTACCATACGAATCCGAATCGGGTTTATAATCTGATTGATTATTGTTATATAAATTAACCGCTGTATTATAATCCTTAACTGCCCGTAAATTCAATATTTTTTCCCGTCTCAAAGCTTCGTCTTTACTACCTGGATAATTTTTATCCTCATAAACAGTCGAGTTTATAACTCGGAAAGAATACATAGATTGAGGTACCGGTACTCTTAAACTTTTATTCACGCGAACCCAACGATATAGATGTCCTTTCTCAAGTACGATTGGATTCGGATCTTCATCATTACTCAGTTCTCTATCTGTAACATCAATCACATTTTCTGTCGTATTTTCGTCAAATCCTTCTACAAAAGAAAAATAAGTGTTACCGACATGGCTTTCCGCTGACACTTTTGTAGGATCTATCGCTTCTTTTCCATTCAAGCCAAAACGATATTTTACCAAATCAAAACCATTTTCCGGATCATTGCTATACAATTGCGTACTTTCATCCACAATAGACTCGTTCGCAGTCCATCCCATATTTCTTAACATGGTAGTATAATCCAAACTGACGGTCAGTGTAGCGGCATCGCAGGCATCATAACGTTGTACTTTGATGTTCGGCTTCGATTTATACACGCGCACATCGTCTATTGCGTAATCTGCACCATATGTATGAGCGGTATTGTTTTGTACTTCCAAATAATATGCTTCATAAGTCTGTTGTTCTGAAATGGAAAAAGAATAACAAAGTTGTTGCCATTTACCAACATTTTTATTTGCTGACTTACCTTCATATGTAACAGAATAATCCGTTAAAGCATCTCCGGACGTAAAACGATGTAAAACGACCTCTTTGTCACCTGTCTTACCTATAAAATTTATATTGATGTTAGGAGGTAATGGCTTGCCATCATTTGTTTCATTCCAAGTGGTCATATCGTTCACCCATGCTGTAACTGTCAATTCCGTATATTGGCAAATCACATCATCTAACTTCAATTTCACCCAACGTCCCGGCTCATTTGATGCATCTGTATAAAAGAAATAACCACATTCTTTACCACCTGTATTTGCATAAGTACGGTCATAAACCGATTTGGCATAAGGATTATTTCTCAATGAAAAGAACCAAAAATATTCACCACCATTAGATACTCCTGGAACGTTTGCGCTATGATACAATCCATATTGATTCTGCAAAGCAGCATGATTATGCGCCGTATACATCGTTATATTGGGATTTAAGAAAGCATACGTAGTTGATTCTGCACTCATCGGTGTAGAACATAAATTATTAGAACTTGAGAGTTCAGAAGATGGTATTCTAGCATCCATATCAAAATCCGCAGCACCGATAGCCTCATATAAATCCGAATGGGCTGCCGGATTTCTTCGAGGATCTGATGAGTTCTTTACATTCTCTTCCAACATGAATGCTGCATTAGCTTGCGGAATTATTTTGAACGTAGCTAATAACGGACTTTTCTGTCCATCAGAAGTCTCAGCATAAACATTTATAGTCGTATTCGATGAAACTTCACCCAATCCAATTACTTGTTTGTCCGAAGCGAGACTACCGCTTTTTCCTCCGTCATATACATATACATAATGATCTCCCGATAAAATAGTTCCATCCTGTTCATTTGCATACCAACAATAATTAGAAGGAAATGTTTTCATTTGAATGTTAATACCTTTAGCATCAGAAGGGGAGGCTATTTCATAGTGCTCTATACCATTATTCCCAGCATTTTTAATTTTTTCTGCAATTTCACTTGCAGGACGAATCACAAACTTATAGCGTTTAGATAATGTAGGTTCCGTTAATGTAGATCCAGATAAATTCTCGTCAGTATTCATGCTGACATCGCAGATTACAATATCCTCTATATCTTCAGCGTTCCTTGTATATAAGATAGTTGACGCTCCTGTTGCTGTAGAGATATAATATGTTGTAGTTTGATCCGGTCCTAAACCAGCGTTTGTATGATCATTAAAAAAATTTCGATACCAAAATAAAGAAGTTTTTTCTGGAGTTTCATGCAAAGCCGCAGCATGAGGTATTTTAGTATCCACTGTTCCTCCTTCTATAACCGCTTTATTTCTGAGATCTACAATTGTCGATTTAAATTTATTATCAATAGCTATCGGGTCCCCATTTTCATCAGCACGATACCAGCGAACATACCATTTATAATTGGGACTACCACCAGCCCGTCCATCATTGTTTCTCAACTCCGGCACATACAATTCTCTTGACATACCATCCGGAATATAAACTGTATCTACCCGTTCCGGAATATTCGTTTGCCGACTCCCATTTTTATATTGAATCGTATATTCTTGCCCCCACACCCCATTCTCATTCCATCCTGCGGAAAAGAACAGGAGGAGAAGGGTAAGCAGGGACAGGTTGCGGAATGCCGGATGGTTTTTGCTTGTATGGGCGGGAGTTTCATAGGATGAAACCGGAGTTCCGTCCCTATGAAACTGGAGTTTCATCCCTTGAAACTCTTCGTTTAGTCCGGAGATGTTCCGGATTGCTCCGCGACTCTTTTCTTTGATGTCTATTTCGTTTCTCATAATCAATTTCCTCCGTCAGTTGTTCGTTTATAGTTTTGTATGCGGATTGTGTAAGGAATTTCGATTCTTGATTTAGGCTCCGTATCACCATACTCCGCTATCAAAGTCAATTGGATGGTCGCATCTGATTCGTTAGCCAACTCTTGTGTCCATACTTCAAAATAGGCTTTGTTTGTGGCATCGGGAGCATCCGGAGACGGATAAACGGTAAAGTCATAATTTTCATCACGTGGTTCACCTGTTTCCGCGTCAATCAGCAAGCCATCGGTATTATCGACTAAGATAGCGGTACTACGTTCGCTACCTGTTGCTGTCGTATTCGTGTAAAGAATGGTCGGATTGGTAATTCTTGTGTTGATAGATTGTACTTCTATTTCTATTTTTACCGGACCTGCATAATCCGGATCTACCTCGTTGACCGCATCTACCAATATTTGGATGCCATCGCCTTCTCCATAAATAATCTCTTTAGGAAGTCCGCCGATAGGCATACGCATATTCTTGAATCGCATGACCGATTCTATATTGGTAATGGCAACCGGAATCTTCAACCAGTCATTACGCCGCATAAAGCTGAATTCGGTAGGTTTCTCAGACACAGGGCGGTCATTGATTCCAACAGATATACTCAATGTAGCGTCCGTGTTCGATTTTGTACCGGTTTCGAAAGCATAGAAAGTATATGTTTGGCCCTCTACGGTGATATTGTCCCCCACCTCCGGAATTGGAACCTCATGTTTATAGGGACTTATTTGGGTACTTTGTGGCACTAAATCGAATTTCGGTTGTAATAAATCCTGATCAGCAACGGTTATATTGTTCAGGTCTATATTCCCCTCAGAATAGGGCAATAAATGAATCGGCCCCTTTCGGAAGTTACCCATTGCAAGGCTTTTTAGTGTCTTTGTTTCATCGTTCCCAGTCTGGTCAGTTACCGTAATTTCCACCTTCCCAATCATGCGGAAAAGCACAATCCGTGCGATGTTTTCAGTCTGAGCTTTCACCGTGATAGGGGTTTCGTAACTACTCATTGGGATTGCTTTTCCATCTTTAAGCTGAAAGTTCTTCGCATCAATCAATGAAACAGTAGTATTTAATTTCGCTTTGGTGATATTTGCTAAATCATTTCCTTCCAACAAGGATATAATTGATTGTCCATTGGTGAGGTTTTCCAAATTGGCAAAAGCATAACCGGTATAGTATCCTTCCGGCAATTCTACAGTTTCTTTGATTACTTCTTGGGCATTATCTATTTCCGTTCCATTCTGGATAAAGTCATCAGAATTTACAGAAGCTACACAAGCATTTGTAGTAGCATCAAACAATACCACCCAACATTTATCGATCTTACGTTCGTACACATCTGCTTCGTCCTCCCATTCTGGAGCATCGGCTCTCGTTGTCGGCGTATAGCTTGTCGATGTATTCAGTGCGATAGTCAATGTATAAAGTTTTGTTTCATCCACTTCCACCCCACCTCCGTCATCCTCGGAACAGGAGGGGAATAAAGATAGCAAGAGCAGTAGCGAGGTCGCCACTGCTGCTATGTGTTTGTATATGTATTTTGTTCTTTTCATAAGTCTATTTTTTTGAGGAGTTTGATTGGGGGAGTTAGAGGAGTTAAAGAAGTTAGCACTCCGCTTCGCTTCGTTCAGGAGTTAGAGCCGATACCTTTTTGATCGTATTAGCTTTACCCTCCTTTAGCCTCATAACCTTTTAACCTCTTAACCTTTTAACCTCTCTAACAACCAATTTTACAATTCTCCGTTATTCAATCGAATTACCCAGTCTTTTACTTGAATCTTATAGCAGGCATAGCCGACAACCGGATGTGGGGGATCATCGGGTCCAGGTCCTGGAGTAGGTTCGTCCGGCTCATCCGGGTTATCGGGATTGTCCGGCTCATCCGGGTTATCGGGATTGTCCGGCTCGTCTGGTTCATCGGGTTCATCCGGGTCAGGACAATCCGGACAGAGAATCGGGGTCAGGAAGAAGACGATCGAGTACTCGTCCTGGCGGTCCAGGTATTCCTGTGCCGATATGTTGTGTCCCTCCATCTGCGTAAGAAGCAGGTAGTTGGGGAGGTTGATATTCAATACGTCCTCTTCCCAGTCTTTGTGGCGGACGATGAGGCGGTAGTTCGTACCGGCCATCAGTCGCATAGTGTTCATCTCGGCTACGGCGACAATCTGCGACAGGGTGTCGCCTATCGCGATGTCGGGGTCGTCTCCGGCTGAAGCAATATCCACATTTTCCGTATAATAGGGGAGGTAGGTGATTTGCGGGTCATCCAGCAGGGAGTTGTCGTAATCCATATAGCCGTTGTCGGCGGTGATTTCAAATGTGAAATCGTCTACATCCATGCTGTACCCTTCGGTATCTTGCAAGATAAAACGAAGCTTGTTTGTGTTCTTGGCAAGCGAAATTTCTTTATCTTCGTGGGCCGTTCCGGTAATGACCAACGTATCCAGAGCGTGCCAAAGAGGTTCCAGTTCATTAGGTTGCGTCGCATCGGCATTGCGCAGGGTGCGGACGCGGATATCCTGAAGTGTCGAGACGCCGGGAGTCAGCTGAGGCCATTCGTAAGAGCCTTCGTCCAGGCCTGCCCAAGTAAGCGCGTAGTAAGTACCCGGTTCCAGGTCGAGCTTGACATTGTTTTCCTTCAGTTCGTTGCCTTCAATTTGCCGTTGCATAAGGAAGTTACCTTTGTCATCGCAGAGAAACAAAGAAACCTTGCTGACCTCATGCTGGAAGGCATCGGCAAATTTCATATTATAATCGTACACGAAGCGCAAGCGATACTCGCAAAGGGGCAGCGAGTCGTCGTGAATATAATCGCACGCGGCCAGACCCAGCAGGGCCAACGCGCCGATCGATCTGGTGATGTTATTCAAATATCTCTTCATATCTGTATTTATAAACTTGTTTTCTGCCAATGACATATTGGATCTGTTAGTAGTTATCCCCTCACCCCCGTTTGTTGGGCGAGGGGATATTGATTATTGAAACAACTAGATTACTTGCTTACTTAGAGGATGATGCCACTGTTAGAGCGGACTACCCAGTTCTTGACGTAGATCTCGACGTTAAAGTAGTACTTATCCTCCTCGTCATCCTTACTTGGATCCGGCTTTTCAGCTCCAGAAAGCCCAAGGCCACTGATGCCAGTTACGGTCATATCGTAAATGTTGTTACGCACAATGGCGAACTCCATAACAGACATCTTTGTTGGAATATTATTGCTGGCGTGACGAATCCAGTACGGATAGTAGCATACGCCACCCTCATAAGGTAGAACTACCGCATTGATGGTTGCCTTGTTGGCATCAGCAGACAAGTAGGTGTCAATAGCGTCTGCTGCCATAAAAGTCTTGTCCGCATTATAGTCAGTATCATTCGTGTCATATTTGCCATCACCATTCGTGTCATACGTCTTTTTCAAGGAATCAATGTAGTCGAACGGATCCGAGAATTCGGCCAGCAGATGGTTGAAGAAATCAGCCACCTTGATGTTTTCAATGTTCGTATCTGTGAAGTCGGTGTAGCTGTAGATCGTCACGCCAGCTTGACCGTCCAACGGTTCCTGCTGTGTCCAAACGAACTCATTGAAGATAGCCTCATAGTCCTTGTAGACGTTTCCTTCGTAAACATAGAACTTGAAATCAGTCGGAACCACAGTAGAACTACCTATATCGCCATAACCTGTTCCTTCCTCATCGCCATTATAGTCAATATCATCAGCCTCAACTTTTCCGATTGTCGTACCGGAAACAATTGTTTTAGTAACTGCCCACTTCTTAGGGAAGTAAGTTGCCTTAAAGAGTGCCCCGGTAGAATAGCCGTTCTTTTGCATCTTTAAAGAGGTAGTGTTCTCCTGCGTGTATGCCAGATGCAAGGGGAATGTAGCGTCGATGTTTGAAGACAAATCCACCTTATCTTCACCAAAAGATGTCCACATCTCGGTATAGCTTGCCTCATAAAAATCATTGTCATAACTCAATTTTGCGGTTACAGATGGCGAAGTCAAGCTTGCGCCTACCAATGCGTCTCTTTGATCCAAGTTGTCCGAAGCCGGTGTGATTGTCTCTTTAACTCTTGTCCATGGGTCAATCACGTAGTTCAGGGCAATTCCTTCATCGCCAGCAGACTCATTGCCCAATAACAGATCATTAGTTACCTCTGCCGGCAGATCCGAATAACCATCAGTCAACTGTGAAGTCACCCGCTTCAGCAAATAAGTACCGCTGGTCAGCTTGTTGACGATAGCCACCTGATCCAGACGGACCTTGGCTTCTGTTTCTTCTCCTTTGTTAACTGTATAAATAAAGTCGGTGATATCATCAGCCTCATTAATGCGTATCTTGGCGGCCAAACGCTCAACATGAACCGAAGCGGTCGGAGCGTTCGTAGCATTCGTACCCGCTTTTAATGTTACCTTATCAAAGATTGAGACTGAACCACCACTATTATATTTATCATTATGAGTAGACATTACGAAACCATTAGTGGAGTTCCAAGCTTCTTTTTGAAGAAAGTTTGCCAACTCTGATCCTACATAAATATCATCCTCCTTGATACGGTCACACAATACTTCTCTTCCACCAAGGTTGGTCACAGCAATAATACCGTAAGTCTTCCCATCAAAAGAATTCGCCTGTTTTGGATCGGTCACAGTAATAGTTACCGTTGCAGTCGTGCGGCTGTGCCATATTTCACTACTGGTTTCCATCTGAGCTATGCCATCTTTATAACCCGCAGCAACCAATTTACTTGAACCATCAAATGTATTTGGTTCTGTGCCATCAGAATTACTAAAAAGGATCACTGTCACATCGTTCACCTTATATTCGCTTACATCACCAATTTCTCCATTAGGCTCATCCCCTTCTTCACCTCCAGTAGCCTTTGTTGTTGGAGTCGAACTGATTGTCACCTTCATATAGGTAGTCGGTCCATTCAGTTCATTTCCTTCATTGTTGTCCAGCCCGTCTTCCACGTCGTCTGAACACGACACCGCCACGCAAGCGAAGGCAAGTGCCCATAATGTACTTTTAAAATTCATCATAATTACTATTATTAGTTATCTGTATTCATATTTCCTTTTTATCATCCGGGGCTTTTATCCGTCCCCTAGCAGACTCACTCCGGGATCAGCCGGTGACCACCTTCCCCATCAGCAGGTGATGTCGAGCAAGGACAGCGGGTGATCCGGTTCCCCTCCAGCGGCTGTCCTCCTTCGGGATCAGCGCTGATCTCGGAGGAGAACAGTGCTGGTCTTGCCAGAGACCACGGCTGATCTGCCAGCAGGTCAGCCTATGCCCGGCGCACGGACAGCCTTCATCCGCCTGCCTCTTCCGTTTTGATGCGGTCGAAAGTAGCTTTTGAACGGATTTCCTGGATGGATTTTCCCGCCGTATAAACCACCTTCATCGGGCGCATCATTGTCGAAGCGTCATACTCTTCCGGGGTAGTCGCACCCGAACTGCTCAGTGCCACCCGAAACGAACCCAAGTCGCCCAGATTAACGCTTCGCCCTGCCTTCAGGTTGGTCGAAATGATATAAGCCAACCGGTCCAGGCACGCCTTCACATCCGCCCGGGTCAGGGCCGTCTGTTCGGCTACTGCTTCGCACACCTCGTCAAAACTGATATTTCCATTATTCAATAACTGGGGGTAATAGAGCTTGGCATCCTCAAGCGCCCCTTTCGAAAAGTCCTTCCGTGGGACTAATTTGTACCGTATTCCCATAAAGCATTTCGTTTTAAAGTTCGACATCTATTGTTGTCCATCAATCTGACGGATATTTTCTTCGGCCTGAGCTGCCACAGCCGGTTCATGCCGGAGTTTTTCCAAGAGAACTTTTGCCTCGGTCAGCTTCCCTTCCAACATCAGGATCGAAGCCTCGGCCAGTTGCTTTTCGGGGCAGTCGTTTGCCTTGGCCAGATAGCGTTTTGCCTTGTCGAGCTGGCGGGTATTCACCGCACTGATCGCCGCATTCAGGTTAGAAACCGGATCGTTCGGGTACATGCGTACCGCCACTTCAAACACTTCGTTGAACGGTTCGCTGCCTACCTCATACGTTTCCGCCACTAGGAACATCTCGTTCAAACTCAACTTCGAAGGATCAGACTGGATGATCTGTTTCGCCTCGTCCACCGTAAAGTTGCGAATATTATAATTTACCCGATAATCAGAGTGGCGTAAGGCAGGATATACATCACGCAACAAAACCTTATAAGAAGTACCCCCATTCAGCGTTTTCAGTTTCCATTCGCGGGCATCCCAATCCACCGGTTCGTCGGCACGGATGATGGCCAGCAATTCTTCCTTATCCGGCAAGTTGCCTTTTTCTACAGCCGCTTCCAGGCCTTCCCAGTCCTCCGGCTCAAAATCGACCGACAGTTCCACGCCCGAGAGGTCGTAGTGTTCTTTTACATAATCCAATAAAGCCTTGGCACGATTTTCAGCCAAATAAGCGTTTCCCTTATATGTACCTTCGGGAGAAGCATAGCCCTTGATCGACAGACTGGTAATCGTCGCATATGGATCGTTCTTCACCGCCTCGACGGTCTGTTGGATCTTCTTTAATTCGGCAGAGTTGTTACGATAGTCGGGATTGATGGTGATCTGGTTTACCGGAAAATCGAGGTAGGCGCTACCGTCCAGATGACGGGCTTTTACCTCTTCGGGAGCCGGTTTCACATAGACCAGCATCGGGTCGATAACAACCGGTTCGGCAAAATTCAGGGCAAACAATTTATCCCGGTTTTGCGACAAGGCTTTCCAACCGCAGCCGCAGTCGTCCATCACCAACGTCACATCCGCCTTCTCCATCCAGTCGGCATACGGCGTACGGACCAGGCAATCTACCTGTTGTTCTGTATCATTATAGCGTCTAATTTCCACTTCCTTCTTATCAGTCCGTTCCATGCGTTCGTACAGGATGTGGCGCACTTTTCCATTAATGATAATCGGGTCTAACGCCCGGATGCTGTCACCACTCTCTACCAAGGGTGTACAAACCAACGACTGGTTACGCGAGAGTTGCAGCGAACTGATGTCGGCCTTCAGGGTAATCACCAAATCATTTCCTACACGTTCGGCGTTCTTCTCCTTTACTAAAAAAGTACCTTCTTCCGGATTCTGGGCATACAAGAAAGACGTACACCCCAACATATAGATGAATGTATAGAGCTTTTTCATACCTTACACGTTTTTAAAATAAACACCTAACGGAATAGCAAATTTGAGTAAAGCGTAGCGAACAGACTGAAAAAGCGTTCGTTACGCTATATTTTTCTCTTGTTCAAAAGCCAAGAAGAGACAGAATATGGACAAACGCAGCAAAAGTTCAGTTACTTTATCATTACCCGTGCGATGATGCAAATTTCTTGCGAAACCTAAATTTTGCATCGTTTGGCGTTATGTGTCGTATCTGTCGGTAACTCACTATGAATTAATTTTGTAACCAAAAAAAAGTGAGTTATGAGAAGTACATTTAAGGTATTGTTCTACGTGAAGAAAGGCAGTGAGAAACCCAACGGCAACCTGCCTTTGATGTGTCGCATTACGGTGGACGGAGAGATTAAGCAGTTCAGTTGCAAGATGGATGTTCCCTTGCGCCTGTGGGACGTGAAGAACAACCGTGCTTCGGGTAAGAGTGCCGAAGCGCAAAGAATCAACCGTGCCGTTGACAAAATCAGAGTGGAGATAAACCGCCGTTATCAAGAGTTGATGCAGACGGACGGTTATGTCACTGCTGCCAAGTTGAAAGATGCCTATCTCGGCATCGGTATCAAACAGGAAACCTTGCTAAAACTGTTTGAACAACACAACAGCGAATTTGCCAAGAAAGTGGGACACAGCAGGGCAAAAGGAACATTCCGACGTTATGTTACCGTCTGCAAGCACATCCGTGAGTTCCTACCCCATACCTACAAGCGTGAAGATATTCCGTTAAAAGAGTTGAACCTCTCGTTCATCAACGACTTCGAGTATTTCCTGCGTACTGAGAAAAAATGCCGCACCAATACCATTTGGGGCTACATGATTGTGCTGAAACACATTATTTCCATAGCGAGGAATGACGGTCGTCTGCCGTTCAATCCCTTTGCAGGGTACATCAACTCTCCCGAAAGCGTGGACAGAGGGTATATTACGAGAGAGGAGATACACACAATGATGAACACCGATATGCCCGACAAGACACACGAGCTTGTCAGGGATTTATTTCTGTTCTCCACCTTTACAGGTTTGGCATATTCCGATGTCAAGAACCTTACGGAAGACAACCTGCAAACATTCTTTGACGGAAATCTGTGGATTATCACCCGAAGAAAGAAAACTAACACGGAATCCAATATCCGATTGTTGGATGTTCCCCGAAAGATAATAGAGAAGTACAGGGGTATGACAAGAGATAATAAAGTATTCCCCATGCCGAGTAACACGACTTGCAACAAGAAGCTGAAAGCCATTGCCAAGTTGTGCGGTATAAAAGTCCACTTGACCTATCATGTAGCAAGACATTCGGCAGCGACCACTGTGCTGTTATCCAACGGAGTACCCATTGAAACCGTCAGCCGACTTTTGGGACATACCAACATAAAAACGACCCAAATTTACGCAAAAATCACAGCCCAAAAGATTAGTCAGGATATGGAAACATTGTCGCACAAACTGGAGGATATGGAAAAGAACATTTGCAATGCCATTCAGTAACCCTTAAATCAAACGATAATGAAAGAGGAAAGAAACATCATAACAATGAACGAGTTCGGCAATGTAGTTATGCCGAAAGATATACAGGCAACCGCCATGAGTGAGTGGGAGCTTTGCGAGTTGTTCAATGTAACCGCCCCGACTATCAGGGCAGGGATAAAGACACTCTGCAAGAACGGCATTCTGAATGAGTGTGAGATAAGGCATACCATCCGACTGTCCGACAAGTGCAGCATGGAGGTTTACAGCCTTGAAACGATAATCGCCCTTGCGTTCCGTATCGGCACATACAGTGCGAAGCAGGTGCGCAATGCCGTTCTTGAAAGACTGTACTTGCGAAAAGAGAAAACAAGCATCTTCTTTTCGCTGAACACCAACGGCATAGCCAAAGCCGAATACTTCTCGTAGCTGAATTGGTTGCACGACTGACGGAATCCATTCATTCAGTCACGAATAGAGTAATCAAGCCAGCGTGTCAGCATATAATCTGACCGACATATCAACAGGAACTCCAATTTTTTCTCCCGAAAAGCGTAATCCCCACATTCGTTTTTTGGGAGTTTTTTCGTCTGTCCTGCCCGACTTCCGTTCCAAACCATTGAAAGTTTTTTCTTCGGGGGCTATTTGTCACCGTTCTGCCGCGTTTTGCGTAACAACTTATCCGATAAATGCTTATACTTTTGTAGCTGGTATTTTTCAAACTTAAAACCATTTGATTATGTCAGCTAACAAACAACAAGACAGCCACAGACCGCCATCGGATGGTGGCATGGCAAAGGAGGAATTCATCCGAGTGGGGACTACGCTTTACAAGATTGTGGAGCAGCCCAAACTGAACGGAGGGTATGTAAGGAAACGCATAGCATGGAACAACGAAACCCTGCGCCAAGACTACGGCAAGGACTACATCGGCAGCGTTCCCAAGTATGACGGCTTCTGCACCGTACCCGAACACATCGGCTACCATCCCGTGGTCGGCAAGTTCCTTAACCTCTATGAACCGATAGACCACCAACCTAAAGAGGGCGATTTCTCGCATATCCAATCTTTGGTAGGTCACATCTTCGGGGAGCAATACGAGTTGGGCATGGACTACCTACAACTGCTCTACTTGTACCCCATTCAAAAGCTGCCTATCCTGCTGTTGGTATCAGAGGAACGCAACACAGGCAAAAGCACATTTCTGAATTTTCTAAAACTCCTATTTCAGAACAATGTAACCTTTAACACCAACGAGGATTTCCGTAGCCAATTCAATTCCGACTGGGCCGGCAAACTGCTTATCGTGGTGGACGAGGTGCTGCTCAACCGTAGGGAGGACAGCGAGCGGTTGAAGAACCTAAGCACCACACTTTCCTACAAGGTGGAAGCCAAAGGCAAAGACCGTGACGAGATAGCGTTTTTCGCCAAGTTCGTGCTATGCTCCAACAACGAGTACTTGCCTGTAATCATTGATGCAGGGGAAACACGCTATTGGGTACGCAAGATAGACCGCTTGCAGTCTGATGATACCGACTTCCTGCAAAAGCTGAAAGCGGAGATACCCGCCTTTCTTCATTTCCTGCAACACAGAACACTATCCACCGAAAAGGAAAGCCGTATGTGGTTTGCTCCATCGCTGTTGCATACCGAAGCCTTGCAGAAGATAATCCGCAGCAACCGTAACCGACTGGAGATAGAGATGCACGAGCTGATACTTGACATCATGGATAGTGTCGGCACGGACACATTCTCGTTCTGCTACAACGACATTCTTCTGTTGCTGGTACACTCGCAGGTAAAAGTGGAGAAGCACCAAGTCCGAAAGGTGTTGCAGGAGTGTTGGAAACTTACGCCTGCACCCAACGGACTGACCTATACCACCTACCAATTCAACTACAATCGGGAGTGTCGGTATGAGCCTGTAAAACGGGTCGGTCGTTTCTATTCTGTCACGAGGGAACAACTTGAATCCCTGTAATATCATTCTTTTTTTTGTTGAATTGATGAATAAGGATATAACTATGCTGACAATAAACAATATACACTCTCAACAAAATCTCAACAATCGAAAAGAGAAGTTGAGAGAGGAACAGCACCCGATTGTTGATTTCTCTTTTGGCGAGTGGTTTGTTGAGAAGATGTTGAGCAAATATCTTTCTGTAAATAAATGTGTTATATAAGCCATTCAACAAATCAACGTTTTTACAATCATCATCAAATCTATAGAATATCATGAACATACAAGAAGTTAAACAAATCAGAATCGCAGACTATCTGCAAAGTTTGGGTTACACGCCCGTCAAGCAACAGGGCAGCAGCTTTTGGTACAAATCACCGCTGAGAGAGGAAACGGACGCATCTTTCAAGGTAAACACAGAACTCAACAAATGGTACGATTTTGGACTTGGCAAGGGCGGTAACATCATCGCATTGGCAGCGGAACTCTACCATACGGAAGATGTAACCTGCCTGTTGAAGCGCATAGAGGAACGGACACCATACATCCGCCCTGCATCGTTTTCTTTTGGCAAGCAGCAATCCGACAACCGCACTTATCGGGTATTAAGAGTTGGCGAGCTGTCATCACCTGCGCTCATTGCCTATCTGCAAGAAAGGGGGATAGACATTGAACTCGCCAAAAGGGAGTGTAAGGAACTGCGGTTTGAGAATGCCGACAAACCCTATTTCGCCATCGGCTTCCCGAATATGGCAAGAGGGTATGAAGTGCGTAATAGATACTTCAAGGGATGTGTCGCCCCGAAGGACATCACCCATATCCGACAGCAAAAAGAGCCACGAACCGTCTGTTATCTTTTCGAGGGCTTCATGGATTATCTCTCGTTCCTGACCATCCGAGTAAAGAACAATCCGCAACACCCACGATTGAATGCACAGGATTACGTCATTCTCAACTCCGTTTCCAACCTCTCGAAAGCGGAAAGCATATTGGCAACCTATACCCGAATCGGCTGTTTCCTTGACAATGACACAGCAGGACGGAACGCATACGCCAACCTGCAACGGATGTTGGGTGACCGCTTGCAGGATATGTCGGTTCACTATGCAGGGTATAATGACTTGAACGAGTACCTGTGCAAAAAACTCTTGTCCCAATCGACAGAGCCGATAAAGGAGGAGAAGCAAGTACAATCCGCAAGGCGGATGATGCAGCCACCGAAAAAGAAAGGGCTGAAAATATAGAGGGGAACAGGTTCGCTTTCCCAAGGGTATTTAGACAGAAATACCATAGCTTAATAGGGCGTTTTCTTCACGCATTACACGGTAATGCTAAAAACTCCCTATCGAGCCAAAGGGAAATCCCTTTGGAAACCCTGAGAGCCAATGCCACAGGCAGAGAATACACTCATAACAATAACCGTAAAAATCAAACTACATGGGATATTTTTCATTGGACATAAAGAAAGCAAAAGGTTCATCGGACACCGTACAATCCGACCATATAGAGAGAAGAATCATACCTAAAAACGCAGACCCGACAAGAACGCATCTGAACAGGGTACTTATAGAATACCCCGATGGCGTTCATGGCAGGGATGAAGCGATTGCCCACAGGCTGAACACGGCAGGCATCAAGCGGAAGATTACACATGACCAAGTCCGTGTAGTCCGAGTGGTTCTGTCGGGAACACATGAGGACATGATGGACATACAGGAAAACGGAAGACTTGACGAATGGTGCAGCGACAGCATCCAATGGCTGCAAGCCACATTCGGCAGGGAGAACGTGGTTGCCGCCCATCTTCACATGGACGAGAAGACACCGCATATCCATGCAGCCATTGTTCCCATCGTGACAGGTGAAAGGCGCAAAGCCAAGAAAGAGCAGGAAGACGGCAAACGGAAGTATCACAAGAAAGCAAATACCGTCCGTTTGTGTGCCGATGACCTGTTCAACCGTCAGACCTTGATTGCGTACCACGACAATTATGCAAGGGTTATGGCTAAATACGGATTACAGCGAGGTGTGCGAGGTTCCGAAGCACGGCACACCACCACGACACAGTATTATCGGGACATACAGAAAAAGAACGCTGCCCTTGATGCAGAAAACAAGCGGTTACAGGAGCAGAAAACCGAAACCGAACAGGAACTCAGACAAGCCAAGAAAGAGGTACAGACCGAGAAACTGAAAGGTGCAGCCACCACCGCAGCGACCTACATAGCTGAAAGTGTCGGTTCTCTTTTCGGGAGCAACAAGGTCAAGACTTTGGAAAGGGAGAACACCGCCCTGTATCGGGAAGTTGCCACCCATGAGGAAACCATTGAGATACTGCAAAACCGCATACACACGATGCAAACCGAGCACAACCGCCAGTTGTTGGAAATACAGCAGAATCACCGTAAGGAGATGGCGGAAAAAAGTGTCAGACACAAAGATGAAGTATCAGGTTTGAAACGCATTATCGAAAAGCTGTGTGCATGGTTTCCTATGGCAAAGGAAATTATGAGAATAGAGAGCCTGTGCCGCCTTGTCGGGTTCAATGAAAGGCAGACCACGACATTGACTTATGGTAAGCCTTTGATATACGAGGGCAAACTTTATTCGGAGGAACATAATCGGAGTTTTACGACAGAAAGAGCAGGCTTTCAAGTGGTGAAAGACCCTGCGGACAAGTCTAAACTGACACTCGTAATCAACCGCCAGCCCATAGGCGAATGGTTCAGGGAACAGTTCGACAGGCTACGGCAGAGCATACGACAGCCAATTCAACCACAAAGGAAAAGTAGAGGAATTACATAAGTAGTTAAAACAGATTGCAATAAGCCTCCGATAATCGTATTTCCCTATCAGAGGCTTATTGCTGTTTAGATTTAGTTACGTTTCATAAATCATGATTTTTGTTTTTGATTGTCGACCTTTCTAAGTTGTGGAAGACATAAGGCTATTATAGCGAGAAGCAGAATAGCCATACCTGAGAACAAAAACCAACGGTTTACCCCGATTTGGTCTGCAAATGCACCCGACACTACCAACCCAAGCGGCATGGCAAACGACATGATGCTGCCAAGAAGTCCGAAAACACGCCCTAAATACTCGGGTTGTATCTGTTCTTGAAATAGCGCGGTCTGTACTCCATTATAGAATGGGGCAGAAAAGCCCATCAACGTACAACATATCGCAAATATCATAAAACCATTGGTTGGTAGCAAGCCGGAAACAGTCAATGACACTCCCATAAGAAAGATAGAGCCGATGATATTTGCCATGCGCTTTTTGAAACCTCCCCATGCGCCCAATAGAAGTCCGCCCAACAACATACCAACTGCAAAAACAATTTCCACCACGGAAGCATGCAAGGTACTTCCCTCGAAATAATTCATACTCATCAGCGGAAATAGCGCATTGATTGGCATATAAATGAACATATTGATTGCTCCTATCCAAAGCAATGTGAAAAGAGCTTTATTTTGTCGTATTGCGTTATAGCCAATGCGCAGTTCGGTGAAAAAGTTTTCTTGCTGCAGCGCTTCAATCGGTTGTTTTGGGATGTGAACCATTGCAACAGTGATACAGGCAATTATTGCTCCGAATACGTCAAGGGCAACCGCAGAATTCAACCCCCATTTTGCATAGAGAAAAGCGGCAATTGCCGGACTTAGGATGAAACTTGCCGATTGGATGGACTGGGTGTAGCCGGCACATTTGACTAACTGTTCTTCAGGCACTAAAAGAGGTGTTACCGCACTTAACGCAGGGGAATGGAATGCAGTGCCAACGCTTCTAATGAAGAGGATGAGCATTACTATCCATACAGGTAGTTCCGCTGACAGGGAAATTACGGTAAGTACCAGTCCAGCACAAGCTATGATGACATCTGCACCAATCATGACCATTTTCCGGTTCCAGCGGTCAACAAGTACTCCGATTGCAGAACCTAAAACCGCTTGAGGTAGAAACCCAACCAAGGTCGCCATTGACAACACCATCGCAGACCCTGTTGTATTTGTCAGATGCCAGATGATGGCCATTTGAAGAACCCCACTTGTTATCAGGGACACAGCTTGCCCCGCCCATATTGTATAGAAATCTTGTTTCCAATTTCTGATTTTTTCCATTTGAATTTTTCCTTTTATCTTTTGAATGTTTCTTGATTTTATAGCACAAAAAATCTCTCGACAAGCCTGAAATAGCATGCCGGATTACAAAGACAATGACATTCAAATCGAATTAATTAGATTTGAATGTGGAAAAATTACCAAGGTTTATGATATGCAATATTAACGGTGTTTTTACCTGTTAATATTGTACAATTGTTCATAATCATATTGAAAACCACTATATATGTTGCGACTTATCTTAATTGGGATGGTATTATATGCACACCGAATCCGCTGCAAAGTTACAATAAATTATTCGATTTTTGCACTAACTAAAGTAAAGAATTTCAATGCTTCCTGAATTTTGCCTTTCCTTTTTTATCCAAATCTGCAAAAAATAACGGCATAAGCAAATAGGTATATATCGAAAGGCAAAAAATGGCGAATACTGTTTGTATTGGATACTATATCAAAGATTTGTCGTATCTTTGCACCTGAAAGAGTTATTTGATAGTAAAACACCGCAAAACGCTGAAAATCGCACGGTTTCCTAGTCGTTACCATTACTTTTCAGATACTCCGTTAAATGTTTATTCATCAAACGGTTAGACGAAACCGTTCAGAATTTAAAATAAATAAATCGCACTGACAGCTGCCTGCGTAGGGCCTACATAATGTTTCTTGACAGTCTCAATCTTAGTTCCGCAATTTGCACACGGATATTTGTCTGATTCCAGATACAAATAACCGACACCTAAAGTGGCTTCAATATTCCAATGCTTGCCTAAAACCCAGCTGTATCCATAACTGATGCCGGCACCTGTTCCCCAGCCCTGATGGCGTTCATTCTCAGTACCCAACCATTTAATGTCCGATACATTATAGATCAGATACGGCACATGTAATCCCAAGAAATGCCCATGAAATGTCTCACAAAACCAATAGCGCAGTTCGGGATGAACTCTGAAATGTTTAATGGATTTTCCAAAACTGCCATCATCTTTTTTACCTGTAAAAGGATTCAATCCGGCTTCCACATCCAGGCTCCAATGTCTGGCAAGGCGAAATTCCAACCCCAAGTTTGGAGTTGCTGTAGCCCAATACAAAGCATTGGTCTTTAAGCCCACTACAGCTCCCTTCTCTTTCTGAAGGTCTATTTGTGCTGTGGCCAAAAAAGATATAGCACAAAAAAGGCTTCCAAATAGTAATCGTTTTATCATAATCCTCAAATTTATCCTGTTAGCGTTTTTATTTACTTTATCAAATAATATCTTATTTTCTTGGTTCTTTCCGTGGTATAAAATTCATTAGATTGATACTTTTTGATACTTTTATCAACAAATTTTCTTTATACAACCGAAAAATCGGAGTATCGGCTAACCTTTTGACATCTAATCTATAAATAGTCTAACATCTAATTTATAAAGTGTTCATTAGTCACCCATTTACTTCCGAAATTAATATAAGCGTTATTATTTGTCATTTCCGTTACAAACGTATAACTTTTAAATTTAGAAAGCAAATTTAATTATACTTTTTATGTTAAAATCATGAAAGTTCATCCCGTACTAAGCCATAAACCCCATAATATCATAACAAACCATCATTTTATATAAAAATAACAAGGATAAACACCGGGAAAATCTTATATATAATATAAGGTATAGCCACTTTGATTCCTAAAAATGCATCCTTCCGTGCCAACTTTTCCTATTTCGGCCTTAATTGTTAATGACAGAATCCGTATCTTTGCACCTTCATACGATACATCTGATAATTTATGATTTCAATAGACGGACTGACAGTTGAATTTGGGGGAAGTACACTTTTCCAAGATATTTCTTTTGTGATTAATGAAAAAGACCGGATTGCCTTAATGGGGAAAAATGGTGCCGGAAAATCTACTTTACTCAAAATTTTGGCAGGTGTCCGCGAACCTACTCGTGGAAAAGTTTCTGCACCCAAAGACACGGTGATTGCCTATCTGCCCCAGCATCTAATGACGGAAGACGGACGCACCGTCTTTGAAGAGACGGCGCAGGCATTTGCCCACTTGCACGAGATGGAAGCTGAAATCAACGCCATCAACCAGCAACTCGAAACCCGCACTGATTATGAATCGGACGAGTATATGCAGCTCATCGAACGGGTTTCTGCTTTGAGCGAGAAGTTTTATTCGATTGAGGAAATCAATTATGATGCCGATATCGAAAAGACCTTGTTGGGTTTAGGGTTTGAGCGGGAAGACTTTAACCGCCAGACCAGCGAATTCAGCGGCGGATGGCGAATGCGTATCGAACTGGCCAAGCTGTTGCTGCAAAAGCCGGATGTCTTGTTGCTCGACGAGCCGACCAACCATCTTGATATCGAATCGATCCAATGGCTGGAAGACTTCTTGATTGAAAGCGGACAAGCGGTGGTTGTCATTAGTCACGACCGTGCCTTCGTCGATCATATTACGACCCGCACCATCGAAGTGACGATGGGACGTATCTACGATTATAAGGTAAATTATTCTCAATACCTGCAACTCAGGAAAGAACGCCGCGAGCAACAGCAGAAGGCCTACGACGAGCAGCAGAAGTTCATTGCCGAAACGAAAGAATTCATCGAACGGTTTAAAGGGACTTATTCCAAGACCCTGCAAGTACAAAGCCGGGTAAAGATGCTGGAAAAGCTGGAACTATTGGAAGTAGATGAAGAAGATACATCGGCTTTGCGGCTGAAGTTTCCACCTTCACCACGTTCGGGTTCATATCCGGTCATTCTGGAAGATGTCTCGAAAAGCTACGGCGACAAGACCGTATTCCGACATGTCAACCTGACTATCGAACGGGGTGACAAGATTGCTTTTGTAGGACGCAACGGTGAAGGAAAATCAACCTTGGTCAAATGTATCATGAAGGAAATCGAACACGAGGGGAAACTGACGATCGGACACAATGTCATGATCGGTTATTTTGCCCAAAACCAGGCATCGCTGCTTGATGAAAACCTGACAGTATTCCAGACGATTGATGATGTGGCCAAAGGAGATATCCGAAACAAGATCAAAGATTTGTTAGAAGCCTTTATGTTTGGTGGCGAAAACTCGGCAAAGAAGGTGAAAGTCTTGTCGGGTGGCGAACGTACCCGCCTGGCCATGATCAAACTCTTGCTTGAACCGGTGAATTTACTCATCCTCGATGAGCCGACCAACCACTTGGACATGAAGACAAAAGATATCCTGAAACAGGCGCTGCTCGACTTTGACGGAACGCTGATTGTCGTATCGCACGACCGCGACTTCCTAGACGGACTGGTAACGAAAGTCTATGAATTCGGTCATCAGCGTGTAACCGAACATCTCGAAGGTATTTATGAATTCATGCAACGCAAGAAAATGGAGAATCTGCGGGAGCTGGAAAGAAAGAACTGAGCTTTCCGGCTTCACCCTATATTTACGAACCTAAAAAGAAGAAACCTGTATGAAAGAATTACAGCAATTGCTTAAGAAGTTTTTCGGTTATTCCGAATTCCGTCCGTTGCAGGCCGAAATTATACAGCATATTCTGCAGAAGAAAGATGCGTTGGTATTAATGCCTACAGGAGGCGGCAAATCGATTTGCTATCAGTTGCCTGCCATTTATCTGCCAGGCATTACCTTGGTTATCTCTCCGCTGATTGCTCTGATGAAAGACCAGGTAGAAGGACTGATAGCCAACGGTATTCCGGCGGCATCGCTAAACAGCATGATGAGCGACAGCGAACAGCAGCAGGTCAAGCAACTCTGTATTCAGGGAAAGATCAAATTACTATATATCTCGCCCGAACGGGTAAAGGCAGAAGCTGACTGGTTCTTGCCCCGACTGGATATATCGCTGATAGCCATCGACGAAGCTCATTGTGTATCACATTGGGGGCACGACTTCCGACCGGAATATACCCAATTAGCGATTCTGAAGGAACGCTTTTCCAAGGTTCCTGTCGTTGCGCTGACTGCGACAGCCGATAAAGTGACCCGCACGGACATCATCGAACAGCTTCGGTTGGATAATCCCCAAGTCTTTATTTCTTCTTTCGACCGGCCAAATCTGTCGCTTACAGTCCGCCGCGGACTCAACAAGAAAGAGAAGATCAAATCGATCGTCCATTTTATCCGCCAACATCGTGACCAGAGCGGAATCATCTATTGCATGAAACGAAGTGACACAGAAATGCTGGCCGAAGAACTGTCGCTGTTCCAAATCAAGGCAACCGCTTATCATGCAGGATTATCGCCCCAAAAGCGGGAACAGGCACAAGATGACTTTATTCATGACCGGGTAGATGTAGTCTGCGCGACGGTTGCCTTCGGTATGGGTATTGATAAAAGTAATATCCGTTGGGTGATCCATTTCAACATGCCGGGAAGTATTGAGAATTATTACCAGGAAATCGGTCGTGCCGGACGAGACGGAGCCAAGAGTGATACCTTGTTATTCTACTCCATGAGCGATCTGATCGTCCTTCGTCAGTTTGCCGAAGAAAGCGGGCAGGTGGAAATCAATCTGGAGAAACTCAACCGGATGCAGCGGTATTGTGAAACGGATATCTGTCGCCGGCGGATTCTCCTCAGTTACTTTGGTGAAGAAGTAGAGAAAGACTGCGGTAATTGCGATGTATGCAAGAATCCTCCGCTTCGTTTTGACGGAAGTATTCTAGTACAGAAAGCACTCAGTGCCGTAGTCCGCACCCAGCAGCAGATTGGTATTGAAATGTTGATTCATATCCTCCGAGGAGCTGCCCGGGCCGAATTGACAGAGAAAGGTTATCACCTGATCAAGACGTACGGAGCTGGTCGCGATCTGTCGTATGTGGAGTGGAAAGAATATATCTACCAGATGATTCAGCTCGGATTTTTAGAAATCGACTATGCTCATGCCAACCGGCTAAAGGTTACACCACTCGGAACGAAAGTTCTATACGGGAAAACAACGGCCCAATTAACCAAATACATGCCGCCGGAACCAGAGAAAAAGAAGACAAAAGCAAGTACCGGGAAAAAAGGATTTAAGGCACAGCCGATTCGTCCTATCGAGTCTGAATCGGTAGACGAAGTTTTGTGGGATGCCTTAAAGCAGCTCCGGAAACAACTGGCCGATCGAGAATCGCGTCCGGCATACCATATCTTTACAGATGATTCACTTGAAGACATGGTTGCTCAAAAGCCCATTACATTAGGTGATTTCAATCAGATCCGGGGTGTCGGGCAAATCAAGTTAGAGAAGTATGGCCGCGTATTTGTTTCCCTTATCCGTTTTGTTCTAAAGTTACCGAAGTTAGAGGGATAAGACAGATTAAGCTGAATACGATAGCAGCATATGGATCATTGGGTATAAATATTAAAAGACAAATGTTTATACCCATAAAGGTTCTCTTTCCCAACCAAGAGGAAAACCCATAGCGTTCAAATCTATCTGAGGAAATCTAACAAATAAATTATTCAATTTAGCCTTAAAATCATTGTTAGGAGATATTATATTCATAAAATATTTAATCATGCAAATATTAAAATAAATCCTATTCTTAGCAACGGGTATAGTAATCCAAGGGCGTATCATCTTTTTGGCATCAGCCGGAATTATAGAATTAACCTTGTTCCATACACGGGAATGATGACAACAGGCATTTCGAGTAAGTGCAATTGTTGTCATCCATGACTCTAAAGCCTGCGGTTGTAAATAAAATCTTTTAGATATCTGCTTTCTGATGCGTTGATCCATAAGATTCCTATATAACTGAATAGTTATGCCAAATGGAATTATTTCAGATAACATCCAAGCTGGAGCAAAAGGATCCATGTATTTACATCTGAAATGTTTAATAAAATCTTCAGTAGACTTATTATATTCAGCTTCTATAAGTGAATAGGTTTTACTATAAACAACTTGATTCTTAAAATACTTCGAATTTGTCATCCAAAAGATATCACCTGTCATTTGTGCAGTAATATTAGCTACAGCTTCTTTAAAGGCTATTTCTATCTTCTCAATTTCATTAAACAATAGTACTCTCAATTTCTTATCAAAACGATATAAATCTAATATATTATCAAATGAGACTTCGCTTTTGAAAATATGGTTTGTCTTGGGTATTGACAAATATGGATACATATATGCACTCAATCTATAATATCCAATATTGATTATATAAGCTTCGGCACGTTGCTCATTGTCAATTACCAATCCTCGTGATTTAAGACGCCGTACAAGTTCTTCAGGAGAAGAATATCTTTTCGTAAAAATTTCCATAGTATTTTATAATAAAAAGCCTCACCTATTTGAGCATTGCTAAGAGGCTTGGCGAGGACTAACAGTGCAAATTTAATACTTATTTTTTATGTTACAAACTCATTTACAAATAATCTTTCAGGAAAGTAGTCCATATAAATTAAACAAGTTACACCTGACAAGCTTATAAAAACAGCGGAACAAACGATCTACCCTCGTTCATTCCGCCACTATCAGTTTCTTATAATAAGAGAAGAAGATTCTTTCTCTCATAGAGCATTTACTTAACCAAAAAACGCTTTGTCAGTCCGTCGAAAGCATCGATCCGGCGATCCCGGAAGAAAGGCCACCAGCGACGTACATTTTCACTCCGGCTTTTATCGATTTCTACGACACGAACCTCTTCCTGATCATTCGTAAACTCTGCCAATAATTCCCCCTGAGGTCCGGCAACAAAGCTGTTACCCCAGAACTGAATACCATTGGTTTGTCCGGAAGGATCCGCTTCATGTCCCGTCCGGTTCACCGTAATTACCGGAAGTCCGTTCGCTACCGCATGACCGCGCTGCACCGTAATCCAGGCATTCAGCTGTCTCTTCTTTTCTTCGTCCGTATCTGTACTCTCCCAGCCGATCGCTGTCGGATAAATCAGCATTTCGGCACCACGCATGGCCATCAGTCGGGCTGCTTCCGGATACCATTGATCCCAACAAACCAAAACACCCAGCCGGCCGACAGATGTATCTATCGGTTCAAAGCCCAAATCACCCGGCGTAAAATAGAACTTCTCGTAATAAGCCGGATCATCCGGAATGTGCATCTTCCGATATTTACCAGCAATGCTGCCGTCTTTTTCCAGAACAACGGCTGTATTATGATACAAGCCCGGAGCACGACGTTCGAACAACGACAAAACCAACACGATTCCTAATTCTTTTGCCAGTTTCCCGAATGTCTCTGTTGAAGGGCCGGGTATCGGTTCTGCCTGATTAAACAGTTCCGTATTCTCCGTCTGGCAGAAATAAAGTCCGTTGTGCAGTTCCTGCAACACGACTAATTCGGCACCCATGGCAGCTACTTTCCGGATATTATCCTGCAATTTCTGAATATTTGCCGGAATATCCGCCGTATTCTTCTGTTGTACTAATCCTACCTTCATATTCTTCTTTATTCAATAAAGCCTTCCGGATACTGCATGGTTACGCAATGCAAAGATCCGTGCTGCTTAATTAACGACAAACAATTGATTCCGACGATTTCCCGGTCCGGGAATGCTTCCTGCAACGCCTTCCGGGCGATCTCATCTTTCGGTGAATTATAGAAAGGAAGCAATACCGCTCCATTCAGGATCAGGAAGTTGGCATACGTAGCCGGCAGGCGTTCGCCTTCCCAAATCACTTCGTCTGCCATCGGCAAGGCGATCAGTTTGTAAGGTTCACCATTGAGCTGGCGGAATGCCTTGATTTCTTCTTCCATCGCCTGCAATTCATCGTAATGCACATCCGCCGGATCAGTGCATTGTACATAGGCGATCGTATCTTCCCGGCAGAAACGGGCTAATGTATCCACATGGCTGTCGGTATCATCGCCCACCAAGAATCCATTTTCAATCCACAACACACGACTCAATCCAAAGATATCTTTCAGGTGATTCTCTATTTCCTCCCGCTGCATGTATTCATTCCGGTTCAACGACAGCAGGCATTCGGCGGTTGTCATCAAGGTTCCTTGTCCATCCGACTCGATGCTACCGCCTTCCAGTACGAACGGAGCCATATTGGCCGGCTGAATCCGATCGGCAAAGACGCCTTCGTGGAATAAGTTCCGGGTGATCTGGTTATCTTTTCCTGCCGAAAACTTCAATCCCCAGCCATTAAATACGAAATCATAGACCGTTGGTCCGAATGTATCAAATACGGAAATACCACCATGATCTCTTGCCCATGTATCATTCGTAGGCATTTCAACAAAACGAACGCGCGTCTCATCCAGTTCGCCCAGCTGACTGCGCACCTCATCTTCATTCTGACATACAATCAGCAGTTTCTCACGCTTCATGATTTCCCGGGCAATCTCGACGAAACATGCGACTACCTCGTCCAGGATAGGTGCCCAATCTGTATCTTCATGCGGCCAAGTCAGTTGTACCGCACTCTGCGGATACCATTCCGCAGGAAATGTAATACCTGTCGTTTGCATATTTAATCTTCAAATCTGATGTGCAAAGGTAAGCATTTAATCATGAAACCGCTTGCACAACCCTCAATTTATTCTCAAAATGTCAGTGCTTGATGCCTTCAAACATTTCATTCCGGTCATCATTCTCTTGGGTAGCCTTTGCCTTGAAACTGTTAAACGTATAGCTGATCGTGAGCAGTATCTGCGGATATTTGGGCTTGATTTTCGTCAGAGACCTCAAATCGGCCGTCTGGATATCACTCACATAACAAGCCGAACGGAAAATATCCTTGAAGGCCAGGGTTAACGTCAGTTTCCGGTCAAACAACTGATGCCGGACAGCCACATTGGCATACCAATAGGAATCGGTTCTTCCTTGTGTCGTTACGGAAGGGCCAACAAAACTTCCATCCAGTTGCAGTCGTGTATATTTACCTAATGCAAACAGGTTATTCCACAAAATGTCATAATTCGTACTCGATTCGCTCTTTCCGCCTGCCGACAACTCGTTCTTTACCTGATAATGATAGATATTACCATTCACCGTCGTGTTCCACCAGCGGACCGGATGTAATGCTACGCTCAACTCCAGACCGGTTGAATAATCATGCCCCACGTTTGCCATCGAGTCTAAAGTCACACCTGCCATGTAGGGAACACGCAACCGCTCGATCTTATCCTTACGGGAGCGATGGAACAACGTGGCAGAAACCGTATTCTCACCAAAGGCCTTCCGGTAATTCATCTCGAACGAATTAATATACTCCGGACGAATATCCGGATTTCCGATCTCGGCAGTATAAAAATCACGGTATGTGATATAGGGTTCCATATAATACAACTGCGGACGCGTGGTACGACGGGAATAAGAAAACAATAGCCGATGATCATTCGGGAATGTATAACCCAAGTGAACCGATGGGAAAAACTCAAAGCGGTTCTTGGTCCGGTCGGCACCCGGAACAGAACTCCGCAAAACAGTATGCGTATGTTCGCCACGTACTCCGGCCTGCGCCTCCAGCCCTTTCCAGGCTCCCGAAAGAATGGCATAAATAGAATTCACTCCTTCCTGAAAATAGAAGGTATTATAAATATCATCCCGCCAGTAGAAACTTTGCGTTTCCGGATTCCACCATTCCATTTTATAATCCCCATCTTCCAGATAAGAATAATACTGATAGCCGGCTTCCAGCTTTCCGATGTTCTGGAAAGGCAAGGCATAATCCAGGTTCGCCCGCAAGGTTTCGCGGTGTTCTGCCTCGTAAGCCCGGTGACCTTGTTGCCGGTTTCCCTGCAAGTCATTCAGGTCGTTGAAGAAATATTCCAAAGCATTACCGCCATATTTATAATAACCGGAGGCCGACAGCTTATGTCCTTCCTGGTTAAAGCGATGTTCTACCACGAAGCTGCCTAAGCCAATGTTTTCATCATTGTCATAGTCATCAATACTGTTATAATATTCGGTAACGGGCTCCGCATCCTTGATGATACGTGTTTCCTGATACTTCATGTCTCCCCTACGTTTATTACCGCCATAACCTCCTTCCAGGTCCACTTTGATGGAAGTCTTGGGCAGTTCCAGGCTCCAACCGCCTTTCATCGTATAATGATAGGAATCTCCTGTACGAGGTCCGATGGAATGCGAAATCGTCGTCTGATCGCCCACCACGGTTGTCTTTTCCTGATCAAAATCACTCTTCCGCAAACGGTCTGTCCACTGCCCGCCTATATACCAGCGCGAGCGGTCATTCTGTTTCGTCAACAGGAAATCCACATGCCGGGAGAGCCAGGTACTTCCCGACAGATTCACCATGCCGCTCCATCCTTTCTGCGAATGTTTCTTCGTGATGATATTGATAATACCTACATCGCCGTCTGTATCATGTTTGGCAGAAGGCGTTGTAATGATCTCTATATTCTCGATATGTCCGGCAGGTACTTGTTCCAAGGCCTGTGTTCCGGTAAAGACACTGGGCTTTCCATCAATATAAACCAAAAAACCGGAGCTGCCCCGGAAGGTAACTTCGCCTTCAGCGTCCACCCGAATAGACGGGGTGTTCTCCAGAATATCTACAGCCGAACCGCCACTGCCCATCATATTCGATGAGGCTTCTACCACTTTCTTATCCAGCTTATAAACCAGCTGGCGTTTCTCGGCCACGACTTCTACTTCTGCCAGGCCCGTTTCCAAAGGTTCAAGGCGCACATCTCCTAAATCAATCCGAGCTTGCCCCGTAACCGCCAAAGGCTGACTCGCATAGACATCATAACCGACCAGACGAACCATCAGAGTATAACTCTCGTCTGATACGTCTGTAAAACCAAATATTCCCTGCTTGTCAGGAAAAGTCTGCTTAACCGGCTGATTTTCGCCGGTTCTGAACAAAAACACATCCGCAAAGTCAATGACGGCTCCACTTTCCGCATCGACCAGACGACCTTTTACCTGATAATCGGCCTGTCCGGCATACGAAATGGCACACCACAGGCATAAGGTCAACAACATACATAATTTATTCATGGCACTAAACACTAATAATCTTCCTATATCAGCCTACTCAAAACTGCTCGAGTATCTGAATCCGCTTTTCAATGGGCGGATGGGTTGCAAACAGACCGTTCAGACTATCCAGAAAGCCCATCGCCTGTTTGCCCGGATGCTGGATAAACAACTGGGCAACATCGGCCCTATTTACGGCTTCTATATCCGGATCAGCCGAAATCTTCCGCAAGGCACTTGCCAATGCACGCGGGTTCCTTGTCATCTCGGCAGCACCGGCATCAGCCAGGTATTCTCGTTTTCTGGAAATGGCAAACCGCATCAGGGTAGCAAATAAATAGCCGATGGCCGCCACCAGCAAAGCCAGCAGCATCACCACGATTACGCCGTTTCCTTTCTCATCACGCCGGCGCGGAGCCCATGAAGAGTAATAGACCCACCGCATACAGATCTGTGCGATCATCGAAAAGATCCCGACAAACACAATCGAAATAATCAGTAACCGGACATCATGGTTCCGGATATGCGTCAGCTCGTGTGCGATAACTCCTTCCAGTTCTTCATCATTCAGTTTATCAATGATGCCTCTCGAAAGCGTCACGGTATAAGTCCGCTCGTCGATACCGCTGGCGAATGCATTCAGCGAATCATCATCTATCACATTGATTTTAGGCATCTTCATTCCCTGACTCATGCAGAGATTCTCCACCAGGTTATAGACCCGCTTGTTGTCCTTGCGTTCCAACGGAATAGCTCCCGTAGCCGAACGGATGATACTCGTATTGGCAAAATAGGCAATCAGGAACCAGATCAGTACGCCTCCGATAACATACGGAACAACATGCAGGAACATATCATTCGTATACAGAATGACCACCGACATATCCGTCTGGTCGTCCGACATCGAAAGATAATGCAATAAAAAGCAGAACAAGTAAGTCAGCCCCACCACCAGGCAGGGAAACAAACAGAGCAGAAACAACGACCGCACGTTGTTCCTGCTCTGCTGTGTCTGAATTCCGACATATTTCATACGTTAAAAACTAATTTTCGGAGCTTCTTCCAGCGTAGCACGCTGTTCACCCAGATCAAACATCATTTCTTTATGGAAACCAAACATACCGGCAATCAGGTTAGACGGAAAAGTCTCGACGGCATTGTTCAATTCACGGGTAGCTGAATTGAAATAACGGCGTACCGAAGCCAGTTTATTTTCCAAGTCTGAAATTTCTTCCTGCAACTGGATAAAGTTCTGGTTGGCCTTCAGATCCGGATAGGCTTCCAGGGTAACCTTCAAGCCCGACAAGGCGGAAGTCAGCATATTCTCTGCCTGAATCTTGTCGTCGATCGACTTGGCGGCAACGGCTCCATTGCGGGCAGCGATGACCCGGTCTAATGTTTCCTTTTCATGTGAGGCATATCCCTTGACCGTCGCAACCAGCTGCGGCACCAGATCATGCCGTTGTTTCAGCTGCACATCTATATCGGCAAAAGCATTTTCCCGATTGTTTCTTAACTTTACCAGACGGTTGTATAAAGACATTACCCAAAATAACAATAATACTACAACCGCAATTACAACAATAAGTGTCATATTCTTTTTTTCTTTTAATTAATGGCTCAAATATAGGTATTTTGATTGAATTTCATACTTTACCGCCCATTTTTCTATAAAATACCTGCCAGTATTTTTCAGAACAACCCGTATATTCTGCTACAAGACGGCAGAAAAACTTTCAGATATGCCCAGATATTCTTTAGTTCACGGCGTGAACTAAGTAATCCACGACGTGAACTACTTAATCCACGGTGTGAACTAAGTAATCCGCATCGTGAACTAAAGAATTATTCCCGGCTTTCGCAACTTTAATTGCCCACATCCAGAAGAAAAGCAGATCACCCCGCTAAGAAATAAAGGCGGAAAACCGCCCCTCCTGCTGGTTACTTTCGTAAATTCTCCGTATCTTTGCCTAGGTTTTCTACTATATCTGATAAACTTACTCAATTAAATATATGATTACAGTAAACAATCTGGATGTACAGTTCGGCAAAAGAATCTTGTTTCAAGATGTGAATCTGAAATTTACGCCGGGCAACTGTTATGGTATTATCGGTGCTAACGGAGCCGGTAAATCTACGTTCTTGAAAGTGATAAGCGGACAATTGGACCCGACAAGAGGATCAATTTCCATGGGACCGGGCGAACGTCTGTCTGTCCTGGCACAGGATCACTTCGCTTTTGATGAATTTACCGTCATGGATACCGTATTGATGGGACACACCACCTTATGGGAAGTCATGAGCGAAAAGAATGCCTTGTATGCCAAACCTGATTTCAGCGACGAAGACGGTATCCGTGTTTCAGAACTGGAAGAGAAATTTGCAGAAATGGAAGGTTGGAATGCCGAAAGCGATGCAGCAGCTCTGCTGAGTGGTTTGGGCATTGGTGAAGACCTGCATTATATGTTAATGAAAGACTTGAGTGGTAAGCAGAAAGTCCGTGTCTTGTTGGCACGTGCTTTATTCGGTCAGCCGGATAATCTGCTCCTCGACGAGCCTACCAACGATTTGGACTTGGAAACGGTTTCATGGTTGGAAAACTACCTTTCAAACTTCGAACATACCGTATTGGTAGTTAGTCACGACCGTCACTTCCTCGACTCCGTTTGTACGCATACAGTCGACATCGACTACGGAAAACTGCAATTGTTTGCCGGTAACTATAGCTTCTGGTACGAATCAAGTCAGTTAGCATTGCGTCAGCAACAGCAACAGAACAAGAAGGCGGAAGAAAAGAAGAAGGAACTGGAAGAGTTTATCCGTCGCTTTAGTGCCAATGTGGCTAAATCAAAGCAGACGACAAGCCGCAAGAAGATGTTGGAAAAACTGAACATCGAAGAAATCAAACCATCTTCACGCCGCTATCCGGGTATTTTGTTTACACCGAACCGCGAACCGGGAAATCAGATTTTGGAAGTGAAGGGATTAACCAAGAGCATCGAAGGCAAGTATCTGTTCAAGGATTTGAACTTTAATGTCGAGAAAGATGATAAGATTGTCTTCATCAGCCATGACCCGCGTGCCATGACAGCCTTGTTCCAAATCATCAACGGAGAAGAGAAACCGGATGCCGGAACTTATCAGTGGGGACAGACCATCACGACTTCTTATCTGCCGTTGGATAATACCAACTACTTCAATTCAGATTATAACCTGATCGACTGGTTGTCTCAATTCTCGCCCGATACCAACGAAGTATTCCTGAAAGGTTTCTTGGGAAGAATGTTATTCTCGGGTGAAGAACTGTTGAAGAAAGTAAGTGTCTTGTCCGGAGGTGAAAAGATGCGTTGTATGATTTCGCGGATGATGTTGACGGATGCCAACTGCCTCATCCTCGATACACCGACCAACCACTTGGACTTGGAATCAATCCAAGCTTTCAACAACACCTTGAAGACATTTAAAGGAAATGTTTTGTTCGCCAGCCATGACCACGAATTCATTCAGACCGTGGCAAACAGAATCATTGAACTGACACCAAACGGAATCATCGACAAGATGATGGAATACGATGATTATATCTCTGATCCGGCCATCGCTGAATTACGGGAAAAGCTGTATAACAAATAAAATACAAACACTATAACGAGGTTATGATCTCTGCCTGGCAGAACCTTCATAACCTCGTTTTTTATCTGTTTCCTATGAAGAAAAGAATTCTTTTTCTTATTCTCCTCTTTCTTGCCTGGCTACCGGTCTTCATCATACAGAAACCTTGGTTTCTCTTCTATAACAGAAGCATGACAGAGGCGCTGAGTGCAGCCGATTATTTCCAAGTCATCTGGCATGGATTGAAACTTGACTTGACAGTAGCCGGTTATCTGACGGTTCTCCCGTTATTGCTGGTACTCGTCTCGGTATGGTATAACGGAAGCTGGCTCCGCAAAGTACTGAAAGGCTATTTTATAACGGTGGCCCTTATCATTGCCGCCATCTTTGTAGCAGACGTAGCCTTATATGCCTTCTGGGGCTTCCGTATGGATGCGACAGTGTTCTTCTACCTGAAATCACCGGGAGATGCTTTGGCCAGCGTTCCTGCCGGACTGTTTCTCGTCCAGACCATATCCTTTCTGGTTTATGTTTATCTGATTTACAAATATCTGACAAAGCTGATCTTGCCTTTGGCCGACTTTACTCCAGCCAGAAACCGCTGGTTGGCTTCGCTGTCTGTTCTCGTCTTAGGTGGCCTGATGTTTATCCCAATCCGAGGCGGTGTCACCACTTCGACAGCCAATGTTGGCATGGTATATTACAGCAACAATACATTTCTGAACCATTCGGCCATCAATCCGTGCTTCAGTCTGCTTGCATCAGTTTCCAAGCAACAGGATTTTGCAGAACAGTTTAATTTCTTCCCTGAAGAAAAACGGGAAAAGATATTCAACGACCGATACGGTCAGCAAAAGGAAATTGCTCCGGATACCTGCCGCCTGTTAACAACAAACCGGCCCGATATCCTGATTGTCATCCTGGAAAGCTTCTCAGCCAATACCATTGCCGTTACCGGTGGAGAAGCCGATGTGACACCTCATATAAACGAATTGAGCCAGGAAGGAATCTTATTCGATAACTTATATGCCAATTCATTCCGGACCGACCGCGGATTGGTATCCGTCCTCAACGGATATCTGGCGCAACCGACTACTTCGATCATGAAATATCCGGCCAAAAGTCAGACACTCCCATCGATTGCCCACAGTCTGAATACCCAAGGTTATACATGCGACATGCTGTATGGTGGTGATATCAACTTTACCAACATGCAGAGTTACTTCTATAATTCAGGCTATACAGCCATCACTTCAGATAAAGACTTCCCTATTTCGGAACGGCTGAATAAATGGGGCGCGAATGATAATGTTACATTCAATTATCTATATGAAGCCATCAAACAGCGAAATGCGGATACAAACCCGTGGATGACAACCTTCCTGACGCTAAGCAGTCACGAACCATTCGAAGTTCCTTACCATCGGTTCCAGCATCCGTATCTCAACTCGGTCGCATTTACCGACAGCTGTTTAGGAGCCTTTGTCAGCAAAGTCAAGGAACTGCCGGTATGGAAGAATCTGCTTCTTATTCTGATTGCCGACCACGGCTTCCGTTATCCCGACAAGATTAAGGACTTCGAGCCGCTCCGATACCACATACCGATGCTTTGGTTAGGAGGCGCTATCAAAGAGCCGCGCGTGATTTCAACCTTATGCAATCAGACCGACCTGGCTGCCACGTTATTGAATCAGCTGGATATTCCACACGAAGAATTCCGTTTCAGCAAGAATATCCTCACGCACGAGCCGTTTGCCTTCTATACCTTCGGAAACGGTTTCGCTTACATCGACAGCACCGGCTATTCGGTATACGACAATGAAAGCAACCGTGTCATTCAGGAATCGGATGCCCGGCAACGCGAACAACGGCTGGAAAAAGGAAAAGCCATCCTGCAAACGCTGTATGATGATTTGGGGAGAAGATAACTAACTAATTGACAATGGATAATTGACGATTGACAATTTGTTTGACACCAACCGATTGGATAGTACTACGCCTCCGGTTAGTGACAAAACGAATCAAAGCGGTTATAAAAGGAATTAGGAGCAGATTAACATGGAAGAATATCTATTTCCTTTGATATTAAAAAGTAAGCCCTGAAAGAGTAGAATAATTTAAACTATTCCACCCTTTCAGGGCTTGATCTTTAACAGAGGATCGTATTTTCCCAAGGTGATGCCCTGAGCTTTACTAACTCAGTAACTTCAACGATTGATCCTTCCTCATCGTTGAAGTTACTGAGAACATTTTATAATCAATACAAATGGACTTTGTAGGATTGACCATCTATATGAACAATATAAATACCCGAAGGAAGAGATGTTATAGTTTCACCTCCTGTCAATGTTATAATCTTATAAAGTTGTCCACTATAAGTGATAACGTGTGCTTCACCAACTTTTGAAGACAAGATATGTAAGTAACCATCTGCACCCCAGACTTTCAATGAGCCTTGTATTACCATATTTGCAGTCGGATCATCCTTTACAATTCCAGAAACTGTAATCGTTATATTCGTCTTCACATTTTCAACAACATACCGCCCTTTAGAATCTGGCAAGATCTCTTTACCATTGGCCTTAACAACCGGTTTAGAGTTCTTATAACCATCTTTTAATGTAATGGTAAATATAAAGTTCTCATTTTCTTTAATTGTAGTTCCTGTTTCTGAAGTCAAAACAGCACCCTCTACCACAGGAAGCGTAACGGTATAAGTTACAGGCTTAGGATCTGGATCGGGTTCTGGATCTGGATCAGGCGTTGGTGTCTGTATTAGCTCTGCAATAACAGTAATATCTACATTATCTGTTACTTTAGCCAATGTGAACTTACCTGTAGATTGATTATAGGTATAATCAGAACCAGCAGTCAAAGTCTTATTTCCCATAGAAACCTTGATAGTTGCCGGTAATTTATAACCATTATCTGCTGTAAAGACAAGTTCTAATTGACTGTTTACAGGTACTTCTGCAGGAGAAGGTTTAGACGATACATTAGACAAAGAGAGTTTAACCTTACGCATACTATCGTCACGACCAACAGCCACAATAACAACCTTTCCTTTTACATTGCGAACTTCAACTTTCCCTGTTGACGCATCATACGTATAATCCTGATAAGCAACACCACCCATTGTAACAGTTATTGATGTTGGCAAAAGGAATCCCGTATTTGCTTTCAACGTACAACTCAAAGTTCCTCCTTCTTGAACTACCGCATCTTCTTTCCAATCGGTAGTGACATCTGTTAATTGGAATTCTACCGCGTAAGTCGGGATCTTTTCGGCAGCTGCAGTAACAGTCAAAGCTTCTTTTACATTCGGTATTTTTACTTCTCCGCTAGTAGCGTTATAAACAACACCTGTAATCGTTCCATTTGCACCTGTAACAGTAATCGTCTCTGGTAAACGATAACCGGCATCTGGAATTAACTTAAAGGCGAATGATTCCCCTTCATAAACAGTCAGTTCTTCTTTATCAGACTTCAGGTTCGTCAATGCCATCGTTATTGTATATTTCAAAAGCTCAACACCTGTTGCCGTAATTTTAACCGCATCTGTCACAGCATTGATTTTCACCTCGCCTGTTGTCGTATTATAGGTATAATCAACACCAACTTGTAAGGCAGAAGCTCCCATTTCAACCGTAATTGCAGCCGGTAATTTATAACCCTGTCCCGGAACTAACGTGAAGGAAAGCGGATCATTGTAATCTACTTTTTCAGCAATAGTAGCCGTCAAATGGGTTAGAGTAGCAGTTACATCATATTGTATTTTTACCGGAACGACATTAATCTTCAATTCTCCGGTAATACTATTCAATGTAAACTTACCCGTTCTTGCATCATACGTATAGTCTGTATCGGCAGCCAACGGTTTACCGCCCATTGTCACCTCAATAGTTTCAGGTAACGCATAACCGGTCTGTACCTTCAATGTCAATTCTACTTTCGAATTCGTCTCTACCGGTTCAATCGGATCAATATCCAATCCTTCTACAGGTGGTATAATTACCTCCTGATGACTATTGTCTATACCAGCAGCAATTACAACAATTTTCCCTTGAATATTCTTGATCGATACTTGACCTGACTCCGCATCATAAGTAAAGTCGGCAGGTTTATCTCCCATAGTAACCGTGATAGCTGTCGGCAACTTATAATCTTCGTCCGGTTCCAATGTAAAGAATACATTTTCTCCTTCTTCTACTTGTGTCGGGACAACTCCTTTCACCTCCAAGTTCTGGATTCTCGTAGTAACATCAATTTGATAATAAGCAATGGCTTCGCCCGTAGCCGTGATTTGTATATTTCCTTGTACTGGGGTAATCGAAACTTCACCTGTAGATACATCGTAAGTATAACCATTCTCCACTGTCAACGGACTGTCACCCATCGTCACTGTAATTGTCTTTGGTAATTTATACCCAGTCTCTGCTTGCAGCGTGAAAGTGATTGTTCCACCGGCTTTAATTTCAGTTGGTATTTCAGGTGTAACTGTCAAATTCGTGATTGTATTCGATACGGTATAATAGCGATCAGCCTCTACTGTTACAACCACATTACCCGTAACCTTCGTAATACTAAAATCACCAGTACTTTGTTCATAAGTGTAATCTCTTCCAGCGACCAACGAATTTCCACCCATCGTTACTGTAATAGTTTCCGGGAGTTTATAACCTGCTGAAGCTTGCAAGATGAAAGCAAGTCCCTTATTATTCAAAACCGTCTGAGGAACTCCTTCTGTAGCCGATACTCCTGTGAATTGGGGGGTTACCGTATGTATTTTAACAGCCTCGGCGATTACCTCAACTGCTCCAGTCACTTTATTGATAGATACTTCGCCTGTCTCTTGATTATAGGTATAGCCATTACCTGCGGTTAAAGTAGTACCACCCATCTTCACAGTAATTGTTTCTGGACGGACATATCCTTCATTGGCAGATAATGTAAAGGTTAAGTCATCCCCTTCTGTAACGGTCTCCTGCCATCCGTTCACACTTAATCCCGTAAATTGAGATGTAACTGTATAGGTATTTTTCACCTCAACCCCATTAGCAGTAATTTCAATGTCCCCGGTAATCTTACCAGAAGCAATGTACAAATAACCATTTGAAGAATTATATGTATACTCACCTAAAACTGTTCCTCCTACTTTGACTGTAATAGTGCTCGGCAATGCATACCCGGCATCTGGTACTAATGTAAGGGAAAGATTTTCTCCTTTTTTAACCTGTGTAATGCCATTTTGCAACTGAATATGAGTAAAGTTTGTCGTTATTTGATAATACGTTTCTGCTTGGGAAGTAATAGATATATCTGCATGCCCAGTATAATTTTGTGAAGGAACGGGTTTCCCATCAGCATACACTGACAAAGCAATAAATGGAGTCCCCGATCCTGAGGGAACACTAGGTATTAATAGGCTAAATGAATAAGCCTTTCCTGCTTCCAAGCTACCCGCAGTTGTTAGATCTGTTGAATTAAGATAAGTCCCCGACCCATCCAATTCTATTTCAGTTTTCTTATCTGTTTCTACATAATATAATTTCACACCTTCTTTCATGTAACACTGTAGAGATACCAAGAACGATAATTTCTTTCCCCGTAATTCTGCATCGACATCTTCAAAAGTAAAAGAGAATGGAATTTCAACCCCGGCTTGCCCCGTAATTGGATTAGGAGTAATCGAACCCGATATAGGATTTACAAATGTCATTTCATTGCCATCTTGTCCAAACAGAGGATTCTCTCGGTCTGTATCAGAAGCATAGTACACTTGAATTTTATACCCCAGCTTTCCTCCTTTCGTAGAAGAAACCTCCAAAAAATTTTGATAATTTCCCTTTTGGAACTCCGTTTGTGCCAACGGAATTTCAAACGAGCCATCAGTTGCTATCGTTACAGGATTATATGTTCCATTCGCACTATTTGATGAAGACAAAGTAAGAGCATCCTTCCAAGCATCATAGTCTTTCAACGTATAACGTAAAACGACATCACCCGCTGCATTAATAATGCCATACGAAATTCCATATGTTGATGTATATGTATAACCACCGGATGAAACTGGCAAATAAACATCATCAAAGCCATTCCAATAAATATTGATACTAACAGGTTTTTCTGCCGGATCATCGGGTTCATCTATCTCATTAACAGTTCCAGTCATATCAATATAAAGTGGAGCATCTGCTGTCCCATACATAATTTGCCAATTACTACCATCAGTCGAATAGATAGGCATGATCCTTTCTCCTTCTGAAAGAGATGAATTCAATTGACATTCAAAGGTATAATCTATGTAGTATCTTTGTTCCAGAGCTGATAGTTGTTTTTTAGTAGATATATGTGTACCTATTATACCATTCTGTTGAATAATAGCCATATTAACCCATCCACTAAAACTTACATTTCCTATATTATATATCTGAGGATAAACATTAAACACAGTTCCTACAGTTGGATTAGGCAAGGTCGACAACGATCTATATTTCAACTCACAAACCTCAGTCTCTCCCTCTTCTGGTTTAGCAATACCGATGGTCATACCATTTTTGTTTCCATACGGATCATCCAAACCATCTGGATCTAAGGCTGTCAATAGATAATAACCATGGGAATTTCCCCATCCCCAATTGATATGAAACGCTTCTCCATCTTTATAACCATCACAAACAAAAGCATGTCCTCCATCAGAATTCGATCCACTATAAAGAACTATACGCTTCTCATCTAATTCATTTCGCAGTATTGACTTCCATTCACTCCAACGATAATCACTTTTAGAAAGATACCGACATTTTTTACTGTATCCGAATACCTCTACAGCTTTTTGCGCTGCAGAACTACTACTAGCACCACTTCCGTCCACGCCGTAATTCATGTCAACATTCGCCCCAATATTCCACATCAAGGTTGCTATAGCATCAGCCTGTTCATCGGTATATTGTCCTCTATTATATTCCATTAACATATTATCCCAATCGTATTGTTGGGGATATTCCACCGGTTGTTGCCAATATGTATTCACTCGAGTTTCAGAATTGGCGGCCACAGGCCATTCATTATATTTCATGGCAATTGCCCAAGCTGTCGCCACGCATCCCGTAACAGCATGTTGTCCATTTATTATGGGCGTTTTTCGATTATACGGATCCCCCTGCGACCAATGTGCCGTTTCATACAAAACCTCTTCCCCTGAAGAACGCAAGCTACCTGCCAGATATCGCCCCCATTCTGCTTGGACATCAGCCGAAGGAATTACGTCATTCCGTTCCGCCCAAGAGATTTGATTCTGATAATACGCCAACATCGCCCTCAAGTTTTCTGGTAAATTGTCTGGTTCAAACGTTCCTTCATCTGATTGTCCAAGAACAGGATATGCCAGGTCATCCCCCGAAACAATCACGAAGCCCTTGTTTGCCCCGATATTAAACACAAAATAATCAGCTGCACCATCTACTGCCCCCGTGCTTCGCAAAGCATTTTTTTCCTGCCCCGGAGCAGCCGCATAAATAAGAGAAAGTTCACTACTTGCTGAACGCAAGCCACCCGTGTTAGATGCGGCTACATTTTCGGCTATTTTACGAGCCGTTGCCACATCAATTCTTTCCGCCACACTCCAAAAGGCCATGGAGAAAAGAACAAACAAAAGAAGTAATCGTCTTTTCATAAGTTTTCTATTTTATAATAAATAAATGAATTAACTCCAAGAAATAAAATTCCGTCTTGGTGTGTCTCACCCACCAGAGCTGGTGTGTCCTGACCACCTATCCTAGTGTGCCTGTCCCACTAACGCTGGTGGGACCAACACACTTATACATAAGTTTCCTTATAAACTACCTAAACCAAATTAACCTGGATATCCAAACTACGAGGCGTTTTCAGACTATTCTTTCCTGCACTAAACTGCGTCGTGATACGCAAGGTATAAGTACCCGTCAGCAAACCGGTTGGGATTTGGATGGTCAGTTCGGACGGCATGTTTCGGATGATCTGGTAATCCGGCAACTTCTCTTCAGAAGATTGGTCGTTAATGAGATAAATACCCACCGATTCATCGGAGCCTGCAATCTTCAAGTTCCGCCCACGGATAATGACACCAAAACCCGGAGAGACAGTACCATCTTTTAAACCCGTCTTCTTGTCTTCCACTTCCAGCACATACATGATATCCGCCTTTTCACCGAGGATATCTACCTTTGTTTTGGCAATTTCTTCACGTAACGTCTTACCTTGCTGGAAATTCACACGGATACTGTTCTTTTCTTTATTCCAAACACCTCCATCAATAACTCCTTGAAAAGAAGGAGAAGCATAAAATAATCCGGTATTAACCGTATAGCCATTCAACAGGCTTTCCATAATAATACGGTTGTAAAGGGTTACGGCGTGGCTGAGGGTTTCTTCTTTCAAACCTGTGATTTCTTTCATCATCCGTTCCATAATTTCCTTTTCCGTCAGATTTCCCGCAGATTCCAGTACCAGGATTTTATCATCCTTATTGTCGGTAGTCACGGCATTGTCTGCCAACCAACCTTTCAAAACATTACTCATAATGGTTGAATATTAAGTGAATAAAAAAGCGAAAGGGCGGCTGCTATTGTTTGCACGGGATAAATCCCATGGCAACAATAGCAGCCGCCCTTTCGCTCGAAAAAATTTTATTATAGACCAATATGCTTGCTTGCTTGCTTGCTTGCTTGCTTGCTTGCTTGCTTGCTTGCTTGCTTGCTTGCTTGCTTGCTTGCTTGCTTGCTTGCTTGCTACACAATTATCCCAAACCGCCAAATTTTTAGTGGTAAAAATAGTCAATTCATAATATGTGTAGTTCAAAAGCATTTACTCTTCTTATTTGTGTTAATTATCCGCAAATATAATGATTTCTTTTTACAGATAAAAATATCCATTAAAATTATTACAAAAAAGTAAAACGCCGATAAATCCTGCAACGGGATTTACCGGCGTTTATTTCGTACAATAAAAGAAACGATCAGACTTTGACTTCCTGCGCTTCTTTCATATCCAATTCATTGTTATTCTCATCGAAAAACTTATATTCCAAGAATGCAAGACTTTGGTTTGGGACAATCTTTAGTCCGTGCGTATATTTCATCTTCCACTGCCAGCTTAAAGGGAACAGCCCTTTATTGACATAAGCTGCTACATAAGGATGGATATGCAGGGTGAATTTCTTCAAATGATGTTTGTTTACGAGGCAATCAATTTTCCCTTCCAGACTATCCGTAAACAAAATAGAGGATTTCACGGTACCAGTGCCAAAACAGGCGGGACATGTTTCAGAGGTTTCTACATCCATTGCCGGGCGAACACGCTGACGGGTGATCTGCATCAAACAGAATTTACTTAACGGCAAAATATTGTGTTTTGCCCTGTCGCTGGCCATAGCCTTCGTCATGTGCTCAAAAAGTTTCTGCTTGTTTGCATTATCATGGATATCAATAAAATCGACTACGATAATACCTCCCATATCACGCAGGCGTAACTGACGGGCAATCTCATCGGCAGCTGCCAGATTTACTTCCATGGCAGTCTGTTCCTGGTCGTCACTGCTTTTTGCCCGATTACCACTGTTCACATCAATGACGTGCATGGCTTCTGTATGGTCAATCACCAGATATGCTCCGCTTTTATACGTAACTGTACGTCCAAATAAAGATTTAATCTGCTTAGTAATGGCAAAATTATCAAAGATAGGTAATCCGCCAGTATATAACTGTACGATGTTCTCGCTTCCGGGTGCAATCAGACTGACATAAGCCCGTATGCTATTATAAACATCCGGATCGTTAACATAAATATTCTGGAATGACGGATTATATATATCGCGCAACAAGGCCACAGCCCGGCCTGTTTCTTCGTAGATTAAAGAAGGAATCTTGTCTTTTGAAAGCTTGGCAATACTCTCTTCCCATCTCTTTACTAATGTCCTAAGCTCATGATCGAGTTCAGCCACCCGTCGTCCTTCGGCAGAAGTACGGACAATGACTGTAAAATTCTTCGGCTTAATACTCTGGATTAACTGACGTAACCGAGCCCGTTCTTCAGCGGTTTTGATCTTGGAAGAAACCGATACTTTATCGCCGAAAGGAATCAGAACAATATATCTGCCGGCAAACGATAATTCAGAAGCTAAGCGCGGGCCTTTTGTCGAAATAGGTTCCTTGGCTATCTGCACCAATACTTCCTGTCCGATCTTCAAGACATCACCTATGCTTCCGTCTTTTTCTATTTCCGGTTCATTCTGCAACTTCGATATCGAAACAGCCTTTTTGGGATCTGCCAAAACCTGCTTCAAATACTTTTGCTGCATATTGAAGTTCGACCCTAAATCTTGATAATGAAGAAATGCATCCTTTTTATACCCTACATCAATGAAAGCAGCATTCAACCCCGGCATCAGCTTTTTCACCTTGCCTAAATAAATATCGCCCACTGCAAACTGAAGATTCCGGGCTTCTTTCTGAAGCTCGACCAGGTTTTTATCTTCCAGAACAGCGATCGACATTTCCTGGGGTTCAACATTTACAACTAATTCACTAATCACTACAGGTTTAATTTAAGAATGGAGACCTTATAAAAAAAGCAAAGAACAAACTTAAAAGGTCTCTTATTAAGTTTGTTCTTTTGACACAAAAAAGACTTACTTCTTCTTATGTCTGTTCTTCTTCAGTCTTTTTTTACGCTTGTGAGTAGACATTTTATGTCTTTTTCTTTTCTTTCCGCTTGGCATCGCTTTAAAAATTTAAAAGATTAAACGTATAATGTTATTTATTTTACTTCGTTCAAAAACGTTTTCGCGGGCTTGAATGAAGGAATATTGTGTTCTGGAATAATAATTGTTGTATTCTTTGAAATATTACGAGCAGTTTTCTGCGCTCTCTTCTTCACAATAAAACTACCGAAACCTCTCAAATAAACGTTCTCATTCTTAGCCAAAGAACCTTTAACTATTTCCATGAATGATTCAACGCTTGCCAATACTGTCTGTTTATCAATACCAGTACTTTTTGAAATCTCGCTAACAATATCTGCTTTCGTCATGTCTTATAATTTATTTAATTAATTGGACCTTATAATTTTTTGGAATGCAAATATATAGCTTTTTCTTGAAGTGAAAAAGTAATTCTATCGCATTTTTTAGGAAAAATATTTCTGCTTATTCCTGATTATATCCGTATGTTTGCACATGTCAATCACTTATGTAATTTATATAGAAAAAGACATTCATGCTGAACATAACCGATCACAATCCCTTAATCAGTGAAAGACTGATTCATTGGTATCAGATAAATCGCCGTATACTTCCCTGGCGGGAAACAACCGATCCTTATATTATCTGGATTTCTGAAATCATTCTGCAACAAACCCGTGTTGCTCAGGGACTGGATTATTTCAACCGTTTTATTACCCGCTTTCCGGATGTACAAGCATTGGCGGAAGCATCAGAAGATGAAGTCCTGAAATACTGGCAAGGATTAGGTTATTATAGCCGGGCAAGGAATTTGCATACGGCAGCGAAGACGATCATGCAGCAATTCGGCGGGAAGTTTCCGACCGACTATTCGGAAGTAAAATCCTTGAAAGGCATCGGCGACTATACGGCCGCCGCCATCGTATCGTTTGCCTGGAATCAACCCTACGCTGTTGTCGACGGAAATGTTTACCGAGTATTGTCTCGCCTTTTCGCCATAGAAACACCAATCGACAGCATCCAAGGCAAGAAAGAATTTGCCGAACTGGCTTCTGCCTTGCTATCCCATAAGGAAGCAGGTTTGCATAATCAGGCAATCATGGAGCTGGGCGCCCTGCAATGTGTTCCGCAGAACCCGGATTGTTCGACTTGTCCGCTCAGTGATGTATGTATGGCTTACCTGCAACAGAACGTATCTTCGTTTCCTAAAAAGCAAGGAAAGACCAAAACACGCAACCGCTATTTTCATTATTTATATATTATATATAAGGGAACTACCTGGATTCAGAAAAGGCAAGAGGAAGATATCTGGAAAGGCTTGTACCAGTTTCCGCTGATCGAAACCGAACAGCCTTGCGGATGGGAAGAGTTGTCTCAGCAGGAAGAATGGGAAAAGCTGTTTCACGGATGCGGGAACATAACCGTACAGGCCATTACTCCGGTGCGCAAGCATGTCCTGTCTCATCAGACTCTTTATGCGACATTCTATCAAATCGAAGTAGAGCATACAGGCGATCTCTCATCGAACTACCAACAGATATCCAGGGAAGAGCTGGACTCGTATGCCGTTCCTATACTTATCCATAAATACTTGATTTCTTTAGATTTATAGAAAACACAGGAAAGCATATAAAAAGCCTATAGGAAATGAACAAATTTACGCCGGCTTTTGATGAATTTACGCCGGCTTTTTGACAAAACACGCCGGCTTTTCCGACAAAACCAACGAGGATCAGAAATGAAACTCCCGGGAATCATTTTTGATTCTCGTTACTTATAGTTTCCATACCAGCCAGCAGGTTTTAGAAGGAAGCAGACTGAGCCGCCAGAATCAAGCTGATCACTTCGGAATAATTGGCGGTACCAGAAGAAATCCGGTTTCCTTTCAGGTACCAGTTATACATCTTGTCCTGAATTTCCCCTAAAAAAGGATTATAAAGTGCCCGCCAATGATCAGCCTTTTCCCGATATAAGGCGATGATTTCAGGACGAAGTGTTTCTTGCCAGGCTTTGAAATCGGATTCCGGCAAAACCTGATATGCATTGGAAAGAACGTAAGGCAGCAAGGAAAAGTAACCGGAGAAACGAATCTCCCGGACGGATGATGTCGTACAAATCAGGTAGCTGTAATAATTAGCTTCAGCTTCGCTGGAAACGCCCAAGACATGCGCCATCTCGTGTGCACAAGTCGACGCATACTGAACCGGAAGCAGGTCTTTACTCACATGACATTCGACGAAGAACGGACCGATGTAGCCCATCACGCCTACTCCACTCATCAGCGACGGGAACAACATAGGTTTCGGGCGCAAATCATCAGGCGGATTAATCAGCCCGTATTTCTTATCCAAAGCAGCATAACCCGCTTTCAGCACAGCCTCAACCTTGTCTTTTTCCACTGTATCGACAGGGCAATAGGCGGCATTCAGAGAATCGGTATATACCTGCAAGAAATGTTCAAACAATCCGGCTGAATAGACGGGGCGTTCTAACTGGGTCCGCTGGTAAAAATCGCTGCGGTAATAATTAAGTCCCCACGCCGCATAAAACCAAATATACACCCATACCAGATAGGCTGCGACATGAGCCAGCGCCCGTTTTACCCGACGTTTCCGCCAGATAGCATAAATCAGATATAACAGGATACCGGCTAAACTCCCATAAATAAACCAATCATTGAGAGAAAAAGGAAACCACGAAGAAAAACAAGCGAGTCCGCCGGAGCATACAGGGTAAATGGTGGTTGCATACCATTCTCCTCCGTTCGGGAAGAGTTTCAGGCACCAGACCAGCACCAGACAAACAGCCTGTATAATCCAGCGGACTCGTATCTTCTTCATATCCGCTTATTATTTATGCGGATGCAGTACTTCGCCTAATACTTTATTCTTGGCTATCGTAGCCTGGAATTCTTTCAGATAGAAAGGTTCGAAGTAGGCTACGTCTTCAAACTGGTCTTTGGCATATCGTTCTTCTGCCAGCGAAACCATTTCTGCAGCTACCGGATGCACATCCGGAATAAAGACGGCATTCGGATGATCAATCACCGATTTACATTTCTCTGAACCATTACCGAAGAAACATACTTTCCCTTCATGCAGATAGGACGCATACGTCTTGGCAGTGACAATATCCGCTTTTGCTTCACGAACCTGTTCCCGAGCCTGATTATAAATGGCGGCATACACTTCCATCCGCCGTGCATCCAGCATCGCACAGTATAAAGCATCTTTCTCAGAATGATTCCGGATCACGGTAGAAGCCAGCAGTTCCAAAGTCGGAACACTTATCAGACGAATGCCCAAGCCAAAGCAAATTCCTTTCGCCATCGAAACTCCAATTCGCAATCCCGTATAAGAACCCGGACCGGCACTTACGGCTACGGCATCTAATGATAAACCGCTTTCCTTCGCCCGCTTCAGGCAATCGGCCACATACAAACCCAGTAAAGTGGCATGTGAATGACCTTCGTAGGAAACCTTTTCCTCAATGACAACTCCATCGTTCGACAAAGCAGCAGAACAGACATCGGTTGACGTCTCAATATGTAAAATACAAGGCATAACTTTAATTTATATTTTCAGGAATGCAAACTTACGCATTCCTTTTTAATATTACGCTAAACGCTTTATGATTTCTTGCCGAACAACCGGGCAATCTCGCCAACCCAAAGAACCAGCGATGACGAACCGATGATTATTCCCCAGTCTGACCACGACAAAGGAACGACGTTGAACATCTGTCCGCCAAATGTCACAATCAGGTATTGTCCGACCAGAATCAACAAGGCCACAAACAGGAAACTCTTGCACTCGCCTAAATGAGCAAAAGCAGAACCACCTTCCATAAAGGCTTTCGCATTAAACATGTTCCAGAACTGCAGCATCACAAAGAAGGTGAAGAACCACGACAAGTCACGCGGCGACAATCCTTCGGAAGCATGGAAATGCAACAGCAAGCCCATCAAGATAACGACGAATATAGCACCTACACCGAAAATCCGGTAAGCCATCGGGCGCGTAATAATGAAATCTCCGTCTTTTCCACTCTTACGAGGCTTGTCTTTCATCACCTTTTCGTTCGGCGGTAATGAAGCCAAAGCTCCGGCAGCAAAGGTATCCATGATCAGATTCACCCAAAGCATCTGCGTAATAGTTAGCGGAGACTCTGTTCCAATCAATGAACCCAACAACACGATCAAGCAGGCAGCCACATTGATGGTCAGCTGGAACAAAAGGAAACGCTGGATGTTCCGGTACAACGAACGGCCCCACATCACCGCGCGGGTAATACTTCCGAATGAATTATCCAAGATCGTGATATCACTGGCTTCCTTAGCTACCGACGTTCCATCACCCATTGACAATCCGACTTGTGCCGCTTTCAAAGCCGGAGCATCATTGGTTCCGTCGCCGGTAACAGCCACAACCGCCCCTTTCTGTTGCAGCAGCTGAACCAAACGCTGTTTGTCGGTTGGACGAGCCCGGCACATAATCTTCAGGTCGAGTACACGATTCAAGGCCTCTTCATCGCTCAAGGCTTCGAAAGCCGGACCGGTAATGATATTTCTATCGGTATCTTCCGGTTTCCAGATGCCAATCTGACGGCCAATTTCCCGAGCTGTTCCCGGCGTATCTCCTGTAACGATCTTAACGGCTATACCGGCATTGATACAACTCTGCACAGCAGCCGGAACATCCGAACGAACCGGGTCTGAAATAGCCACAATACCCAAATAAGTAAGATTCAGGTCTGGATTCAAACGGCCATTCGTATAAGGAGCCTCATTATCTCCATCTTCCAGTATCTGATAAGCGAAGCCTAAAGTACGCATCGCCATGTTCTGATAAGCCAATAATTGTTCTTCAATCATCGGTCTCGCAGCTTCTGCTGATACATAATCACCATTCATGGCTACACGCTTACAGTTGGCCAATACGATTTCGGGAGCACCTTTTACATACAAGACCTTTTTACCCAACAACGGTGAATCGACCACAGTAGCCATATATTTTCTTTCGGTAGAAAACGTCAGCTGACTAACGACAGATGCCGATTCTCTTATATTCAGGTAATCCACACCCTGCGCATTCAGCCATAACAACAAAGCAGCTTCGGTCGGATTACCCAACGTCTTAACCTTATCGCCTTCCCGCTCGAGATTGGCCGTTGAGTTGACTGAAATACCTTCCTTGATCAAACGGCTTAATGTATCATCCGTCAGTTTCTGATCCGGCAAGTTATAGAACTTCGTCTCATGAATCTGCATCTGATTCTGCGTCAATGTACCGGTTTTATCGGTACAGATAACAGTCGTTGCTCCCATCGTTTCACAAGCATGCATCTTACGGACCAGATTATTCGTCTTCAACATCCGGTTCATACTCAAAGCCAGACTCAAGGTAACACTCATCGGCAAGCCTTCGGGAACTGATACGACAATCAGGGTAACAGCCACCATGAAGAAATTCAGCAGATGAGAAATCAGTTCCATCCATGAATAATCCTGACCACCGATAAACAACTTAGCCGTCAATGCAACAAACGTAACTACTGCAATTGTATAACCGGCCTTACTGATTACATTCGCCAGTCCTTTCAATTGGATCTGAAGCGGCGTATCAATATTATTGTCAATCTGCGAACCTTCATACACTTTTCCGTAACCGGTCGCATCGCCCACCTGTTCAACTACCATGACACCATGACCATCTACAACCGTCGTTCCACGCATAACCACATTGGATGGATACGTTGCTTCAGGATCAAAGTCTTCCTCTTTGGTAGTCTTTCCAATCATCGGTTCACCCGTCAGCGTCGATTCATTGACCTGCAAAGAAACGGCTTCCAACAAATGACCGTCAGCCGGGATCTCTTCACCTGTTCCCAACATGACAATATCACCAACTACGACTTCTTTTCTCGGAACTTCCGTAATATGACCGTTTCGGATAACGGTTACCAGAATATCATCGTTTACGGTATTCAAAATATCAAATGCACGATTGGCTTTCACTTCAAAGAAAAAGCCAACACAGCTGGCCAACATTATGGCAAAGAAAATTCCCAGTGGCTCCAGGAAAGCAGAGAAGCCCGCTGCTTCAGGTCCCCAGCAATGAACGCCGGCTATCACCATCGACAAGAGCCAAGCCACCAGTAAAATACGGATAATCGGATCTTCAAACTTTTCCAAGAACTGCTTCCAGAGAGGAGTTTTTTCTGGAGGAGTCAGTACATTCTCACCATGCAAACGGCGACTTTCTTCTACCTGTGCAGAAGTAAGCCCCTGATATTGCTGTTTATTTTCCATCATACATAATTAAAGGGTTACTAAAACAAATCACAAAAATACACAAAGATTTATCAGTTAGACCATGCTTTTACTTTTTTCTATACCTTTGCTATATATTAACATCAAGTAACACTTTTACCATGACAAAATTAAGTTTATATATTGCGTTCATTATTGCTTTGGTTGCATGTACCCCTTCGACACAACCATCGAAGAATCAATCGGTATCCGCTGAGGTTACCAAAGAAAATTTCATCTTTGCGATTCAGGGAAAAGACACCTTGTCACTCGACAAATACGAATTTCATGCCTACACAGATTCAACCAACAAACCCGTTCTTTTATTTGCGTTTGGCGGAGGTTTTAAAGGAGGTGATAAAGCATACAGAGGTTATATTAGCTTTTTCCACTTTCTGGCACGGCAAGGTTTTGTCGTTGTTTCTACCGATTACCGGACACAGCTAAAAGATCTGCAAGCATCGGAAATCCAATCGCCTGTTGATTTCATGCAGGTATTACAACAAGCCGTTGACACGGCAGTTACCGATTTCTACGGTGCGACATCGTTTATTCTTTCCCATCATGACGCATGGAAAATCAATCCCCAGCAAATCATCGCCTGTGGATCGAGCGCCGGAGCCATTACTGCCTTACAAGCAGCCTATTATACGTATAATGAAGCTGAATTATCCCGACAACTGCCTGACACATTCCGATATGCCGGCGTTATTTCTTTTGCCGGAGCTATTCTGGACAGTCATGCTCCAACCTGGAAAAACAAACCATGCCCCATGCTCCTGTTCCAAGGACGTGCCGATAATATTGTACCATTTCAACAAGCCACACTAGCTCCTTACGGAGGACTCTGGGGTTCTGAATCCATTGCAGAAAGTCTCCAAACAGCCAAGGCTTCTTATCAATTCCATATTGTTGAAAATGCAGGACATGAAATTGCCGACTTACCTCTACATCGTAATCAATATGATGTTATGAGTTTTATCACCCGGCAAATCATCCATAAAGAGTCTTTGGTGATTGAAACCCAAGAATCAATCCCGAACGAAGAGATAACCGACCCTCATTTTACACTACAGGATTACCTGAATAACAATTTGAAGTAAAGGGGTGAGAAAAGATCTGGTTTGTTTACTCATATAATTTCCCCTGCCAAGTATTACGTTCCATAAACCGTTTGTTGACCTTGGCAGTAAACTCATAGTTTTTCAGTCCCCAATCTGGTGCGATCAGCAATTCTTTTGGCGACTGGGAAACAAATCGCTCCACAATGAATGCAGGATTCAACCGTTCGACAAAGTCGATCGCCAAATCTATATACTCGTCCACCGTATAAAGATGAAAATCGGACGGATTTTCTGCATATTCCTTTGCCATCCGTGTATTCCGGATCAGCTGGAGCTGATGTAATTTCAGTGTTGTCAGTGGTAGAGAAGATATACGTCGTGCATGTTCCAAGATATCTTCCCTGCTCTCTCCCGGCAATCCTAATATCAAATGAGCACCGGTAAAAATACCACAAGCCGCTGTCCGACAAATAGCCTCTTCCGATTCCCGATAAGAATGCCCCCGATTAATGCGCAATAATGTTTCCTCCTTCGTACTTTCAACACCATATTCAATCATGACAAATGTACGTTTTGACAGCATTGCAAAATAATCCAGCAATTCATCCGGCATACAGTCAGGACGAGTTCCGACAATCAGTCCCACAACACCCGGAAAAGCCAAAGCCTCTTCATATTTTTTCTTCAGAGCGTCTATCGAATCATAGGTATTTGTATAAGCCTGAAAATAGGCCAGGTATTTCATCTCCGGATATTTTCGGGAAAAGAAATGAACTCCTTCCTCTAATTGCTCCGTAACAGTCTTTTCTGTATGACAGTATTCCGGACTAAATGTCTGATTATTACAATACGTACATCCACCCCAACCTTTGCTACCATCACGATTCGGGCACGTGAATCCGGCGTTAATAGATATTTTTTGTACTTTGCAAGGGAAGCAGTTCCTCAAAAAATCACTGAATTCGTTATATGGTCTCTTATTTTCCATAACACAAAGATAGTATTTCAAATCTAAATTGTTTCAAAAAGGACCAACTTTCACCTGTCTCATTTGTTATTACAATAAAGCAAATGATTATACTAACCAATAAATATATGTCAAGATGAATAAGAAGTATTTTGTACAAATCATGTACACGGCAATATTAATGGGGCTGGCTGTTTTAACCCAACCCACTGCAGCCCAAGAACAGAAGAATGATCAGACTGCTCAAACGATAAAAAAAGCTCTTGATGAACATACTTACAAAATAGATGTCGACTATATGACACCTATGAAAGGCAGAAGCAGAGCTTTAACGACACTCTATTCGCTGGAAGTCAAGAACGATTCGATATTTTCTTACCTTCCATATGTCGGTGAAGCCTATAATGTACCTTATGGAGGTGGCAAAGGACTGAATTTTCAAGCACCTATCAGCCAGTACGAATCAAAAGAAGGGAAAAAAGGTGCAACAGAAATCAAATTAAAAACACGTAATGAAGAAGATTCTTATACCTTCCGGATAACCGTGTTCACTAATGGCTCAACCCAAATCTATGTTCAGCCCAATAACAGACAATCGATATCTTTCAGCGGTAAAATGAATCTGAATGATAAATAAGACTGAATGAACATACGTAAAAACCACTAATGGAAGATAAAATAGAAGTCATATTGATACATTTGCATGAATAATGAGAAAAAAGTAAAAAATTATTTCATAAATAGCCTATATTTAGAAATATAAACCTTAATTTCGTAGGCAGATTATTTAACTCAAAATTTTAGTGCTATGCAAAACAGACGTGAATTTTTAAAGCAGGCTTCTCTGTTACTTGCAGGAGGCTTAGTTGCTCCACAATTATTATCATCTTGCGGCGGTAAAGGAGCTTCAAGTGCAGCAAGTGAAACAGCAAAAAAACACATTGGTCTTCAACTCTATTCTTTGCGTGACGATATCAATGATTTAGGTATCCAGAAAGTATTGGAAATTGTATCCAAAATGGGTTATGTAAATTTGGAAACTGCCGGTTACAGTGACGACGGCAAGATCTACGGATTAGATCCCGCAGAATTCAAGAAGATTTGTAACGACTTAGGCATGAAACCGACCAGCGCCCACCTGTCTCATTTCATTGGTGATGATATGAACAAAGACCTGTCTTGGTGGAATACAGCTATCGAAGCTCATAAGAAGGCTGGAATGAAATACATGGTTATGCCAGTTTCTCCGATCAACGAAAAAGCAACCATGGATGATTTGAAGAGATATTTCAGTGACTACTTCTATCAAATTGGCTTGGCTGCTGCCGGTGCCGGTATTAAATTCGGTTACCACAACCATGATTATGAATTCAAACAGATCGATGGTCAGACTATTTATGACCTGATGCTTGAAAACTCAAGTCCAGATCACATTTTCTTCGAAATGGATGTTTACTGGGTAAAACGAGGAGGAAAAGATCCAGTAGAATATATGAAGAAATATCCAAACCGTTTCCCGGTATTACATATTAAAGATGAGACAGCTATTGGAGCCAGTGGTACAATCGACTTCAAGCCGATCTTTGAACAAGCATATGCCAACGGCATGAAAGACTGGTATGTAGAAGTAGAACGCTACGACGGAACACCTCAGGAAGACGTTCAAAAGAGCTACGACTTCTTGAATAAAGCTGATTATGTGAAATAATCATTTATATAAACAAATGTAAAGGAAGTGGAGAGACAACTCTCTGCTTCCTTTTTTATTTTCCTACAGCCTGCATCAACAATGGCCAATGTGTAGCCAATGATTCCATGGAAGGAAAAAGCAGATTGGCTCCTTCATTCCATAAAATTTCGTCAGACAATGGGCCTGTATTTACTGCTATTGTGAATATTCCAGCCGCAACTCCGGCACGAACACCCAATGGTGCATTCTCAACGACAAAAGCTTCATGAGCAGATACTCCAGCCTTGACTAAGCCTATCAAATAAGGTTCCGGATCAGGCTTTCCATATTTTACATCAAATGCCGTTACCATCTTGTCTTGTGAAAAACAATGCGGATAAGTATGCTCTAATTTATCAATCAAACTTTTCTGCCCGGAACCGGTAACAACCAAGCGTTGCATACCATAAGCACCTACTTTTTCCAGAACATCTGTGGCACCCGGCATCGGTTCACCATCATTATAATGATTAAATAAATCCGATTTTTCCCGATAAATTGCCTGTTTCTCCTCATCTGTTGCCTTTCGGTGAAAAGAACGTAAATATAGTTCATCTATCGTACTCGAACCAGTACGGCCCTCGTACATATAAAAATCGTCTTCAGAACTTATCAACGAATGAGCATCAGCCACTTCTTTCCAGGCCCGTGCATGAAAGCGCATGGAATCATACAAAACACCATCCATATCAAACAAGACAGCTTTTGGATTCAGCTTACAACCCGCATGTTCCTCATAATGCTGCACGGCTCTCCTTATCAAATCCAACTCCATGTTTATATCTTTATAAAAAGGATTGCCTAAAAAACAGACGTAAGACTTAATTCCTCGCATGTTTTTCAGGCAATTCCCAATATAATCTCAGTATCAAATAATCTTTTTATAATCTGCTTTTAATAGCTTCACTTTCCTTTTCATAACCAGGCTTGTTCAATAATGCGAACATGTTCTTCTTATAAGCTTCAACACCCGGCTGGTTAAACGGATTAACACCTAAGATATAGCCACTGATACCACATGCTTTCTCAAAGAAATAGAATAACTGACCAATATAATAAGGAGAAACTTCCGGCATCGTCACCTTTATATTTGGAACACCGCCATCTACATGGGCCAACTGAGTACCTAACTCTGCCATTTTATTTACTTCGTCTACATGCTTACCAGCCAAGAAATTCAATCCATCCAGATTGGCTTCATCTGTCGGAACTACTACTGAATGATTAGCTTTCTCAACAGAAATAACCGTTTCATAGATGGTACGTTCACCTTCTTGAATCCACTGACCCATTGAATGCAAATCGGTTGTCAAATCTACAGCTGCCGGGAATATTCCTTTTCCATCTTTTCCTTCACTTTCACCATACAGCTGTTTCCACCATTCACCAATGTAATGCAATTTCGGATGGAAGTTACACAAGATTTCTATTTTCTTTCCTCTCTTGTATAATTCATTACGAACGGCTGCATATTGAGCTGAAATGTTTTCAGCAAAAGGTACACTCTGATCAGTAGCCTTTTCCATAGCTACAGCTCCTGCCACCAATTCTCGTATATTAATACCTGCAACAGCGATTGGCAATAATCCAACTGGTGTCAAAACAGAGAAACGACCACCTACATTGTCTGGAATAACAAATGTCTTATAACCTTCCTGATCTGCTAAAGTACGCAAAGCACCTTTACGAGCATCAGTAATAGCCACAATACGATGCTTAGCTTCCTCTTTACCTACAGCATCCTCCAACTGCTTCTTTAAAATACGGAATGCAATAGCAGGCTCTGTAGTTGTTCCTGACTTTGAAATATTGATAATACCAAATTGTTTACCTTTCAATACTTCTGTCAGTTCATATAAGTAATCTTCTCCAATGTTATGACCTGCATACAATAAGATCGGATTCTTTCTATCATTCGTATGCAACCAGTCAAAACTATTATTCATAGCCTCAACAACTGCACGAGTTCCCAAATAGCTGCCACCAATACCAATAGCAACAACTACTTCGCACTTAGAACGCAGAATGTTAGCAGTGTTTTCTATTTCAGTCAGCTCAGCTTCTGTAATAGAAGAAGGTAAATGCAACCATCCCAAGAAATCATTTCCAGCACCATTACCCTCGTGCAAAGTCGCCATACAAGCGTTTACAGTTGCTTCCTGTGCAAAAATCTGCTCTTTAGAAACAACGCCTAATGCTTTTTCAAAGTTCAAGCAAATGTTTTTCATAAAGCGAATGATTTATTTAAAAGTTTGTGTCAACTGCCGAATAACAACCATTGGCGATTTCCGTTCATACAAAATCGCATACAAAGCATCCAATATCGGCATATTGACTTTATATTTTTCGTTAATTTCATGAATACATTTTGTCCCGTAATAACCTTCAGCAATCATTTCCATTTCCAACTGCGCCGTTTTCACAGAATAACCTTTTCCTATCATAGTCCCAAAGGTTCTGTTTCGACTAAAACGGGAATAAGCAGTCACCAGTAAGTCTCCCAAATATACAGAATCAGTAATATCCCGCTCAAGTCCATGAACGGCATACAAAAAATTCCGCATTTCTTCAATAGCATTACAGATGAACACCGCTAAGAAATTATCGCCATATTTCATCCCGTGACAAATGCCTGCTACAATTGCATATACATTCTTCAAAACCGAAGCATACTCAATGCCCGTTACATCTTTACAACAATAATTTCTCAAGTATTGATTCTTAAACACAGGAGACAGCTGATAAGCATAATCTATATCTGGACATGCCAAAGTGATATACGAAAGGCGCTCAAGCGCAATTTCCTCAGCATGACACGGTCCACCGATTACTGCAATATGATTAATAGGAACATGATAATATTCCGAAAAATAATCAGCTACCAGCATATTTTCATCCGGCACAATTCCCTTAATAGCAGAAACAATAAACTTATCTTCTAATGAAGTCGTAACTTTCTTCAGATGCTGTTTTAAGAATGGTGAAGGAGTAGCAAAGATGAGCGTATCTGACTCTTCAATCGTCCGATTAATATCAGAATAGAAATTAATCCGATTAATATCAAATTCTACGGCAGACAAATAACTCGGATTATGACCTGTCTGAAGGAAATCCTGAATCTGATCATCTCGCCGCATATACCAATTGATACGCTCTTGAGTAGAGAGTACAATCTTGGCTAAGGCGGTAGCCCAACTACCGCCTCCCATTATTGCAATTTTTCCAGGCAAATTCATTATTGTATCAGATTTTATTTGGCAGCGTTGGAAATCCAAGCTTCGATTTCTTCCGCCTTTGGATTTTCCAGCCCTAACTTATATTTCTTATTGAGCTCACATAATTCTTGTCTAACTTTGTTCGGGTTGGCTTCTTTTAATGTATCAATAGTTACATAACCGGCCTTTTGCAAAGCAGGAACCCAATTTGCGTCAATTCCAATAGCAGTATATTTATCTACAGCATCTTTTTTCACCGTTTTTTCAGGACGCATCTGAGGGAAGAACAATACTTCCTGAATTGTTGTCTGCCCCGTCATCAACATAACCAGACGATCCATTCCGATTCCCATTCCTGATGTAGGAGGCATACCATATTCCAAAGCACGAATAAAATCCTGATCAATGAACATAGCCTCATCATCTCCTTTTTCCGACAGACGGAGCTGTTCCTGGAAACGTTCGTATTGGTCAATCGGATCATTTAATTCTGAATAAGCATTAGCCAATTCTTTTCCGTTTACCATCAATTCGAAACGTTCTGTAAGACTCGGATTCTTACGATGTTTCTTTGTCAGCGGAGACATTTCAATTGGATAATCAGTAATAAAGGTCGGTTGGATATAATTGCCCTCACAGAACTCACCAAATATTTCATCAATCAATTTCCCTTTACCCATTGTTTCATCGATTTCCATATTCAGCTTCTTGCACACTTCACGAATCTGGTCTTCATCCATTCCTGTCAGATCATAACCCGTAAATTCCTTAATTGAATCCAACATGGTAATACGTTTGAATGGAGCCTTGAAGCTGATGATATTGTCTCCCATCTTTATTTCCGTTGTACCATTGACATCCATACAAATCTTCTGGAGCATCTTTTCAGTAAAATCCATCATCCAATTGTAATCCTTATAGGAAACATAGATTTCCATACAAGTGAATTCCGGATTATGTGTACGATCCATTCCTTCATTACGGAAATTCTTAGAAAACTCATACACGCCTTCAAAACCTCCCACGATTAAGCGCTTCAAATAAAGTTCATCCGCAATACGCAAATATAATGGGATGTCTAATGCATTATGATGGGTAATGAAAGGACGAGCTGCTGCTCCACCCGGTATAGATTGAAGTATTGGAGTTTCGACTTCCAAATAACCATGGTCGTTGAAATAATTACGCATCGAATTAAATACCTTTGTACGCTTTATAAAGATATCTTTAACACCTTCGTTTACGACCAAGTCTACATATCGCTGGCGGTAACGTAATTCTGGATCATTAAAGCCATCATAAGCAACACCATCCTTGTATTTTACAATAGGCAATGGCCTTAAAGATTTTGATAATACTGTCAATTCCTGTGCATGAACAGAGATTTCTCCCATTTGTGTACGGAAAACATATCCCTTAATTCCAACAAAGTCACCAATGTCCAATAATTTTTTAAATACAATATTATACAGGTCTTTATTCTCATCCGGACAAATATCATCACGCGAAATGTACACCTGAATACGACCTTTTGAATCTTGCAATTCCATGAATGAAGCCTTTCCCATGATACGGCGACTCATGATTCGCCCGGCAATGCACACCGAACGTGGTTCTGCATCGTCTTTGAATGATTCTTTTATTTCTGTAGAAAAAGCATTTGTTACATACTCTGCTGCGGGATACGGCTCAATCCCCATCTGACGCAACTGTTCCATACTGTTACGTCTAATGATTTCCTGTTCACTCAGTTCTAATAGATTCATTGCGCTATTATTTTGTATAATACAGTGCAAAAATAAGAAAAAATATCGGTAAACAGAATGTAACAGCAGCGCTTTTCGCTTTTAAGTCTAAATTCTTCTGTTTTTTTATATTTAAAATCCACCGAACGGATACTAGAATAACAAAAAATCCTGGCTATACGCGACAACGCTATAACCAGGACTTTTATTATCAAAAGTTGATAAAAACGTGTATGTATTTTATCCTAAGAAACCTAACAAGATACCAGCTGCTACTGCCGAACCAATTACACCCGCAACATTCGGTCCCATAGCGTGCATCAACAGATAGTTGCTCGGATCATATTCCAAACCTACATTCTGAGAAATACGAGCAGCATCAGGAACGGCTGATACACCCGAGTTACCGATCAACGGATTGATCTTGTTACCTTCCTTCAAGAATAAATTGAAGAACTTAACAAACAAGACACCGGCACAAGTAGCAATTACGAATGACAATGCACCCAAACCAAAGATCTTGATTGAATTGATGGTCAAGAACTGAGTAGCTTGGGTAGAAGCACCTACTGTAATACCCAGCAACATTGTAATCACATCAATCAGCGGACCACGGGCTGTTTCTGCCAAACGACGAGTTACACCACTTTCCTTACACAAATTACCGAAGAATAACATTCCCAACAAAGGCAGACCTGAAGGAACCAAGAATGCAGTTAACAACAAACCTACAACAGGGAACATGATCTTTTCTGTCTGTGAAACGGCTCTCGGCGGTTTCATACGGATCAGACGTTCTTTATGGGTTGTCAGCAAACGCATGAAAGGAGGCTGAATAATCGGCACCAATGCCATATACGAATATGCAGAAACCGCAATTGCACCCATCAAGTTTGGAGCTAATTTAGAAGACAAGAAGATAGCTGTCGGACCATCAGCACCACCGATAATACCGATTGCACCAGCCTGACTCGGATCAAATCCCATCTGCAATGCAATGATATAAGCACCGAAAATACCGAACTGAGCTGCAGCACCTACCAACATCAACTTTGGGTTAGAAATCAATGCCGAGAAGTCGGTCATCGCTCCAATACCCAAGAAAATTAGTGGCGGATACCAGCCTTGTTTTACTCCTTGATATAAAATATTCAATACAGAGCCTTCTTCGTAAATACCCAATTGCAAACCGGCATCTTTAAAAGGAATGTTACCAATCAAAATACCAAAACCAATTGGGATCAGAAGCATCGGTTCAAATTCATATTTAATAGCCAGGAAGATGAACAGCAAACCAACCAGCAACATGATAAAATGCCCTGGCGTTGCGTTCGCAAATCCTGTATAAGACAAGAACACCTGAATGTTTTCAGCCAAAAATTGCAAAAAACTTTCACTCGATCCTGCCGCTTGTAATAATACTGATGCTAACATAACATTATCCAATTACGACGAGGTCAGCACCTTCCAGTACAGAATCGCCTTTGTTTACTTTAATTTCTACAATCTTACCATCGCGATCAGCATTGATATTGTTTTCCATCTTCATAGCTTCCAATACCAAAATCTTCTGACCTCTCTTCACTACATCACCCACTTTACAGTCGATGCTCAAGATAACACCTGGCAGCGGAGATTTAACTGCACCTGCAACACTGGCATTAGCCGGACGAGAGATAACCGGTTCACCAGCTGCCGTAGTAGGAGCCTGAGCCGGACGCTTCAAAGCTACAATTTGCTTTTTAGCAGGCTTTTCCATTTTAACGCTATACGGAGTTCCGTTTACTTCTACTTCTGCAACATCATCAACAATTGAGTTAATGTGCACTTTATATACGTTACCGTTAATGGTATATTTAAAACTTTTCATTCTTCAATTCGATTTTTAAGGATAATTACTTTTTAACAACCGGAGTCTGACGTAAACTATAAATCTTAGAACTCCATGGTGAATAACTACGTTGAACTTTACGGATGGTCAATACTGTATTTTCGATATCATGATTATCATCGCTCAATTCATACAGAGCCATCGAAATAGCAGCAAAGATTTCACCTGATTCCTGACCAGCATTAGCAGATACTTTAGTACCACTAGCTGCAGCAGCCTTCTGTGCATTACGTTGACTAGCTCTGATAGCAGCTTTACCAATCTGTTTGAATACCAAGTACAGAACGATGAGGCCCAAGAATACAACAGCCATAGCCGTAATAGTCATACCAATACCCCAAGAGTCATTTCTCTGGAAGTTTTCTACTTTTTCATTACTATCTAATGTAACATTATTGGTACTCGGAGTTACTTTATCCAAAACCATCCACTTACCTTTACCATCCATATCAAGACCATAGCTGACATCTGGCTTCTGGCCTGCAGGAACGACTACTTCATCAATCAGAGTAGTACCATCGGCATCATACAAAGCAATGTAATTATCCTTGTCCGGATCTAATGTAAAATTAACATGGAAAGTTCCACGGGTCGGTTGATCATCTGCCCAAAACAAAGTATGTTGATAAGGCGCGATCTTCGTCAATACATCGCCCTTTGGAATCATGTATTTCTTTGGGTTATTCTTATCATTCGTCAAAAAACAACCTCTTAAGTCAACAGTTCCCGCCGAGTTGTTGTACAACTCAATCCAAGGGTGACGTTTACCGTAGTCATCAACAAAATTATCTTCGTTAATGACCAGCACTTCATTGATTTTAACGGAAGTTGTTAGCTGTGCTTTAGCCCCAAAAGTAAATAGGAACAATAACAGCAACAAAGCCCCGAATTTTTTATTCGTCATACGCTTACTTTTTTTAAATTACAGAGGCAGGTTATCATGTTTCTTAGCCGGGTTGCTCAACTTCTTTGTCTGCAACTGCTGCAATGCACGAATGATGCGGAAACGAGTATTACGCGGTTCAATAACATCATCAATATAACCATACTGTGCCGCATTGTACGGGTTAGCGAATGCTTTCTTGTATTCAGCTTCTTTTTCAGCAGCACAAGCCTTCGGATCTTCAGCTGCAGCCACTTCTTTCGCAAAGATAATTTCAACAGCTCCGCTCGGACCCATTACGGCAATTTCTGCAGTCGGCCATGCATAGTTCATATCACCACGCAAATGTTTAGAGCTCATCACGCAATAAGCACCACCGTAAGACTTACGCAATGTAACTGTTACTTTAGGTACAGTAGCTTCACCGTAAGCATACAACAATTTAGCACCATGCAGAATAACACCGTTATATTCCTGACCTGTACCTGGCAAAAATCCTGGAACATCAACCAATGTAACCAATGGAATATTGAAAGCATCACAGAAACGAACAAAACGGCCAGCCTTACGAGAAGCATTGCTGTCCAAACATCCTGCCATTACTTTTGGCTGGTTAGCTACAATACCTACAGCCTGTCCGTTAAAGCGGGCGAAACCAACAATAATATTCTTAGCATAATCGGCATGAACTTCAAGGAATTCTCCATTATCAATAATAGTACCGATTACTTCATACATATCATATGCCTGGTTAGGATTATCCGGTATAATTTCATTCAAATTGTCATCCAAACGATCTATCGGATCTTTACATTCTACCAACGGCGTTTCTTCCATATTATTCTGAGGCAAATAGCTCAACAATTGACGGATCAACTTCAAACCGTCTTCTTCTGTATCTACAGCGAAATGAGCAACACCCGACTTCGTTGAGTGAACACTAGCACCACCTAACTGTTCCTGTGTAACATCTTCACCGGTTACAGTCTTAACAACTTTCGGTCCGGTTAAGAACATATAGCTGGTTCCGCGTGTCATGATGTTGAAGTCTGTCAATGCTGGAGAATAAACAGCACCACCGGCACAAGGACCAAAAATACCAGAGATCTGCGGAATAACACCAGAAGCCAAGATATTACGCTGGAAAATCTCAGCATAACCAGCCAAAGCGTTTACACCTTCCTGAATACGAGCACCACCCGAATCATTCAAACCGATAACAGGAGCACCCATCTTCATAGCCTGATCCATAATCTTACAGATCTTCAAAGCCAACATTTCAGACAAAGCACCACCGAATACGGTAAAGTCCTGTGCATATACATAAACCAGACGGCCATCGATCGTTCCATAACCAGTTACGATACCATCACCCAAGAATTTTGTCTTGTCGATTCCAAAATTAGTACAACGGTGCTTAACGAACATATCAATTTCTTCGAAGCTACCTTCATCCAGCAACATAGAGATACGTTCACGGGCTGTGTACTTACCTTTCTTATGTTGTGACTCAATTCTTTTTTCACCACCACCCAGACGTGCCTGTTCACGCAGAGCGATAAGCTCTTTTACTTTTTCAAGCTGATTACTCATTGTATTTTGATTTGTTGTTAGTAATGATTACCTATTTTAATTATAAAAGAAAAGTTAGAAGTTAAAAATGAGGTATACATTATGTTTTCGAGATATTCCTAATTTTTCTCTCACTCCCTCATTTTTATCTCCTAACTTTTTTCAACAGTTTAGTCCTTTTTACCTGGCATACAAAGCTCAGTTAATACACTACAAGTTGATTTCGGATGCAGGAATGCAATATCCAAACCTTCAGCACCACGACGAGGAGCCTTATCAATCAAGCGGATTCCTTTTGATTCAGCTTCATTTAAACAAGCCTGAACGTCTGGTGTTGCAAAAGCAATGTGATGAATGCCCTCACCTTTTTTCTCAATAAACTTAGCGATTGTACTATCTTCGCTTGTCGGTTCCAGTAATTCAATTTTTGTTTGTCCAATTTTAAAGAAAGCTGTCTTAACTTTCTGATCAGCTACTTCTTCAATACTATAGCATTTCAATCCTAATACCTGTTCGTAATACGGAAGACATGCTTCAATGCTCTTAACAGCAATTCCTAAGTGTTCAATGTGTGTAAGTTCCATTGTGTTTAGAATTTATTAGTTTATATTTTTCAGGTTTTCATGATCCTTTAGGGCAAAGGTACACTTCTTTTTGGAAAGTAGAGGGATTTTTTTTAATATTTATCATGAAAAAGTAATTCAAAGTGGAATATTTAATATGTTTACCCCTTTCTTAAGCTCCATAACAAAATAAGCCAAGTCTTTTATCGCTCTTTCTCTCTTTTTTATAATAAAGAGAATTGCGATTATAAAGACTTGGCTTATTCCCAATTAACGTATAGTCCTATTAATTAAAAAGTCGTCTGAATTTATCAAAGAACTTTTCTTTCATGGTTTTGTTCGGCTGAAAATTAGGAGAATTTTCTAAGCCGTTCAACGTATCTTTTTCTGACTGAGAGAGATTTTCTGGAACATATACACTGACATTCACCAATAAATCACCCGTTCCATAACCATTTACTGAAGGAAGCCCCTTGTTCCGTAATCTTAAAACCTTACCCGGTTGTGTACCTGGATCGATTTTTACTTTTACTTTTCCATCAACCGTAGGAACTTCCACCGAACCTCCTAAAGCAGCCTGAGGAAAACTCAACAGCAAATTATAGATCAAATCGTTTTCATCACGTAACAATTCTGGATGAGGCTCTTCTTCCACCAAAATCAACAAATCACCATTAATACCTCCATGTCTGGCTGCATTTCCCTTTCCATTCATAGAAAGCTGCATGCCTTCTGCAACACCTGCAGGAATATTAATCGTTATGACTTCCTCATCCCGGACAATTCCTTCACCATTACAGTTTGTACATTTCTTCACAATAACCTTACCTTCACCTCCACAAGTAGGGCAAGTGGTTTGTGTCTGCATTTGTCCCAAAATGGTATTGGCAATTCTTGTTACAACACCCGAGCCTTTGCACGTATCACAAGTCTTTGTTCCGTCACTACCTTCTGCACCGGTGCCATGACAATGTGAACAAGCTACGTATTTCTTTACCTTGATTTTCTTTTCTACTCCTGTAGCAATATCTTTCAAGGAAAGTTTAACCTTAACACGCAAATCAGAACCCCGATTTACCCGACGGCCACCACGCTGTCCGCCAAAGCCACCAAAGCCACCAAAACTACCGAAATGACCTCCAAAAATATCTCCGAACTGTGAGAAAATATCTTCCATAGACATTCCTCCACCGAAACCTCCAGATTGAGATGCACCACCAACTCCCGCATGACCAAACTGATCATAACGCTGACGTTTTTGAGGATCGCTCAACACATCATAGGCCTCAGCCGCTTCTTTAAACTTTTCTTCAGCTTCTTTATCCCCCGGATTTTTATCAGGGTGATATTGAATTGCTTTTTTACGATAAGCCTTCTTTATTTCTTCTTCAGATGCATTTTTGTCTACACCCAGCACTTCGTAATAATCTCTCTTCGCCATTTTGGTAAACTATTATTATTCTCCTACGACAACTTTTGCGTGACGAATCACTTTTTCATTTAACATATATCCTGTCTGGACACAATCCAGCACTTTACCTTTCAATCCTTCTTCCGGGGCAGGGATCGTAGCGATTGCCTCACTCTGATCTATATTAAAAGGCTTGCCAACTACTTCCAAAGCTTTTACTCCCTGGCTCGTTAAATAGGAAATGAACTTGTTATATATTAAATCAACGCCTTCGGCTACTCCTGCCAAGTCTTCTGCTTTATGGATATTTTGTAAAGCACGTTCAAAATCATCAACAACAGGAAGCAATTGAGTCAAGGCATTTTCTCCTCCATTTTTAATCAATTCGCTTTTTTCACGCAAAGTACGTTTCCGATAATTGTCAAATTCAGCTCTTAAACGCAAATGAGAATTATTTAACTCATCATATTTCTTTTGTAACTCGGCTAATTCAGCAGACACTTTGTCTGCTTCATCAACTTTTTCTGACAAATTTGCCTTTTCTTCCTGCAAATTTGTCGTTTCTTCTGTCACAACTTCTTGATTTTCTTTTTCCGAAGAATTTTTCTTCTCTTCAAAATGCTTATTGCTCATATTATAATATATTTATTTCCAACCTATTATCATTTGTATACAAGACAAGTTTTTCAGTTATTGGCTTTTTAATATCTACATTTCTTTGTATACTACTCTTTATAGATACAAAAAGGTTGCCAAAATCTTCTTTTATTTTCTCTTCAATTATTATATGCTTCCAGCTTTCCTTTATCTCAAAATAAATAAAAGGACAAGAGTAATAAAGCAGTTGCAAAAATAACGAGAAATAAAATTAAAATAAACGAGAAATGAATTTAAAACCAACGAGAACCAAAATGGAACTGTTTTAATGGCTAAAGCATAAAAAAAAGTGACCTGTAAGCAAGATAAAATTTATTATTTCGTCTCCCTACAGAATCACTCTTTATCAATGATGTAGTTTAATATCCTCCTCCAAGTGCCTTATATAAATAAACTACCGTAAGCAGCTCGTTACATACAGCCGAGTTCAAACCTAATTGAGCACTTAACAGCTCACGTTGCGCATCCAACACATCCATGTAACTCGAAACACCATTGATATATTGCAACTGGGCAAGCTCCAAATATTTACGGGCTGCTATCTCCAGCTTAGCTTGTGACTGACGGACTTCCTTTGCCTTTCGGATAGAAACAATCGCATCATTCACCTCTTTAAATGCGCCAATAACCGTCTTCTCATAACTATACACCTCCTGCTCATATTTTGCCTGGGCAACTTTCACCTTCGCCTTGTTTCGCCCCATGGCAAATAAAGGCTGCAATAAGTTACCAGCTAAAAACCAAGCCGGACTTTTCAATAGATCACCTAACTCAGCACTTTCAAAGCCCAAATTACCTGTTAAGGCAATTTTAGGAAACAAGTCTGTATAAGCAACGCCCACTTGCGCATTAGCTTCTTTTAGACTAAATTCTGCCTGACGGACATCCGGACGTCTTTCCAATAAAGAAGAAGGTAAACCTATCGGCAGCGCATCCGGTAACTGTTGTTCTGACAACCGTTGGCCACGAGGTATATCATGCGAATAATCGCCTAACAACATGGCCAGATCACTTTCCTTAATTTTAATCTGCCGCTCTAAGTTCGGAATCAAGGTTTCTGTACGTGCCAATTCTACTACCGCTTGGTTATAAGCTGTTTCAGAAGTTAATCCACCTTCATAACGTAACTTAGCCAAATGGAGTCCCTCTTTTCGGGCTTCCAATGTTTGTCTGACTATCGATAATTCTTGATCCAGAGCACATAATTGATAATATGAAGCAGCTACACCCGCTACAATAGTCAGCTTTAAAGCACGCTGAGCTTCAATGCTCTGCATGTATGCAGCCAAATCGGCTTCAGTTGCCCAACGAATATTTCCCCATAAATCCAACTCCCAAGCTAATGTCAATTTGGCATCAAACTCCGGATCCGGTTTTCGGTTATTTCCCCCATAGTTTAAAACCTCTTTTTCAGCATGTAAATTAGCGCCTATAGAAGGGAACAATCGGGAAAAAGAAATACGTTTGGCTGCTACCATTTCTTTTATCTTGGCTGCAGCAATCTTCATATCTTTATTATTCTCCAATGCTTTATTTATCAATCCTTGAAGAACAGTATCCTTATATAAGCTTTGCCAAGGAATATCCGAAACAGAAGCCGTATCTGTTACAGAGGCATCAATCGATTCTGGCAAATTCAGATCTGGACGTGCATATTCTTTTCCTACCTTACAAGATGAAAATGCCAGTACAGACAAGGCTAAAACCACCCACGGAGCTACTTTCTTAATGTGAGGTATCCGTGGCAAACGAGAGATGCGATTCAAACGTATGCCCTTTTTTATCTTATAAATCAAGACAAAAAAGAATGGGACCATAACTATACCGATGGTAATGGCAACCAACATACCAAAGAAAATACCTGTTCCTATACTATGACGCGATGCAGAACCCGGACCAGAAGCAATAACCAAAGGCAACATACCTAATACAAAAGCCAAGGAAGTCATCAAAATCGGGCGAAAACGCATCTGCGCTGCATGAATTGCAGCCTGCACAGGATCAACGCCTTCATCAACCTGTACCTTCGCAAACTCAACAATCAAAATGGCATTTTTAGCAGCCAGACCTATCAATGTCACCAAACCGATCTGGAAATATACATCATTTTCCAACCCAGTTATCCATATTCCGAGAAAAGCTCCAAGCGCCGCAATAGGTAAAGAAAGCAATACCGCAATTGGCACAATCCAGCTTTCATACTGAGCAGCCAAGAACAAGAATACAAACAAGAAGATCAATGCCAAAATAAATCCGGTCTGGCCTCCTGCTTTGTTTTCCTGATAAGACAGGCCACTCCATTCAATTGCAATATTATCTGATAAATGTTCTTTGGCAATACGTTCCAATGCTTTCATCGCCTCACCTGTACTATATCCAGGAGCCGCAACGGCATTGATAGGTGCTGTCGAGAACATATTAAAGCGCTTGATTGTACCAGGCCCCGTTGTATATTGTGTCGTGCCTAATGCCGTAAGAGGTACCATCGCGCCACTACCGGTTCGCACAAAGAAAAGTCCTAAACTTTCTTTATTTGCTCGATAAGGAGCCTCAGCCTGGATATAGACACGATAAATACGGTTAAACATATTAAAATCGTTCACATAAACCGATCCTAAATAAGCTTTCATGGTTGAAAAAATATCAGCCATCGGAATTCCTAAGAATTTTGCATGATCACGATCCACGTCAAAATATATCTGAGGTATATCAGCCTGCATGGCAGATGAAACACTATGCAGCTCGGGCGCTTTCTTGGCATAATACAAGAATGTATCAGTAGCCTGAACCAAATCATCCCACGTGGCTTCTCCCCTCGCTTCCAACTGCATCTCAAGACCTCCACTTTCTCCTAAACCAGGAATGACAGGTGGTCTATTGACATAACCAACCACTTCTGGATAATAATAAAGTTCTTTCCGGACTGTCTCCATCACGTCTTCAACTCCCATATCTCCAGATTTACGCTCTTCCCACGGCTTTAAAATAACAGTAAGCGTAGCACGATTTTGCGTTGTACCTAACCGATTACTACTACCCGTTACATTTTGGACATAGGCAACTGCAGGTTGATGATTCAGAAAATCAATCAATCGGTCTGTTACAACTCGTGTACGTTCCAATGTTGCACCTTCAGGTAATTCTATTTCCACCGTAAAGAATCCCTGATCTTCTTCTGGAATAAAAGAAGTAGGTAATAAATGACTCATAACAAAAATCATAACCAATACCATACCAAAGCCAGCAAGTACACGCTTAGGCATATTCATTACCCGACGTAATATATTTGTGTATTTATGATTTCCTTTTTCAAGCCATTCATTAATCTTCCGGAACACGATATTCTTCTTTTCATGCTTAGATGGACGTAAAATGATAGCACACATTGCCGGACTCAATGTTAATGCAACTACGGTTGAAAGCATTACCGATACAGCAATCGTAATAGAGAACTGACGATATAGCTGCCCGGTGATACCACTCAGAAAACTCACAGGGACGAATACAGCTACCAAAACCATGGAAGTAGCAATCAAAGCTCCCGACAATTCCTTCATGGCCCTATGGGTAGCCTCACGCGTTGAAATATTTTCCTCATTAATAATACGCTCAACATTTTCTACCACGACAATGGCATCATCCACCACAATACCAATAGCCAAAATCAATCCTAACAATGTCAGCATATTCAAAGAGAAGCCCATGACCAACATAAATCCAAATGTACCAATTAACGAAATAGGCACAGCTATAGTTGGAATTAATGCCGCACGCCAATTCTGTAATGACAAGAATACAACTAAAATAACCAAGAACAAAGCTTCAAACAATGTCTTATAAACTTCATGTACAGATTGGGAAATATATTCCGTCATATCAAACGGGAAATTATATTCTACACCTTCCGGAAAGTTTTTGCTGATTTCAGCCATTTCAGCACGAACACTTTTTGCTACTTCCAAAGCATTAGCCCCTGGTAACATATAAATGCCCAAAATGGCCGCATTCTTTCCGTTAATACCACTTTCTGTTGAATATGAAGATGCTTCCAATGAAACACGAGCTACATCGCGCATACGGACGATTGAGCCATCAGAATTTGCCCGGATGACAATATTTTCAAATTCTTCTACAGTAGAAAGACGTCCAGATGAAGTAACAGGCAAGGTTACATCTACATCCAAAATCGGCTGTTTACCAAATTCACCGGCTGCTGATTCTCTGTTTTGATCTTTCAAAGCATCCTGTAAATCTTTTACCGTTAATCCCATATTGGCCAGACGATCCGGATATACCCATATCTGCATACCATAATATCGGCTACCAATATTAGATACACGTCCTACTCCTGGAATACGACGAATAACATCCAATACATTAATTGTAGCAAAGTTACTCAGATAAATCTCATCAAATTTGGGATCATCAGACATCAATGTTAATGTCATCAACTGACTTGGAGCCTGTTTTTCAATGGTGATACCATTTTGGATCACTTCAGCAGGCAAACGGCTTTCTGCCAGTTTCACACGGTTCTGAACCTCAACAGCCGCCAAGTCCGGATTGGCAGAAACATCAAATGTCACAGTAATGTTTAATGATCCTGAATTCGAACTACTACTTTGCATATATATCATTCCGGGAGTTCCATTCAATTCCTGTTCAATTGGAGTAGCAACTGCTTGAGAAAGAGTCAAAGCATTTGCACCAGGGTAAGTAGCTCCAATCTTTACTACCGGAGGGGTTATCTGGGGATACTGCTCGATAGGCAGCATGATCAAGCCGATGAGTCCTACTAATACAATCAGAATAGACAGAACAGTAGAAAATACCGGACGGTCAATAAAGAAACCAGGCTTCATATTATTCTTCCTCCTTTTCTCTTAATGCTTGAATAGCTTTATCATCACTCGAAAGTACTGGCTGAACTTTTACATTAGGCTCTAGTTTATTGTAACCTTCAACTACAACTCGTTCGTTTTCACCCAATCCTCGTTCAATTACAACAGAATTATCAAACTCAGGACCAATCTGAACAAAACGCTTTTCAGCTACGTCATCACGGCGCAACACATAAATGAAGGCTCCTCCTTTTTCTATCGATAAAGCTTTACGAGGAATAACAATAGCACGTTCACGAACATCCAACAATAATTTTACTCGCGTTGCCTGACCAGGCAATAATTTACGGTTAGGGTTAGGCAAAATAGCACGTACCGTAAAAGTTCCCGTCTTGGGATCTACTGAAGGGTCAGCAAAGTCAACGATACCTTTAACAGGGTATTCAGAATTATCTGCTAAAGTAACCGTCACTGTAGGCTGCCAAGAACGAGTGGTATCCTGAACTCCAAATTTGACATTTCTACGTTCAGCTCTTAAATAATCCAAAGCTGTCATTTTAAAATCAACATTGACAGTATCGCTTTTTACCACTGTTGCCAACTTTGATTTTGAACCAGGCCCCACCAGTGTACCTATATCTACTAACCGTTCGCTGATATATCCTGTAATTGGTGAAGTTACTCGTGTATAGCTCAATTCCAAATTAGCCTGATCTAAATCAGCTTTGCTCATCGCCACATCAGCTTCAGCATTTTCTTTGGCAGCGATTGCATTATCTAAATCTAATTGACTTGCTGCGTGCTGTTCATACAATGGAGTCAAACGCTGAACATCACGCGCAGCTTTAGCAGCTTGCACTTCATTCTTTTTAAGTTGAGCTTTTGCCTTTTCTACACGAGCTTTATATAAAGCCGGACTAATAATAAACAAAGGATCGCCCTGCTTCACTCTCTTTCCTTCTTCAAACATCATATTCTCGAGATAACCTTCCACACGAGCATGTATTTCCACAAAACTCTCTGCTTTAATTGTTCCGACATACTCTCCGTAAATCTGAACATCCTTTTTAACAGGCTTTTCTACGATGACAATCGGCAATTGCGGCTCAACTTTCTTTTTACAACCAGCCATAAAAACAGCTAACCCTAAAAAGGCATAAAGCGGCCATTGCTTTTTCCCTAACATACCTAACATTGTTCTTCTACCTAAAAAATTAATACTACATCGCATAGAATAAAGAAATAATCGTACCAAAATATTAGTAAAACTCACCTATATTTGCTATCGAGCTAATTCATAGAATTATAGAATGCAAATTTACGATAATTACTCGATATGCATGCAATTGGCTTGAGGAATATTTCCACAACTCTTCTCCCCAGTCCACAAAAAAGCCGTCTCTTTTCACAAAGAAACGGCTTCCATATATAAACTATTAAAAACCTTTAAACCTGAGGGCAAAACAAACTTCCCACTGTTTCACAAAAAATTATACTCCATGCCCTCAAACTCAAAACATGACTTTTTTAATTTATAAGCAAATTATTGTCCAATTAATATTACAGGCCCAAAAAGTCAAAAGCCTTATTGTTTATCAGTTCCAGACGAAGCATCTTTACTTTTTCTTGTCGAAGTTTTTTTCTTCAGCTTGTCTAATTCTTTTTGCAAAGCTTCAATCTCTTCCCCTTGATTTTTAATCGTTGTTAATAATGAATTCAATTCTTCATTATCAATATCCTGTGGATACTGAGCATTAACACGTTCAATAAAATCAGAAAGCACGTTCATATAATTATTAAATGCGTCATAAGGATTATCATAAGGACTAAATCCTCCTCGACCCATATGCTTTGTACTCATATAATAGAAGTGATCACTGCTTTGCAAATAGTACCAGTCCTGACGAATTCTACGTAAATCGCACAAGCGAACCCGTTCTCCTATTTCACAAATCTTACGGAAAGCTTCTTGCTGCAAAACATTTCCTAACCAAGAACTACAATCACGCTCTTCATCAACCCAAGAAATAGGATATGGAACAGAAATACTGTCTACAGGCTTCAAAAGAGCAAATACTTCTGACGGAGTTGAAAAACTGATACCTTTTTCAGCAGCAAAACGAGGTAAAGCCTTAAAGAATTCAAAAATACCTGTTTCAGCAGGATGTAAAGAACCCAGCACTTCATAATTCATAAACAAATTTATGACCTGCTCAGACTCTGGCGTTGCTGCAATCCATGAAATAAATTTATCTGCAGTCAATGGATATTCATTCCAGCTATAATCACTAAAACGCTCTGATAAATCTTCACTAAAACGATCATTCTTCAGCAACAAGTGCAAATTAGGCTGAACGCTTGAACAATACATATAATTTGGACTCTTCCAACCCAAAATATGTTTTGCTCCTTCAGTCAACATACCTTTATATCCCTTTTCATAAACGATTTCTGATATATCATCAGAATAAATCAACTCTGTATTACGGAATACTTTAGGTTTTACACCAAATAATGTTTGAATCTTATCTTCTTGCTTATCTATTTGATGCTTGAATTCGTCAGGATCACCCAACGAAGATAATGAATGAGCGTAGGTTTCAGACAAGAATTCAACATTTCCTGTAGCTACCAGTTCTTTAAAAGAATCTATTACTTCTGGAGTATAAATTTCCATTTGCTCCAATGCAACTCCGGAAATAGAAAAAGCAACTTTAAACTTATTACCACTTGATTTGATCATCTCCAAAATAGTCCGATTAGCAGGCAAATAACATTTCTCTGCAATTCGACGGATAATTTCCTCATTTTGGAAATCATCATAGTAATAATGGTCATTCCCGATATCAAAAAAACGATATCTTTTCAAACGGAACGGCTGGTGTATCTGAAAATAGAAGCATATAGTTTTCATAATAAATTCTGTTTATTTGTTTTCTGTTTGAATTTGTTTTATTTGTTTCCTAATACCATATCATAGATGCGACGAACTTTCTGTCCTGCATATTCCCATTTTATATTATCAACCTCTTTCTTGCCTTCAACTTTCAGGAATTCATGCATTGCTGGATATGTGATAATAGAATACATTGCATCAGCCAATGCTTCAATATCCCAATAATCTACTTTTACAGCATAATCCAGAATTTCCGCACAACCAGATTGTTTAGAAATAATAGAAGGCACGCCACATTGCATAGCCTCCAAAGGAGATATTCCAAAAGGCTCAGATACTGATGGCATCACATAAACATCACTCGCCTTCAACACCTCGTACACCTGTTTTCCCTTCATGAATCCAGTAAAATGAAAACGATCAGAAATATTGCGCGAAGCAGCCAAACGAATCATCTGGTTCATCATATCTCCACTACCAGCCATGATAAAACGTGCATGAGGAGCACGCTTCAACACCTTTGCTGCAGCTTCGACAAAATATTCAGGACCTTTCTGCATCGTAATTCGACCTAAGAATGTAATGATTTTATCTTTTACTCCTTTTTTATCCTGAATTGCCAATATTTCCGGGCTTAATGGTTCTACCGCATTATGTACCGTCGTAACCTTTGCCGGATCTTGGTGATACTTTTCAATTACTGTCTGTCGTGTAAGGTTACTTACTGTTATAATATGGTCTGCATGATCCATTCCATTCTTCTCAATACCATAAACATCAGGATTTACATTACCACGACTTCTATCATAATCAGTAGCATGGACATGAATGACCAATGGTTTGCCTGTTACCTGCTTTGCATGAATACCCGCAGGATAAGTCAACCAGTCATGTGCATGAATAATATCACATGGAATCGTGCGAGCAATTACCCCTGCAACTATTGAATAATTATTGATTTCCTCCAACAAATTATCAGGATATCGACCTGAGAACTCCAGACATCCCAAATCATTTACATGTCGATAAGAAAAATCAGCATATATATTATTTCGGAAATCAAAATAAAGTTGTGGATCCATAAACTTACCCAATCGGTCTTTGACATAATCCATATTTACATCACGCCATACAATGGGCACATTATCCACTCCAATAATCCTCAAGAAGCTCTGATCTTCATCGCCCCAAGGCTTTGGAATACAAAAAGTGATATCCATATCAGGCTGCATGGCCATACCGCGAGTTAATCCATAACTGGCAGTACCCAAACCACCCAAAATATGAGGGGGAAATTCCCAACCAAACATTAAAGCTTTCATATAGTATGTACAGTTTATTCGGCGTTATACTTCTTCAACATTTCTTCTATTCTAAGAATAGCTGCCACATTCATGGCAAAAGAGATGGCTCCACGCCCTGTAAAAGGAGGATTACCATCATAGATTTCAGAAATTGTACCAATACAGTGATTAGTCATTTCTTCTTCCATACTAATCAGCATTCGTTCGGCAAATGCAGCACCCGATTTACCAAATACACGCAGATAAGCCTCCAAATAAGCTCCAAGCAACCAAGGCCATGCAGTACCTTGATGATATGCCAAATCTCGTTCAACTTGGGGGCCCGTACAATAAGGACGATATCCTTCACTTTTCGGACTTAAAGAACGGATTCCCTTAGGAGTCAATAATTCTTTCGTAACTATATCCAATACAGAACGCATTTGCATACGAGACAAAGGAGAGTATGGTAATGCAACTGCAAATATCATGTTCGGACGAACACTCCAATCAACAAACGAACCATTCACATAATCAAATAAGTAATTATAACCATTGACAAATGTATTCGGGAAAGAAATATTAATTGCACTGATTAACTTATCAATTTTTTCATTTGTTGCTTCTCCGTTCATCTCACGAGAAAAACATAAAGCATTATACCAGGCAGCATTAAATTCTACAATATACCCTGATCTTGGTACGACAGGACGTCCATTAACAACAGAATTCATCCACGTTATAGCCTTGTCACGACCTCCGTCTGCAAATAGCAAACCACTATCCATTACTTTCAACCCTGGGTGTTTCTGGGAAATTATGTATTCAAGGGCTTCATCAATAAAGTCTTTATATAGCTCCTTAGCTTTATCAATGCCAACAACCTTAGCATATTGTTGTATAGCCCAAATTGCCCATAATATCACATCAGGCTGTTCTATTTCCTGAATTACCGGATCTAAGGCTCCATCTTCCATAAATGCCCGTAACGCAGGTAAAGCCGTTGCCATAATTTTCTCAAAACGGACCGGATCATCTATGGATAAGGTACATCCAGGAGCAGCTAAGAAAAGATCCCGCGCCCTTACTTTAAACCAAGGATAACCAGCCAACAAATAAGCATCTTGTTTTTTAGGCCGAAAGTAGAATTGTTGGGCAGAGTTTTTCAAACAATTGTAAAAACTGGTTCTTGGGGTACGGACAGAAACTTCTGTTTCATACAAAGTCTTTAAACGAGTAGTTGCAACTTGGCTATCTCCTGCACTAAACACTATTGTTTCTCCCTTCCTAATAGGGACTTCAAAATATCCCGGAACGAATAAATCCTCTTTATAAGGATATCCTCTCTCCTGCTCTTTCGAATATTCAATACCATAATACCACTTTGGATCAAATACGAAATTTACTTTTTTGCTAAACTGCATAAAAAGCTCTGGATAACCCGGATAAAGACACATTTTTATTCCATTGGGTACTACAGTATAATTTTGATTCAAATTACCATTAGCATACGTCAGTTCTTTCACACTACGAAAAGCAAGAAATGGACGGAATCGCAGTGTTGTTGCAGAATGGGCATCCTCAAGGGTATATTTGATCATAATGCGATTTTCAAACATCGAAAAGACCTTTTCCTTTGAAAAGATAACTCCACCTACACGATAAACGGTACGAGGAACCGTATCACAAGTATATTCACGTATATACTTATGCCCTTTCGGACTGAAATTATTTTCACCATACTTGTGCAAACCCAGATTAAATTCAGCTTCGTGCTGTATCACAGTTTCATCGAGCGAAGATAGGAGTACGTGATTATCATCGTCCAAAGCTGGCACCGGCATTACTAATAATCCGTGGTATTTACGAGTATTGCAATCTACGACAGTACTACTATGGTATGCCCCCAAGCGATTCGTTCTCAAAACTTCACGCGTCAGCGACTCTTCCAAATTGATCATGACTGTCTTATCAAATTTAAGATAACTCATAAGTATATCAATTTTTATGTTTATTGTTCGTGTTTTTCTGTTTGATTTATTTATTGCGAATCAAAAGTAAGGCTTAATATCTAAAAAAACAAATTCGATTTCATAAATATTTTAAATTATTTTATATAGATATTCGACTTTTTACTTAATAATCAAATACTTATAGTAATACTATGTTTTTAATATGTGTTCTGAAACATATAAATAAATGTTAAGTTTCACCAATTCATTTTTCATGTATATAGCCTTCAGTATCTTAAAAAATTAAGTAATTATTTCCCTTTGCCCACCATAATTCATAAGCACACCGCTACGACTGTTCTTACAATAACGAACCAAGATTAAGTTATAAGCGAAGAGTTACACAACCTATCATATTCCTTCAATTTGAATATTTATTGGAAAAATAGCCCCATCTTTGTATAATTATTCAATATTAATACATATATTTGCCGCCGAATTGAATATTTATACAATATGTGTACAAAAAAAGAACGGCTGGAAATGATTTGTAAGCTTATCAGCACAGAATCTATCAACAACCAAGAGCAATTAAGCAAACGGTTATGTGAAATGGGTTTTGTTGTTACACAAGCTACACTATCAAGGGATATCAAACAACTGAAGGTAATTAAAGTACATGATGCTAATGGAATGTATGTTTACCAATTACCTAACAAAATAGCTGTACCAATCTCAAAAGCTCCAGTACAAAAAAATCACTCAAATATTGAATTCTCGGGTAATCTCGCAGTCATCAAGACGCGTCCAGGTTATGCCATGGGAATTGCTTCTGACATTGATACACATGCACCGAAAGAGATCTTAGGAACGATAGCAGGTGACGATACAATTTTAGTCATTCCACGTGAAGGTTTCAGTCGGGAAAATATTGTAGATGCATTAGCTCATTTTATATGAAGATATAATAAGGTACAAATATAAGAAATGGAACAAGAAAAACAAATTGACGTCATGATCGCAGAAGCCTCCCATGAGGTATATGTTGACACTATACTCGAGACCATAGAAGCTGCAGCAAAGGTAAGGGGAACGGGTATCGCCAAGCGTACTCATGAATACGTAGCGCAGAAAATGAAAGAAGGAAAAGCTGTTATAGCATTAGATGGTGACAAATTCGCAGGTTTCAGCTACATTGAATCTTGGGGGAATAAGCAGTACGTAACTACTTCTGGATTGATTGTCCATCCGGATTACCGAGGATTAGGTATAGCTAAACGAATTAAAGAAATGACATTCAAACTGGCTCGTATGAGGTGGCCGCATGCAAAAATTTTCAGTCTGACTTCAGGGGCAGCAGTCATGAAGATGAATACAGAACTTGGATATGTACCTGTTACATTTGCAGACTTAACAGATGATGAAGCTTTCTGGAGAGGCTGCCAAGGCTGTGTTAACCACGATATTCTGGAACGGACTAACAGACGATATTGTATTTGTACCGGTATGCTTTTTGACCCGGAAGCTCCTCATCCAGACAAAAGCGAGAATAAATAACAAACAACATTTTAACAGATAACAATAAATACAAACGATATATGAAAAAGAAAGTAGTAGTAGCATTTAGTGGAGGATTGGATACTTCATTTACAGTAATGTATTTGGCTAAAGAAAAAGGATATGAAGTTTATGCCGCTTGTGCCAATACTGGTGGTTTCAGTAAAGAACAACTGAAAAAGAATGAAGAAAACGCATATAAATTAGGTGCTGTAAAATATGTTACACTTGATGTAACCAAAGAATATTACGAAAAGAGTCTGAAATATATGATTTTCGGAAATGTTCTACGCAACGGTACATACCCGATCTCTGTTAGTTCTGAACGTATTTTTCAGGCTTTAGCAATTGCCCGTTATGCTAACGAAATAGGAGCTGATGCCATAGCGCATGGTTCAACAGGAGCAGGTAATGATCAAGTACGTTTTGATATGACATTCCTTGTATTGGCTCCTAATGTTGAAATCATCACATTAACTCGTGATATGGCACTAAGCCGTGACTATGAAATTAATTATTTGAAAGAGCATGGTTTTGAAGCCGATTTTACGAAATTGAAATACTCTTATAATGTAGGTCTGTGGGGAACATCCATTTGTGGTGGAGAAATTTTAGATTCTGCTCAAGGTCTGCCTGAATCAGCCTACTTGAAACAAGTTACTAAAACCGGTTCCGAACAACTTCGCTTAGAATTTAAGAAAGGTGAATTATGCGCTGTCAATGGTGAAGCTTTTGATGATCCGATCAAAGCAATTCAAAAAGTTGAAGAAATAGGTTCTGCTTATGGAATTGGCCGTGACATGCACGTAGGAGATACAATTATCGGCATTAAAGGACGTGTTGGTTTTGAAGCTGCAGCTCCTATGTTGATTATCGGAGCCCATCGTTTTTTGGAAAAATATACATTAAGTAAATGGCAACAATACTGGAAAGATCAGGTTGCAAACTGGTACGGTATGTTCTTGCATGAAAGTCAATATTTGGAACCTGTTATGCGTGATATTGAAGCCATGTTACAAGAATCTCAACGCAATGTAAACGGAACAGCCATCCTGGAACTTCGTCCTCTTTCATTCTCAACTGTAGGTGTTGAATCAGATGACGATCTGGTTAAAACAAAATTTGGCGAATACGGTGAAATGCAAAAAGGCTGGACAGCTGAAGATGCCAAAGGATTTATTAAAGTTCTTTCTACTCCTTTGCGTGTTTACTATACAAACCACAAAGAGGAGGAAATATGATCAGAGTTGGTATCATTGGAGGAGCAGGATATACAGCAGGCGAATTAATTCGTCTGCTGATTAATCATCCCGATGTAGAAATCGTTTTCGTCAATAGCTCAAGTAATGCAGGTAACTTGATTACAGATGTACATGAAGGACTTTATGGAGAAACTGATATGCGTTTCACAGGAGAACTTCCTTTGGACAGCATTGATTGTTTATTTTTCTGTACAGCACACGGCGACACCAAGAAATTTATGGAATCGCACACCGTACCCGATCATGTCAAAATTATCGATCTCTCTATGGATTACAGAATAGAAAGCGAAGATCATGATTTTGTATATGGTTTACCAGAGTTGAACAGACGTAGAATTTGTACAGCAAAACACATTGCCAATCCTGGTTGTTTTGCGACCTGTATCCAGTTAGGTATTCTCCCTTTAGCCAAGCATCTTATGCTAAATGGAGATTTGCATGTCAATGCTATTACCGGATCAACGGGGGCAGGAGTCAAGCCATCTGCGACTTCTCATTTTAGCTGGCGTAATGACAACATTTCAATCTATAAGCCATTCACCCATCAACATCTGGCTGAGATCAAACAAAGTTTAAAGCAGTTACAAAACAGCTTCAACAGTGAAATCAACTTTATTCCGGTCAGAGGAAATTTCTCACGTGGGATATTTGCGACAACTTACCTGGATTGTAAAGTTGATTTAGACGAAATCAAACGTATTTATCAATCGTATTACGAAGATCATTCATTTACATTCGTGATCGACAAGAATCCTGATTTGAAGCAAGTCGTAAATACGAACAAATGTTTGATTTATTTACAAAAATATGAAGACAAACTGTTGATTGTTTCTATGATTGACAATCTACTGAAAGGAGCAAGCGGACAGGCCGTCCATAATATGAACCTTCTGTTTGGACTGGAAGAAAAAGTAGGTTTGCATCTGAAACCATCAGCATTCTAACAACGATAATGATTTTAATATATGAAACTTTTTGATGTTTATCCTTTATTCAATATAGAGATCGTAAAAGGTAAAGGTTGCCATGTTTGGGATAAAGAAGGCAATGAATACTTGGATCTATATGGAGGACATGCTGTAATTTCAGTTGGACATAGTCATCCGACCTATGTAAAAGCAATCAGCGACCAAGTAAGCAAACTCGGATTTTATTCAAATTCAGTAATTAATAGTTTGCAACAAACATTAGCCGATAAATTAGGTAAAGCATCCGGTTATGATGAATATTCATTATTCTTAATCAACTCTGGAGCTGAAGCTAATGAAAATGCTCTGAAACTTGCTTCATTCCATAATGGTAAAAAACGAGTACTTGCCTTCAAACATTCGTTTCACGGGCGGACTTCAGCTGCTGTTCGGGTTACAGACAACCCTAAAATTATCGCTCCTGTAAACGAAGGATTAGATGTTTCTTATCTGCCTCTCAACGATTCTTTTGCTGTTGAAGCCGAATTAAAAAAGGGCGATGTATCATCTGTTATCATTGAAGGAATCCAAGGTGTAGGTGGTATCCAAGTACCGACTAACGACTTTCTGCAAGACTTACGTTCGTTGTGTACAAAATATCAGGCCGTATTGATTCTCGATGAAATCCAATCAGGATACGGTCGGAGCGGTAAATTCTTTGCTCATCAATATGCAGGAATCCGTCCGGATATGATTACCGTTGCCAAAGGTATTGCTAATGGTTTTCCTATGGGAGCAGTTCTTATCAGCCCTATCTTTAAGCCATTTTATGGTATGTTAGGTACTACTTTTGGAGGTAACCATTTGGCTTGTGCAGCTGCTATTGCCGTATTAGATATCATGAATGATGAAGGATTAGTGGCCAATGCAGAAAAAGTAGGTTCTTTCCTGCTTGAAGAATTACACAAACTACCGGGTATCAAGGAAATTCGTGGACGAGGCTTAATGATTGGTATTGAATTTGAAGAACCTATCAAAGAAATTCGTTCCAAATTGCTTTTTGAGCAGAAAGTATTTACAGGAGTTGCAGGAACTAATACCATCCGCTTATTACCTCCTTTATGCCTGACCTTAGATGAAGCGGCAGAGTTTATCAGTCGTTTCCGCCAGGTCTTAGGAATCAAAGAATAACTCAGTTGTTCTTATCATATATGAAGAAGGCTGTCAAACCTATGGGTTGGCAGTCTTTTTTTATACAATCAATGCCTATATAAATTAGGATTTAGGAAGTACATAAAATAGTAACAAGACCAAAATATAAATCACCATTTAACCCCTTTACATATAAAAGTTACCCGCAAAGGTAAATGATCACTATATCCTCCTTCATATTTAAAACCATAGTATGTCCGAAACGGACGAATACCACGCCATGTCTTATCAGGTTTTAATAAAAATGACGGAGCAAACACATGAGCACTTCCTTCCTTCACATAGAAAGACTGTTTTTCCTGCAATAATGCCCCATTAACAAGGATATGATCCAGCTGATTCCACTCTCCTTGATATTTATGTGAGCCCGAAGCTTCATAAAACAGATTATACAGTCGGTTTTCTTCTAATAAATTATCCTCATGGAAGGGACTTGCTTGTAATTCCTGCTCTAAAGTTTCATCTTGAGGTGTATCATTAAAATCTCCCATGATCAATATCTTAGGAGATTTCCGAAAAAAGAATAAAGAATCTGTGCATTTCCTTAAAACACCAACAGCCTCTTTCCGCCTTTTCCTGCTGGCCAATTCACCACCATAACGAGAAGGAAGATGACATACAAATACATCCAAGGTATCTGATGAAAGGACCTCACCCCAGACATGAAGAATATTTCGGGTTGGACGTTCCCTGACTGCAGTAGGGACATGTAATTCCTCCATTCCCAACATGCGAAACTGATCACGCTGATACAATAATGCGACATTTATTCCCCGCTTGTCACATCCATGTGTCATACAATACTGATAATCCTCTTTATATAGCGGTGTTCTTCGCAGTAAATGTTCCACTACAGAATCATTTTCAACTTCACATAATCCCACCAGAGCCACACCGGTCCACTCACCCGCAGCCTGAATTACTTGAGCTACATATTGCAACTTCCGATAATAACGACTTTTCGTCCAAAAGCGATTCCCTGCTGGCGTAAATTCATCATCCTCCATCAATGGATCATTTACTGTATCAAATAAATTCTCCACATTATAGCTCATAACGCTGAAATGTATTTGGGCATTTCCCAAAACACACAAAAAGGGCAAGAAGACTACCACCCCAATAGTCAATAGGGAAATTTTCATAGTTAAAGTTTTTATATTCACACCTTATTTTTCTACAAACTCATAAGCGCCGATCGTTGGTCCGTTACTACTTTCCAATCGATTTACTCCGTACCGATCTATTGGATATTGCGCTGAAACAGCTGGATCAGCTTTTCCAACACCCAATGAAATTACCGTATCAGGACGAAAATCGAATTGATATTTGTTGGCTTCTCCACCTGTCATACGATACAATGGAGCACTATCTTCCGTTGTAAACAAGGTTGATTCAAAACGACCATTATCACTTCCAACCGTAGTCAGGACACAATGATTAAAATAATAATCAAAATCAGCCTCATCTACCGATGATAGGGCTATCTCACCTGTAAGAGGATTCTTTCCTGGTCCAAAGCTACCATCCACCAAGCAATTATCAAAATGAGCTTTCAACGGAACAATAATATTTTCTGAATTCTGCATATAAGCATTAGCCATAACCAGGCATTCTGTTGAACGCTGAACTAATCGCATGTAATTCACCAGCGAACAATGAATAAACTGACAATCTCCTCCAGCCAAAGCCACCACAGTTCCTCCGGCGTTACTAATTTCGGTATTGATTACTGTGAGCTTACTGTTGATAGATGTCAAGACATTTTCCTTCATATTTGTCAGCTGAGAATTGGATATTTCCAATTTGCTATCTTTAGGTTCTGAAGCCTCAATGGTTATACCACTTGTTCCATTCCGGATAATCGTATGTTCCAAACGATTACCATAACTCTCCGGCTTAAAATAAATGCCTCCCCATTGTCCTGGAGTCCGATCATAAGGTAAAATATCATCTAATACGAAGTCCAGACGATCCCCCCGAATTACAACCGGTTTATCCATAGTACCTTCAGCAATAAGCCGACCAGCAACAACTAAGTTTGCCTTATCGTGCATATACAGTGTTGCACCTGCTGCCAGATGCAGTGTTGCACCATCAGCTATCATAATACTGTCGTACACCAAATGGGGCAGATCTGCCGTAAATGTTGTATCACGAGTAATATGAACTCCGCCTTTATATAAATGCATATTTTGCCCGTATGCTTCCAACAATACCGTCTGTTTCCCGGCATTCGTCATGAAAACAACCGAATCTTCTACTAATAGAGGCTGATTAGAATCATTCGGATTTACATTTACCTCCACAAAAACAAACATACTGTCTTCTGCCAAAATCCCTACATTATCAAAATAGTCACCTTTTCGACCATCTACATTTAAGCGGAAACCCGACTCTCCCCCACTTGCCAGCATGATAGACTGGATATTAAGGGCCTCTTTATTCGGATTATACACCATAAATTGTTTGGTAGCCGAACCTATCGTTGTAAAAACTGTATCAAAAGACAATGTATCAACAGAAAAAGACAAACGATAATTCGGGTTAGTCGAATAATGTTCGTCCAGTCCGTCACATGATACACCTATCATTAGGAATAATGACAATAAACTAAATATAAATAAGACTGCTTTTTTCATATCTTTTCCAGTTAAGATTATTTTTCCGCACAATAATTCGCAATTCTTTCACAAAAGTAATATAAATTATGTGAACAGAAAAATAAAAAAGAGAAATTACATGAATTTATTTCACATAACTTCTCTTTTATAACGGAATAGATTGAAATTTATTTTGCAGGAATATTCTTTAACAGTTCAAGCAAATGGCTCCACCACATACCGACTGTTTTGATCTCTATTCTTTCATTAGGAGAATGAACATCCCGTAATGTCGGACCAAATGATATCATATCCAACGTAGGATACTTTTCCAAGAACAAACCACACTCAAGACCCGCATGAATAGCCATAATTTCAGGTTGCTTATGGAACAGTTGTTCATATGTCTTTTGAGCGATCTTCAAAATTACCGAATCCGGATTTGGAGCCCATCCCGGATAACCATCACCATGAGAAACATCTGCACCGGCCAACAGGAAAGTTGCAGCTACCTGATTAGCCGCCATTTCTTTGTATGATTCTATTGAACTACGCTGACTGGTTCCCACCAGGATGGTATGATTCTCCTTCATCTTCACAGAGGCTAAATTGGTAGATGTTTCCACCAATCCTTCGATGTCGTGGCTCATACCTAATACACCATGAGGGCAGGCATGCAAAGCATAAATAACTTTTTCTGCAGTAGCATTATCAATATAAAAATCAGGCTTGTCTGTCGACTCCATCACTAAACGGACATTCTTGTCTACATGCTTTAATTCATTTTCAACATCTGCGGCGAAATGATTCAGCATAATCCGTACAGTTTCTTTATCTTCCGGACGAAGACCTACTACAGCGTGCGCTTCACGGGCAATAGCATTACGCAGATTTCCTCCTTCAATTGAACAGAGTAAGAAATCTATCTTGTTTTTCTTCAGCAAAAACAAGAAACGGGCCAGTAACTTATTGGCATTTCCCAGTCCTTTATGGATTTCACCACCGGAATGTCCTCCATTCAGACCTTTTACGTCAATCCGGAAATACTGGCGGTCTGCAGGAGCCGCTTCAGCCTGATAATGGAATAATGCCTGTGTATCTTTACCACCAGCACACCCCATAAAGATCTGACCTTCATCCTCACTGTCCAGATTCAGCAAAATATTCCCTGTCATAAAACCGGCCTTCAGCGCCTTGGCTCCTGTTAAACCAGTCTCTTCATCTATTGTAAACAAACATTCAATCGGACCATGTTCAATATTATCTGAAGCAAGCAAGGCCAACTCTGCAGCCACTCCGATACCGTTGTCTGCACCTAATGTTGTTCCATTTGCGCGAAGCCACTCGCCATCTACAATGGTCTCAATCGGATCCTTTTCAAAATCATGCTGTGTACCGTTGTTTTTTTCACAAACCATGTCGACATGTGACTGCAAAACGACTGTTTCCCGGTTTTCCATACCCGGAGTTGCAGGCTTCGACATAATGATATTGCCTACTTCATCTTTCTTATAGGCTATATGATTTTTCTGAGCAAAACTCTCCAAATAGGCAACTATTTTCTCCTCCTTTTTGGACGGACGTGGCACCTTGGTGATTTCATCAAAGTATTTCCACACAATCTGAGGTTCTAAATCTGTTATCTTCATTTCATTTTAGGTATTAATAACGTTAATTATACACATAAATCGACTTAATATCGAAAAAAAGTAGAATTAAATCAGAAAAATCTACTTTATAATCGGTGAAAGCCTTATATTTGCGTCCACAAATATATAGAAAATGCTAAAAACGTTATTGCTTACATTCATAATTATTGTAATCTGTGTAGTATTACTCTGTGTGAAAGTGCTCCTGAAGAAAGGCGGACGCTTCCCGAATACACATATTGAAGGGAATAAAGCGTTGGCTAAAAAAGGCATATATTGTGCTAAGACAGAGCATCGTTTGCAAGTTCAGCATAAAAATCTATATGACAGATTGGATAATCAAACTGATAAAAAATAAAAAGATAATATTTTACATTTTATGAAGAACGTTAACTACATTATCAACGGCGTACTAGCTGTTGCCGTTGTGATTCTGTTTGTCATGCAATTTTCAGGCAAGAAAGAAGTTAGTACCACAAAAGCTGTTACTACAGACAGTGGAAGCACGGCATCAACCCTTCCTGTTGCGTATGTCAACGTTGATTCTCTCTTAGAGAATTATAATTATGCAAAAGACTTGAATGAAATCATTTTGAAAAAAGCAGAAAATTCAAGAGCCAACGTCAATCAAAAGGCTGCTTCTCTGCAAAGCGAAATGCAGGAATTTCAACGCAAAATATCTAACAACGCATTTCTGACTCAGGAAAGAGCTGAACAAGAACAGCAGCGATTGCTTAATAAGCGCCAGGAACTTCAGGATCTTGACACCCGTCTTTCTCAAGAATTGATGGAAGAACAGCAGAAATTAAACGAGCAGTTACGTGATTCGATCGTTTCTCAATTAAAAGTATTTAACCAGAGCAGAGGTTTTCAAGTTGTATTCAGCAATACAGCCGGTGACAACATTTTATTAGCGAATGACGCTTATGATATCACAGCTGAATTGTTGGAATATCTGAATAAGAACTATGCTACCAGAAAGTAAATGAAAAGTAACGAGAATCATTTTTAATTCCAACGAAGATTAAAATTGATTCTAACGAATATTACTTCTAATAAAATAATAAATCTTCCAATTAAGGCTATTTCTCTGAAACAAGGGAAATAGCCTTTGTTTTTTATATTCATTCTTGTTTTCCTGCAATCTTTCCTGAATAAAACAGCAGTCACTTCTAAAAATACCTAATTTAAGGGAGATGAAAGAACCAAAAATCACCATAATTAGTTATTTAATAAACTGCAAGGGAAAGTTACCTTTGCCAAACACTAATTAATTAATAAAGCGATGAGAATAGAAAAGATTACAGGCCGTGAGATATTGGATTCAAGAGGCAATCCAACTGTAGAAGTAGATGTATTGCTGGAATCAGGCGTAATGGGACGGGCATCAGTGCCATCTGGTGCATCAACTGGTGAACACGAAGCCTTGGAATTACGGGATCAAGACAAAAACAGATATGGAGGAAAAGGAGTCTTGAAGGCTGTCAAGAACGTCAATGAAGTGATTGCTCCTGCGTTAAAAGGAATGTCGGCATTAGATCAAATGGGTATTGATCACGCTATGTTAGCTTTGGACGGGACTCCTACGAAATCTAATTTAGGAGCCAATGCCATTTTAGGAGTATCCTTGGCAGTTGCCAAAGCGGCAGCCAATTATCTGGATATTCCTTTGTATCGTTACATCGGCGGAACGAATACATATGTAATGCCGGTTCCGATGATGAATATCATCAATGGTGGTTCACATAGTGATGCGCCTATTGCTTTTCAGGAATTTATGATACGTCCGGTTGGAGCCAGCTCATTCCATGAAGGATTGCGAATGGGAGCAGAAGTATTTCATGCTTTGAAGAAAGTATTGCATGATAGAGGATTAAGTACAGCTGTAGGAGACGAAGGTGGTTTTGCTCCGGCATTGGAAGGAACCGAAGATGCTCTGAATTCTATCTTGAAAGCTATCGAGGCTGCCGGATACAAACCGGGTAAAGACGTTATGATCGGTATGGATTGTGCCTCTTCCGAATTCTACAAAGACGGTGTTTACGACTATACTATCTTTGAAGGAGAAAAGGGCGTGAAACGTACATCCGACGAACAGATTGATTATCTGGAAAAGCTTATCAATACTTATCCGATTGATTCGATTGAAGATGGTATGAGCGAGAATGATTGGGATGGTTGGAAAAAGCTGACTCAACGTATTGGTGACCGTTGTCAATTAGTAGGTGACGATTTGTTTGTTACCAATGTTGAATTCTTATCTAAGGGAATTCAGGAAGGATGTGCCAACTCTATCTTGATTAAAGTTAATCAGATCGGCTCACTGACTGAAACGCTTAACGCCATCGAAATGGCACATCGCCATGGCTATACGACAGTAACTTCTCACCGCTCTGGCGAAACGGAAGATGCAACTATTGCAGACATCGCTGTAGCCACCAACAGCGGTCAGATTAAAACCGGTTCGTTGAGCCGTTCAGACCGTATGGCTAAATACAACCAATTGCTTCGTATTGAAGAAGAATTAGGTGAACGCGCTGTATATGGCTACAAGCGATTGAAATAACACTGTTCAATAATCATTTGAGATTTAGTTCTAAAAAAGCCCGAAGGTGCAATATCCTCCGGGCTTTTTCATGGTTTATAAAGTCACGATGCTAATTCGTTACTTCATCAAGATTAGAACTAATCTTGCACAAGATTGAAGCATGAGGTTTCAATTCCCGTTCAATCTTATCAGAGACTTTTCCTAAATTTTGTCCTGTCCATAAATCAACCACTTCGACGGGACCTTCTATTCCAAGCTGTTTTAAATCCGCACCAACTGACAGCTCTTTATCATCTGAAGTATTAAACAAAGCCAAATAAATTGCTCCCGTTTGAGGATGACGAGATGTAATGACCACTTTTTCTGTATCATAATACAGCATACGGGTATCAACAGATTTTTTATGCATCTTTAGAACTTCTTCATTGGTCAGCAATGATAAAGTAAAATCATCACAACTCGGTAAATCCCCGCCAAACATCAAGGGTGAACGGAAAATCGTAAATAACGTCATTAACGAATATTGCTCATCTTTAGTAAGACGAGTCATTCGGTCTTCTCCTCTTTCCCCACGAATAGAGATTCGTCCCAAAGGTATCATATCGCAATCAGGCCAAGTTCCCGGCGCAATATAAGGATACCATTTCTGGCAAACAGACAATAGATGCTCCACATCTCCCCAAACATCCCATACATCATTTACCATACGCCACATATTCGCATGATTACGTACATGTTCGGCCTCCTCTACCGGCGTTTCACCAGGTGATGTACTAAAAACAATGGGGCGACCACAATGATCGATTGCATAACGTATCATCTCTATTTCATCCTTATGGTAAAATGGAGCCGACAAGTCATCCACTTTTATAAAATCAACGCCCCAATCAGCATACATATTAATGATAGAATTATAGTACTCCTGTGCTCCGGGTTTAGAAGTATCAACCGTATAATTATCAGAGAGCCATTGGCATAAATTCTCTTTTGAATAAATCTGATCGGCAGTGATACCATCCGTACCTTTTATTGGCCTTTTTTGAGCTACAGCTTCTTTCGGTATTCCACGCATAATATGTATTCCAAACTTCAAACCTTTCTGATGTACATAATCGGCCAATTCCTTAAAACCTTTACCTCCTTTAGCTGAAGGAAAACGATTCACTGCCGGCTGATATCGTCCATACGCATCCAACACATAATGCGGGTCTGTCTGGTTATATCCTCCTGCTTTATCATTCTCTACATACCAACGGATATCCACCACAATATATTCCCACCCGTATTTCAACAGATGTTCTGCCATATAATCCGCATTAGCCCTTACCTCATGTTCCTCCACAGTTGGGCCATAACAATCCCAACTGTTCCATCCCATCGGAGGCGTCTGTGCCCACTCTTTAAACTCATTTTCAGCAAAAGCCTTTCGCTCTGCTTCTTTCTTCTCTGTACAAGATAACATAAAAACTACAGAGAATAAACTCAATGCAATTTCTTTTATCATATTCAACAATTTTTATCCTTCCAAAAACACGCCAGCTTTTGATGAAAAGCCGGCGTGTTTTGATGAAAAGCTGGCGTATTTTAAATCATTCCTAGGCAGGAAATAAATCAGTTGTCATTTATCCCAATAAGGTAAGGTATAAGGATTCCTATATTTATAGTAATAAAGCCGATGATTGGCTGCTTCTTCGTCATCGCCAAAGCTTAATGTGGCTGGATCCCACTTCACCGGACGTCCCAGCTCGTGAGCGATATTATTCAGACAACACATGATATTGGTACTGCAACCTACTTCAACCGGAGCAATCGGATTCCGGCGTGAACGGATACAATTAACAAAATTCTGCATGTGTGATACTTCTGCTCCCATCGGGGTATCTTTCACCAGAGAAGGATCTGAACATTCAATATAACCGCGAGCCACTTTCAGCCAACCCTTTGTTCCTATAAACTTAATGCCAAGTTCGTTGGGATTATCCTTCCGGAAGTTTTCTATCACCTGCTCGGTTACGACTGTTCCATCCGCATATTTCATCGTGCAATATTTCGTTCCGTTATATCCGGCCGGAATATATTCAACAGGACCAGATCCATCCATACCCAATGCAGCTTGTGTTATATCATAATGATGGGCACCCCAATCGCCTGTTAAACCGTTTCCCGTCTCCCGATAATAACGCCAAACTGCCCACGGACCTTTTTCTTCCATTTCCGGATTATCAATTGGCGGACACATATCCGGATGATAATGCACATTCGGACTCGTAAGCGGTCCCATCCAGGCATTGAAATTCAAATAAGGAGGAACAGGTACTTCCGGCAGATCAAACGGTTTAGGAGGCTCACCAATATGAACCTGAACACTTTCAATATGACCGATTGCACCGGCACGTACCAATTCTATCGCCCGCTGGAATTCCCGGTCCGAACGTTGCTGGCTTCCCACTTGCAATACCCGGTCGTTGGCCCGGACAGCCCGCACCAAAGCTATACTTTCAGAAATCGTATAAGTCAGCGGTTTCTGCAGATAAACATCTTTAGATGCCTGGCAAGCATGGATGGCAGCTAAAGCATGCCAATGATCGGGTGTAGCAATAGATACGACATCAATATCCTTCCGGTCCAACAGTTCCTCATAAAACTCATAAGTATCACAACGAGGATTCCAGCCGGCTTTCTTTTGCCATTCTGTAACTCGCTTCATAAAACGCTCTCTTTTCAAAGCATCTACATCACATCCGGCCACTATTTGAATGCCCGGACAATTCGAAGCCGAGTAGAAATCACTCATTCCCTGACGGCCCAAACCAATAAAACCAAAGACAATCCGATCGCTGGGAGCATATTTTTGTCCGTTAACTGACCAACTGGGTAAAATCGTTAAGCTGGCTAATCCTAAAGCTGATAAACCTAAAAACTCACGGCGGTTCATCTTTTTCGTTTGTTTTTCCATGACATGTTATAATAAAGTTCTACAATAAAGACTCTCTTAGATTTAAGTGTATCCAACCACATCCGTATCAAAAATAATGCATTTCTTTTACATTTCCTATTATTCCTGAAGAAAATATAATAGCGATCTAACATTCTGAATAGTAAGAGATACTGATTCTGAAAAACAAAATAAACGAGAACCGTTTTCAAAACCCATTAATTTCGAAAACGGTTCTCGTTTATTTTAAGAAGAGGTGTTATCCTCTCTCCTTTTCTATATCGTAAAAGATTATCAACAAGCCTTGAAGCTCATATCCAAACCTTTTACAGAATGAGTCAAAGCTCCTACAGAAATGTAATCAACTCCACACTCAGCGTACTGACGCAACGTATCAAAAGTGATTCCTCCGGATGATTCAATTTCAAAGCGTCCGCCAATCATTTCAACAGCTTTCTTCGTATCTTCAGGTGTAAAGTTATCCAGCATAATACGGTCAACGCCTCCAATTTTCAATACCTGCTGAATTTCATCGAAGTTGCGGACTTCAATTTCAATCTTCAAATCCTTATGTTTTTCTTTCAGATACTCATGGCAACGAGTGATAGCAGCCTCTATACCGCCAGCAAAGTCAACATGATTATCCTTCAACAAGATCATATCAAACAAACCGATACGATGGTTTACACCACCACCGATACGAACGGCTTCTTTCTCAATCATACGAAGTCCCGGCGTTGTCTTGCGCGTATCCAACACGCATGTTTTGGTTCCTTCCAAAGCCTTAACATATTTGCGAGTTGTTGTAGCAATACCGCTCATACGTTGCATGACATTCAGCATCAGGCGCTCAGTCTGTAACAACGACTGTACTTTACCTTCAACTACAAAGGCAATATCTCCTTTTTTAACTTCAGCACCATCCTGTATAAAAACGGTCATTTTCAAATCCGGATCAAACGTATGGAAAATCAACCGGGCCATTTCTACACCAGCCAAAACGCCGTCTTCTTTTACGATCAATTGACTTTTACCCATCTCCGTAGCCGGAATACAACACAAGGTTGTGTGATCGCCGTCGCCAATATCTTCGGCAAACGCCAGACGAATCAGTTCGGCAATAAGCTGTTCTTTTGTTTCTTTTACGTTCATCTTCTGAAATTATTCTATTCTTATTGATTGTATTACTACTTTATCCCCTTCCACCTTATACGTTACATTAACCCGGTATGACTTGTTTCCCGCAGTCAGTTTTGCTACCAAAAAACCATTGTCTTTTTTATCTGCATGATGTAATAAAGAAAAAGAAGAAGGTTTGTTCGAACTAAAAAAGCCATTCAACATCGAAACAGCCTCCTGTGCGTTACAAGTCTTTGACTTATCCGCCAGAGCCATATCGACCGATTTATCCATACATGACTGTAAAGTTGTAGCATTTCCCGTTTTTAAGGCCGTCGTAATGGTTGTTATGTCTGCTGCTTGTACATGAATTGCCGCCACAACCAAGGCAATTAACAGTAAGAGTCGTTTCATCACTGATCTTTTTTGTGAATACTGGTTACAAAGATAAGAATTTTCCCTAACTTCGTCTTTGTAAATATAGAAATATAAAATCAAATGAAAATTTGTTTAGTAGTCATCGGAAAAACAGACGCTAATTACTTTTCGGAAGCGATCCGGGAATATCAGAACAGACTTGTCCATTATATTCCTTTTGAGATGCAGGTAATTCCTGATATCAAGAACGTCAAGAACTTATCTGAAAACCAGCAGAAGGAAAAAGAAGGCGAATTAATCTTGAAATCGCTACAGGCAGGTGATTATCTGGTATTGCTTGATGAAAAAGGAAAAGAATTTACGTCCATGCAATTCGCGTCCTATTTAGAAAAGAAAATGAACACGGTTTCCCGAAGACTGGTATTCGTTATTGGCGGTCCGTATGGATTCAGCGAAGCAGTTTATCAGGCAGCTTCCGAAAAAGTCTCACTCAGCAAAATGACGTTCTCACATCAGATGATTCGCCTAATCTTCGTTGAGCAAATCTATCGGGCCATGACCATATTGAATAACGAACCTTATCATCATGAATAATTTTATATATACAGATCAGATATGAAAATAGTAGTTTTAGATGGCAGAACACTCAACAAAGGAGATTTATCCTGGGATAGCCTACAGGCATTAGGAGAGTGTCATATCTACGAAAACACGCAAGAAGGCGAAGTAATTGAACGTTGCCAGGGCGCAGAAATAGTCCTGACCAATAAAGTCCGTATCCTGAAAAAGGAAATGGAAGCTCTTCCCGCATTGAAATATATCGGTGTTTTGGCGACAGGCTACAACGTGATTGACATTGAAGAAGCGAAAAAACGTGGAATCATTGTCACGAATATTCCAGCCTACAGTACAGACTCTGTCGTTCAAATGGTATTTGCCCACATCCTCAATATTGCGAATCAGGTAGAACATTATACACAGGAAATCAGAGAGGGAAAATGGACGCAGAATCCGGATTTCTGCTATTGGAACACCAAGCTGTTTGAGCTGGCGGGTAAAAAGTTGGGTATTGTGGGACTCGGACATATCGGTATGTCGGTAGCTCACGTAGCTCATGCGTTTGGAATGCACGTACTGGCACTTACATCTAAGTCTAAAGATCAGTTGGAAGATTATATCACTCCGGTTGATAAAGAAACCCTTTTCCGTGAAAGTGATATACTGACGCTCCACTGTCCGCTCACAGCCGATACTCATCATTTCGTCAATAAAGAAATGCTTTCGCTTATGAAACCTTCGGCTATCTTGATCAATACAGGCAGAGGACCTTTGATTGACGAACAAGCCGTAGCAGAAGCACTCAACAACCGGACTTTATTTGCGGCTGGCATGGATGTGATGTCAACAGAACCGCCATTAGCCGATAATCCGCTTCTGACGGCAACCCAATGTTATATCACGCCCCATATTGCCTGGGCTACTTATGAAGCACGCGTACGTCTGATGCAGATCGCCATTCAAAACATACGTTCTTTCCAGGAAGGACACATCATTAATAATGTAGCTATCTGAAAAGGATAAAAAGGAAACAAGGCTTGGCAGCAAACTGCCAAAGCCTTGTCCATTACAATTCACACACTCTCTTTTACGGATATTTTTCTTTTATCATAATAGCATATCGTCATCTCTCCCTTGGCCGGCAGATCATTGTCTTGTGTCTCAGAAACAACTATCCGGCGAAGTGTCAGCACATAATCCCCTTTCGGTACATTGGTAAAAGTAACCTCTCTTCCATCGTCTGATAAACTGCCATAATAAATCGCGTAGTTATCTTTCTCTGTTTCCAATGTTACTTCTATCTTTTCACCGGTCTTCAGCGCATCTCCTTCCCATTTCCAAGCCACATTATTCTGAATAGCGGCCAGATTTGCAGGAATGGCTACCGGAAGAACAGATGATTTTAATGCTGTATTTTTATATTGTTTGTTTTTAGCGCGCTGAAAAGTAAAATCCACCTGATCTACCTTTCCTAATTTTAAGGAATAACTATAATCAATCGGAGCTTTATCATTTACGTAATGATAGGCCATTGACTTATCATTCGCCATAATCTGTTGCTCTCCTGTCAGTTTTAACTCATTAAAAGCCTTATCTTTGTCTTTGACAAAACGGGCATAAACCCATGTATCCTGTGTGCTGGAAAATTCAACCCGATACTTCTGAAAAACGACATCTGTAGCTTTCAGATCTTCCGATAATTCTTCTGTACAAGAGAATAAACAGCTACACATAAGTAATGCCAATACACAGCTCACTATATATCCACTCCTTTTCATCCAAAAATTTACACGTTTCATAAATCTAATTATTAAATAATTCAATACAAGTTTTTTGCTCAAGCAGGTCTCAATGAATGTACCTAAAAGACTTCAGTCGAGAAACCTTGCTTCCCATTTCAATTTATTGAAGGGAAGGCAGCCGGCGTTCGCCTTACCTAACAATAAACGGAACAACAAAACTTAACTAAACAATCTATTTTAATTTAAGACCTTAGTCCTATCATAAATGGAAATACAGTAAGACGAAATCATATTCTTATGTATGGAAAAAGCTTTTATCCGAAAACATATCGTCTTGCGTTGATTTCCGGATGCAAAGATAGAGTACTTATTCCTTCGAAAGCAAAAAAATCGATGTACATAGGTGTTATCATAAATATATAATTATCAGTTGATTAATACAAATATATTATATAACACAATGTACAACTGCTATTTTATGCCCAATTTATTTCCATCGTAAAGCCAATATTCATCATATTTTATATATTTGCAACATGGGAAAAAAACTCAACATAATACGAATAACAAGACAACAATATCTAGGTATATTTATTTCTTTAGGATTTATCTTGTCCTTGTTTTTATCAGCTTGCAACGAAAAGAAGAACAAGACATACTTATTAACTCTTGAAGAAAAGATAAATCAACCGGACTCTGTGCTTTTAGCTTTACAGCAAATTGATTCTACTCAACTGAAAAAAGGCGATAAAGCATTGTATACCTATCTTCAATACGCCTGCTTAGATAAGCTAAAAAAGTTACCAGAAAACAGTCAGCCATTAGAACAGGCCTTGTCTTTCTTTATAAGCCAAAATGATTCTGACAGGCTGTGTAACATGTATTATCTTAAAGGGAAAATCAATCATAAACATTTTTACCTGTTAAAAGCGCAAGATGATTATGAAACAGCCTGTCAATATATTACGCCGCATACGGATTATAAATTGAGAATTGATCTAAAAATCAGTATGGGGAAATTGTATCATTTCTACCGCATTTACAATCAGGAGGAAACCCTTTTAGACGAGGCATCGCAATTAGCCATCCAGAATCAGGATTCATCCCTGATCACCAAATTATATATACTAAAAAGTAATCTGCTGAAGGAACAAAAGCGATACAAAGAAGCTTTAGCGTTTTTACATAAGACACAACCTTATACAAAGGCTGTTTCGACAAAACAAAGGGCTAAATTATATAACGAGTCGAGTATCATTCATTTATTCCTGTTACAAACAGATTCTGCCTATTATTATATGAACTTAGCTGCCCAAACAGATAGTCTGAATCCTCGATACAGACTACAACGAGAGGGACTGAAAGCCTATATCCAAAAGAAGGAATCAGCTATCGATTATTTCTGGAAGGTCATAGAAGCTATGCCGTTAGAGAAAAGAATCTTAGCCTACCGGTACGCTGCCAATGAAATGAAGCAGCAAGGCAAATTGGACGAATCACGTAAATTCCTGGAAGAACATGTACGCTTGCGGGATTCGACATATTTTGGTCGTAAGGAAGAATTACTGGAAAGAATACAAAACCTGCGTGAATACAAAACTCAGCAAGAGCATATTGTGCAGGTTGAGAAGGATCTGGCCGACAAAGTATTGCTTTTGCATCGGGTTGTAGCCTTTTTCGTCATTGTCATTTTATCTGTCTTTTTGTTTTATTACCGGATCAAACAGAACAAGAACAAATTGAAGATCCAGTTGCTTCGGACTGAACAAGAAAGAAACCAAAGTGATCTTAAAAGGAAAGAAGCGGAAATTCAATACCTGAAAGAGAAGGAAGAAAAAGAAGCGATTGCCCTTGCAAGATTGAATCAACGGCTTGAGTATTTCAAGCAGCTGAACGAAATAACTATTCCCATCTTGATGCAAAACCGGAATAAATCCGGAGCTTTGCATTTACAGGAAAATGACTGGACCATTATCCGTAATAATACAAATGCCTGTTTTGATCATTTTACCGACAGGCTGAAGGGACTTTATCCACAACTGACAGAAGAGGAAATCAATTTCTGCTGTCTGGTAAAAATGGAATTGCCTTTATCTGTCCTGGCTGAAATCTATCATATAGCTAAAGGCAGTATCTCACGCAAGAAAATGAGACTAAAGGAGAAAATCGGCATTGAAAATAGGAGTTTCGATGAGTTTATTACGTCCTTATAACAGCAGAAGAGTCAGACCAAGATCTTCTTGATTCTGACTCTCCTACTATATATGATTCGATTACGAACTTTACCAACAATTTCTCGTCTGCTGCATCAGCCAATAATCCAATATCGTCATGGCGGCCATTGCTTCCACGATAGGAACAGCCCGAGGTAATACACATGCATCATGCCTTCCACGAGCTTTCAGGATCGTATCATTACCTTCCATATCAACGGTCTCCTGTTCTCTTAATAAAGTAGCAACCGATTTAAATGCTACCCGGAAATAAATAGGTTGACCATTAGAAATGCCACCTTGGATACCACCTGAATGGTTGGTACGAACATTGATCTTCCCATTATCATTAAAGAAACAATCGTTCCGCTCTGATCCGCGGTATCCGGCCGCAGCAAAACCATCTCCATATTCAAAACCTTTGACGGCATTGATTGAAAGCATCGCATTTCCCAGTGCAGCGTGCAGTTTACCAAAGACCGGCTCGCCCAATCCCACAGGTACTCCCGTAATGACACCGGATATAATACCACCAATCGTATCACCTTGTCCTTTAACCTTGGCTATTAATTCTTCCATTTCAACAGCCTTTTCCGGGTCAGGACAACGCACCGGATTTTCTTCAATCCGGCTCAAATCATATGCTTCCCAGGATTTATCCAGACAAATATTCCCGACCTGAGATGTATAAGCATTGATATCGATTCCCTGCTTTGCCAAGATTTGACGGGCAATTGCACCGGCTACACAACGGGAAATCGTTTCTCGTGCTGATGAGCGGCCTCCGCCTCTCGGGTCACGAATGCCATATTTCATCTGATATGTATAATCAGCATGCGACGGACGATACACCTGCTTCATATTATCATAGTCGGCAGAATGCTGATTCTTGTTCCAGACAATAAATCCGATGGGTGTTCCCGTTGTCTTTCCTTCGTAAATACCGGAAAGGAACTGCACTTCATCATCTTCCTTTCTTGGAGTCGTAATCCGGGACTGTCCGGGTTTTCTTCGGTTCAATTCTCTCTGAATTGCTTCCATATCCAGTTCAAAGCCCGAAGGACAGCCATCAATCACACCTCCAATACCAGGGCCATGCGACTCGCCAAACGAAGTAAGTCTGAATATATTTCCAAATGTATTCATAAAACCCGAACTTGTATGATAGATTTATTTAATGACAACCACCGCAACCACAGCTATCTCCATGGTCATGGTCTCCACAACCACCACCGCAGCTATCGCAACCGCAGCCACAGCCTCCGGCCGGAGCAGTCATCGCAGCGATTTCTTCAGCTGTAGGATCATGCACGTCGATTACCTCTCCTTTGAAATGCAAAGTTTCACCTGCCAACGGATGATTGAAATCCATGACAACTACATCATCACGTACTTCCAGAACAGAACCATTCATCCGGTTTCCGTTTGAATCCATCATCGGAACTGTACGTCCTTCCTGAATCATCTCAGAGTCGAATTTACCATCTACTTCAAAGATATTCTTCGGCAGATCCAGTACGTAGTCTTCTTTGTATTCTCCATAGGCGTTTTCCGGAGCAATTGTAAAATCAAATCCGGCTCCTGATTCCAAACCCATTAAAGCATCCTCAAATGCCTGGATCATCGATCCGGTTCCATAAATAAACTTCAATGGAACTTCGCGTGTTGCTTTTTCCATCAATTCACGTTCTTCTCCTTCACCGACATACAGGTCATAGGTTACTGCAACGAATTTGTTTGCTGAAATTTTCATCTGTCTTTTTTATTTTGATTGATATATTGAGGACAAATATACAACTTATTTTCAACTGGTCCTTATACCTTCATTGAAAATCCTACCCGATAGCTTTCTTCAAAGATTCAAGTGCCTTGCTCAAAATAGAACGCGGGCAGCCTACGTTCAACCGCATGAAGCCTTCTCCTTCTTTTCCAAACATGGTTCCGTCGTTCAAGGCTAATCCTGCCTTGTCTTCAAACAGGTGAACCAAATCCGGTTGTGACAAACCAAGCTCCCGGCAGTCAAGCCAAATCAGGAAAGATGCCTGCGGACGATAGGCCTTTATCTGCGGAATGTTTTTCTTCAGATACTCATCTACGAAATTGACATTCTCAATGACATACGAACGCATCTGCTGTAACCATTCCGCTCCATAGGTATAAGCCGCTTTGGTGGCGGTGAAAGCAAAGATCGTTCCTGCATTCAATTCACCAGCTTCCAGGAAGGAATAAAATTTCTCCCGCAATTGGGCATCCGGAACAATGGCATACGAACTGACGATACCAGCGATATTGAATGTTTTACTTGGAGCCATAAACGTCACACTGCAGGCAGCAGCCTCGGGCGAAACCGTAGCAAACGGATGGTGTCTGAACTGCGGATAAGTCAACTCTGCATGGATTTCATCTGAAATAACCAGGATTCCATGGGCTGAACAAATCTGGGCCAACTTAACCAAAGCCTCTTTTTCCCACACAATACCACCCGGATTATGCGGATTGGAAAGGATCAGCATCTTACAGTCCTTATCAATCAGACTTTCCAGTTGTTCGAAATCCATCTTATATACGCCATCTTCCAGTTTCAACGGATTATAAACCACTTCGCGTCCCATACGGGTCGGAACCAAACGAAACGGATGATAAACTGGAGGCTGTATGATTACTTTATCACCAGGTTGGGTAAAACACTGAACTGCCAGGCCTATTCCTTTCACAATACCGGGGATATAAGTAATCCATTCCCGCTCAGCTTTCCAATTATATTTATAATGTAACCAGGTAAGAATACTTGCATAATATTCATCATCATCGAACGTATATCCGAAAATAGGATGTTCACACCGTTTTTTCAAGGCATCAATGATAAAATCTGGTGTTGCAAAATCCATGTCTGCTACCCATAATGGTATCAGATTCTCTTTTCCTTGATAAGCGTCCTTCAGTCCGTCGTATTTCACACAACTGGTTCCTTTGCGGTTAATAACCTCATCAAAATTATAATGTTTCATTTCTTTATAATAGACTTATACTTTTTAGGGGACAAAAATAATATAATTCAAGAATCTATCTTCATATTCAGTCAATTCTTTTCTGGCTTTCTCAGACAGACCAGTTAATCGGAGTCATCCCATGTTGCACCAAGAATGCATTCGCCTTACTGAAATGACGGCATCCGAAGAAACCATGATCCGCCGAACGAGGTGAAGGATGAGCCGCAGTTAATATCAGATGTTTACGCTGATCGATCAACGGAATCTTCTCTTTAGCATAAGCTCCCCACAACATAAAGACCAAATGTTCCCGTTCTTCACTCAACAACCGGATAACGGCATCGGTAAAGGTTTCCCATCCTTTCCCTTTATGCGAACCGGTTTGATAGGCCCGCACGGTCAAAACCGTATTCATCGAGAAGACTCCCTGTTCCACCCATTTATCCAGACAACCGGAAGAAGGCACAGGAAGTCCCAGATCGGTATGGATTTCCTGATAAATATTGGCCAGCGAACCGGGAACCGGCGTATGTTCCGGTACGGAAAAGCAAACACCATAATATTGTCCTGGAGTCGGATACGGGTCTTGTCCTAAAATAACGACCTTAACTTGTTCAAACGGACAGGCATTAAAGATATGGAATATCTGTGATCCTTTGGGAAGTACATGATAATGCGCGTATTCGTCTTTCACAAAGGCCGCCAACCGGGCAAAATAAGGCTGATCAAATTCCTTCTGAAGTCTTTTCTGCCAACTGTCTGCTATTTTGACTTGCATATACAATCTTCTTTCTAAAAAGTTCCTTATTTATTGACCGTACCCCGTACCAGATCATATACTTTTCCGGCTTCTGTCATCAGATCATATTCATAAACTTTCAGCAACAACGGGTATTGCGGTTGAATTTCATCTGATACCAACGGTTCTTTTATCTGGGCTGTTTTATAAAACGGATTCGGATTCTCTCCTTTAGCCTCGGCAAGTCCTTTTCCCTGTAACGGCACATACGAACGAATCCGTAAAAGTCCGCCCAGACGAGCATGAATCTTTCCGGACAAAAACTGACCATTTTTCCATTTCATATCTACCACAAATCCGCCACGAGCTGCCAACCCTTTCACTTCACCCTCCTGCCAAGCTTCCGGTAAAGCCGGAAGGACATGCAGAGCACCGTCATGACTTTGCAATAACATTTCGGCTACACCGGCCGTATAGCCGAAGTTTCCATCAATCTGGAAAGGCGGATGTGCATCCAGCATATTCGGATAAATCCGTCCTTGCGGATATTCTGTCTGCAACTCATCATTGGGCAACAAAGACAACAAGCTGCAAACCATTCTATAGGCATGATTTCCATCCAGCAGACGTGCCCAGAGATTAATTTTCCAACCCATCGACCAGCCTGTTGCTTCGTCTCCTCGTTGGATCAACGTATTCTTCGCCGCTTGAAACAAAAGCGGATGGGAATAAGGAGAAATCTGATTACTGGGATAAAGGCCATACACATGCGAAATATGCCGATGCTGGTCTTTTGGATTGTCGGCATCTTCCAGCCATTCCTGCAACTGATTGTATTTTCCGATCTGCATCGGTGGCAACTGTCCCAACATTCGCTGCAATGAGTCTTGATAAGCAACGGGTTCACCTAATATTTCCGCGGCCTCTCTGGCCTGACTCAATACATCAAAGACGATCTGATTATCCATAGTACACCCGGCTGTAATGGTTGATGCCTGGTTCACATCTTCTCCGCCCGGACCATGTTCGGGAGACATGGATGGAGCACTGACCATCCAGCCATATTTAGGGTGTTTTACCAAGAAAGACAAGAAGAAATCGGCGGCACCTTTTAGAACCGGATAAACCTCTTTCAGGAAGGCTTTATCTCCCGAATATAAATAATGTTGCCACAAATGAGTCGAAAGCCAGGCACCGCCATTGGGCCATGTCCCGTAAAAAGCATTATCAACCGGACCAGTTATCCGCCATAAATCGGTATTATGATGAGCCACCCAACCTTTGGCTCCATACATAACCCGGGCCGTTTCCTGTCCGGTTACCGACAAATCTTTCAACATGGCAAACAGCGGTTCATGTGTTTCCGGTAAGTTCGTTACCTCAGCCGGCCAGTAATTCATTTCCGTATTGATATTGATCGTATATTTCGAATCCCACGGAGGCAACAGCATATTATTCCAAATTCCCTGCAAGTTGGCAGGCTGTCCGCCAGGTTGCGACGAAGAAATCAGCAGATAGCGGCCATATTGAAACATCAGCGCTACCAAAGGTAAATCCTTTCCTTCCTGAAACCGGACTATGCGTTCGGTTGTTTCCAGCTGTTCGGCTTCGCTTTGTCCCAAATCCAACGACACCCGACTGTATTGTTGCCGGTAGCGGTTGATATGATCCCGACGGGCTTCTGCATAGGTTTTCTGCATCGCCGACGACAACTGCCGGGAAGCCTTTTTCCCTTCATTCGCACCAACAGTCTGATAATCGACGAAGTTCGTGGCTGCCGTCACATACAAGGTTACCGTATCGGCATCTTCTATATAAATATGCTGGTTATCCAGTTTCATTTTTCCGCCGGCCACATCGGCTTGCGTTTGCGTTTCTACTTCAATAACGCCCCGGATTCCTTCATGATCCGTTCCCCGACTCTGCATAATCAGTTCCTTTCCCTTCCGAAAGATCTTGCTTTTCAACGGAGAATCATATCCGATTGTCAGGTCCAGTTGCCCCGGCTTATCAGCCATATACCGGATAATGACAACAGGATCAACCTGCGAAGCAAATACTTCCCGCTTATAATGCACGCCATCTGCCTGATAGCGCGTTGTCGCGATGGCGGTTTCCAGATTCAAATCCCGAAAATAATCCGAAACTTGTTCAGGCGAAGTTCCTTTAATCACCAAGCTGCCCAACGTCAGGTAAGGCATTCCGTGCGAAGTACTGTAAAAAGTCTTGTCGATCAGCTTTTGGGCATCCGCATTCTTCCCGGCAAAAATCAAGTGTCTGACCGAGTCCAGATGGGCAAGAGCTGCCGGATTATCATTCCGATGCGGTCCACCCGCCCAAAAGGTTTCTTCATTCAACTGGATCTCTTCCCGTTCGATTCCACCATAAACCATGGCACCCAAACGGGAATTTCCCAAAGGCAATGCTTCCGACCAGCATTCGGCCGGCTGCTTATACCATAATTTCCATCTGCCACTATCCGCTACAGATATTTCATCTTGGGCCTGAGTATAATAAGGTAACAAACTTATACAAACCCAAAGGACATACACGAGGTTGTTTTTCATACGTTTTTCTTTATCCGGCTTTCATTAATACCTATGTAGGCAAATGTAGTCATTTCAGTAAGTAAAAAACACAGATTCCGTCTATTATTTTTATTTTCTTCCCGAACAATTCTTTAGTTCACGGCGCGGATTACTTAGTTCACGTCGTGGATTAAGTAGTTCACGCCGTGGTTTACTTAGTTCACGCCGTGAACTAAAGAATTAGTCACGAAGAAAAACTTTTTCACTGCCTATATCTTCATCTTTATCCGACTGTAATTCCAAGATTAATCGCCCCGGGGAATTTATTACCTAACGAATGATCCGTTTAATCCGGGAATTCATGTATCTTTACCCTACGAATCAAACAGGATCTATATGGAGAAATATATACAAGGCGATCTTTTTTCTTCCGATAAGGCAGACAGGCCGACCGACAAGACGGTAGCGGTTCCTGCCGGAAAGAATGATTCATTGGACGAACTGTTTGCCCGGCTTTCCCAGTCGGACTTCCGAAGCCGCTTTTCCCTGAAGGCGAAAGACAAGGCCTATATTCAGGAAAAAGGATGGGAAACAATCCGTCAGCATGCCGAAGATTTCATCCGGAAACGCCTTGCTCCTGCCCTCATTCCCAACGACGGACAACAAACTCCCATGCGAGGTCATCCGGTATTCATTGCCCAACATGCCACAGGTTGTTGCTGCCGTGGCTGTTTCTTTAAATGGCATCACATACCTGCCGGCAGGGAACTGACCACTGAAGAACAACAGTATGCCGTCGCCGTGATTATGGAATGGATACGTAGGCAACTGGAACCGAAATCTATTTCAAAACCCTCAAAGCAGCCGAATACGAAAATAATTCTTGAAACCGAACGTCTCATCTTGCGCGAACTTGTACAAAATGACTACAACGACCTCTGCCGATTACTGCAAGACGACGAAACGATGTATGCCTATGAAGGCGCTTTCAGTGACCGGGAAGTACAAGCCTGGCTGGACAAACAACTGAACCGTTACCATTCTTATCACTTCGGATTGTGGGCGATGATCCGGAAAGATACACAAGAATGGATCGGACAATGCGGTATCACGATGCAGACATACAAGGATCAGGAAGTTCCCGAAATAGGTTATCTGTTACAACGCCGGTACTGGCACCAGGGATATGCGACCGAAGCCGCCATCGCCTGCCGGGAATACGGATTTAACACATTACAATTCCCGGCATTGTATTCCATCATCCGAGACACCAATCAGGCTTCCCAACGCGTTGCCATCCGCAACGGGATGCAACCAATTGACACAATCGTAAAATATTACCGGGGAATCTACATGCCCCATGATGTATTTTGTGTCAGGAAAGAGGAAATACTGCCAACTGCCATTCCATAAATGCAGTTAATGTTGCAAACAATCTTCGATCAATGTACCCTATTATATAAGGTATACAGACAAGGAACCCTGACAAGCACTTGGTTTATCAGGGTAAAAATCCTATCTTTGTAGATAAAGAGAGAAGGAAAAGGCAGATATTGTTTCAAGTCCAATAGCAAGGCAAGAAACCTGTTCAGTTTTTAATCACCTTAATACAAACATTGCATGCAAACCATTTTGATTGTAGAAGATGAGAAAAGAGTAGCCGACTTACTGAAAATCGGCTTGGAAGAGAATGGATATCAGACCCTGGTTGCCTACGACGGAGCCATGGGATTACGCCTTTTCCAATCCAACTCGTTCCAACTGGTCATCTCAGATATTATTCTTCCGAAACTGGATGGTTTCGAATTATGCAAGGAAATCCGGAAAGTAAACGAGCGAATTCCGATCCTGATGCTAACGGCCCTGGGTTCAGCCGACGATAAGTTGGAAGGATTTGATGCCGGAGCCGACGATTACATGGTCAAGCCCTTTGACTTCCGCGAACTGAATGCGCGTGTCAAAGTATTGCTGAAAAGAAATGCAGAAACAGTGGTCAGACCGCCTGAACAGATAACCTATGCTGATTTATCCGTTAATCTGAATCTGCGCGAAGTAAGGCGAAACAATATCGCAATCAAACTGTCTCCAAAAGAATACAATCTGCTTTTATATATGTTGGAGAATGCAGAGAAAGTTATTACCCGCGTCGAGATAGCCGAAAAGGTTTGGAATACCCACTTCGATACAGGAACTAATTTCATCGACGTATATATCAACTATCTCCGTAAAAAGATAGATAAAGACTTTGGCAAAAAGCTGATTCATACAAAACCCGGAGTAGGTTTCATTTTATCCGATAAGTTATGAAAATACGTACGGCTCTCACACTCAAGAATACCGGAGCAACAGCAACGGTCTTTCTGCTCTGTATGCTGATGATTTACTTCGTCAGTGAACATACCCGCAGTACAACATTCTTTCATGACCTGAGAGGCGAAGCCATTACCAAAGCCCACTTGTTTCTTCAGAACCAGGTGGATGCTCAGACCATGCAATCCATTTACCTCAACAACAGGCAATTCATCAACGAAGTAGAAGTAGCTGTCTATACAACCGATTTTCGGATGCTTTATCATGATGCCATACAGAATGACATCATAAAAGAAGATAGGGCGATGATAAACCGTATCTTGCAAGAAAAAGAGATAGAATTCTATATCGGCAAATACCAAGGACTCGGTATGCTTTACTCGTTTCAGGGAAAAGACTATATCGTTACAGCCGCCGCTTACGACGGTTACGGCTACAACAACTTATACGAATTGCAGAAGACATTGTCTGTCCTTTTCATTGTAGGACTGACCTTGCTCTTTATCGTTGGTTACTTGTTGGCCCGTTTTTCCCTGAAACCTATCAGAGATATCGTGCAGGAAGCTGAGACGATTACCAGTTCACAAATGGACCGACGTTTACCGGTCAAGAACGAAAAAGACGAACTGGGCGAACTGAGCATTACATTCAATGCCTTGCTGGACCGGTTGGAAACCTCATTCAACTCGCAAAAGATGTTCGTCAGTAATGTTTCCCATGAAATGCGGACACCGTTGGCAGCCCTGATTGCCGAACTGGATTTGTCTTTACAAAAGGAAAGAACCGAACAGCAATACAAAGAAGCCATTCAGCATGCATTACAGGATGCCCGAAGAATGACAAAACTCATTGACGGCCTTCTTAATCTGGCCAAAGCCGACTATCAGAAAGAACAGATCAAGATGCAGGAAATCCGTTTGGATGAACTTCTGCTCGACGTCCGGGAATATATCCTGAAAGCTCATCCGGAGTACAATATACATCTCTTGTTCGTAGAAGAAGATGCGGACGACGACCGCCTGATTACAGTCAAGGGGAATTTATATCTGCTCAACATTGCCTTTTCCAATTTAATAGAAAATAACTGTAAATACTCGGCTGATAAATCATCGTTCGTCCAAATTTCTTATTGGGATAAATGGAGTATCATCCGTCTTTCCGACGATGGCATTGGCATGACGGATACCGAGAAAGAAAAACTCTTTACCTTATTCTACCGGGGAGAACAGGAAAAGCAAGTAGAAGGACACGGCATCGGGATGGCTTTATCTCAAAAGATCATCCATCTTCACCAAGGAAGCATTGCCGTGCATTCCCAACAAGGCGAAGGAACGACCTTTATCATCGAACTACCGCATATCTAACAAACCGAATTTCAGGCACAAACCATGCTTCTAATAGTTTTCTAAGAGCACTCTAATAGTTTTCTAACAGGCACCGGAAAAAGCCTTTCCTACTTTTGTGTCGTCGAAACGAAACATAGTAGTAACGCTTAATCATTCAAAGGTGCAATGTGGAAGAAAAAGAAACAAAAAGAGCAATCCTCTTTTAACACAGAAAAGGTATTTTTAGCTGCTACTCAGCCATTAGGTTCTGTCTTCAGTTATTTCCAGACCTGCCGGATCGGATTAACTTCCGAAGAGGTAGAAAAAAGGTTAGCCCGCTACGGAAAGAACGAAGTAGAACACGAACAGAAAAAGAATCCGTTCTCAACCTTCATCAAGGCTTTCATTAATCCGTTTATCGGCGTACTGACCGGACTGGTTGTTATTTCCTTTTTCCTGGACATTCTATTGGCCGATCCAGGAGAACAAGACTGGACTGCCATTATTATCATTTCAACCATGGTAATATCCAGCGCCATTCTCCGATTTTATCAGGAATGGAAAGCCAACTTGTCAAGCGAAGCTCTGTTGAAGATGGTAACAAACACCTGTTATGTTAAACGAAGCGGTACCAGCGATGAAGAAATAAACATTGCGAATCTGGTTCCGGGCGATATCGTTAACATAGCAGCAGGCGATATGATTCCGGCAGATATCCGTATCACAGAAGCGAAAGACCTGTTTGTCAGCCAATCGTCACTCACAGGAGAATCAGACCCTATCGAGAAACATGCCGAAATAAAAGAAGGGAAATATCATAAAGGAAGCGTCATTGAGTTAGACAACATCTGTTTCATGGGTTCGAATGTCGTCAGCGGATCCGCGACAGGTATTGTGTTCGAGACAGGGAACAATACTTATTTGGGAACTATTGCCAAAAGCATCGCCGGTCATCGTGCTGCTACTGCCTTCGATAAAGGAATCAGCAAGGTCAGTTTTCTGTTGATCCGCTTCATGCTGGTTATGATTCCTTTTGTTTTCCTCGTGAATGGACTAACCAAAGGAGACTGGCTGGAAGCTTTCATCTTTGCGATTTCGGTAGCAGTTGGATTAACGCCTGAAATGTTACCCATGATTGTTACGGCGAATCTTGCCAAAGGAGCCGTGGCGATGTCGAAGAAGAAGACCATCGTAAAAGATTTGAATGCCATTCAAAACTTCGGAGCCATGAATATTCTCTGTACAGATAAGACCGGAACACTTACCTGCGACCAGATTGTATTGGAGAAATATATCAACGCCGATGGCAGCAGTGATAACGACAAACGTATTTTACGACATGCTTATTTCAATAGTTTCTTCCAGACAGGACTAAAGAATCTGATGGATAAAGCCATTCTTTCACACATCAAAGAACTGGGCCTGGAATATCTGAAAGAAGATTATAAGAAAGTTGATGAAATACCATTCGACTTCACCCGTCGTAGAATGTCGGTCGTCGTTGAAGACAAACAAGAGAAAAGACAAATTATTACCAAAGGAGCCGTAGAAGAAATGCTGGAAATATGTTCACATGCCGAATTCGACGGTTCGGTTCATCCTTTTACTTCCGCCCTGAAAAAGAAGGCTCAGGAAATCAGTTTGCAAATGAATAAACAAGGTATGCGCGTTCTTGCCATTGCCCATAAAAGCTATTTGAGCAAGGCTTCCGATTTCTGCATCGAGGATGAACAAGACATGGTATTAATAGGTTTCCTGGCATTCTTGGATCCACCTAAACAATCAGCGGCAAGAGCCATCAAACAGCTACATGAATATGGAATAGAGGTTAAAATATTATCCGGAGACAACGATGCAGTCGTACAAACCATTGCCCGGCAAGTAGGCATCGACACCGGTAATGCTCTAACAGGCATTGAGCTGGAAGCCATGAACGAAGAACAACAACATAAGGCAGTCCGTGAGACAACAGTCTTTTCCAAGCTCACACCTATGCAGAAGACACAGATTATCACGTTACTTCAAGACCAACAAAATACGGTTGGCTTCTTAGGCGATGGTATTAATGACGCTGCAGCTCTCCGCCAGTCGGATATTGGTATTTCAGTCGATTCGGCAGTTGATATTGCCAAAGAAAGCGCCGACATCATTTTGCTGGAAAAAGATCTGATGGTATTGGAAGACGGAGTCTTGGAAGGCAGAAAGACATTTGGGAATATCACCAAATATATTAAGATGACGGCCAGTTCCAATTTCGGAAACATGTTCAGTGTTATGGCTGCCAGTGCATTTCTTCCGTTCTTGCCCATGCTCCCGATACACTTGCTTATTCAGAATTTATTATATGATATCTCACAAACAACCATTCCTTTTGACCGGATGGATGCAGACTACCTGAAGAGTCCTCGTAAATGGGAAGCTTCTGATTTGAGCCGATTCATGGTATTTATCGGTCCGATCAGTTCCATCTTTGACATCTTGACTTACCTCGTCATGTGGTATGTATTCAGCTGCAACAGTATCGGACAACAGACGTTATTCCAATCCGGCTGGTTTATCGAAGGGCTTCTTTCGCAAACTTTAATTGTACATATGATCCGTACCCGAAAGATTCCATTCTTCCAGAGCTGTGCCTCCTGGCAAGTAACGGGCATGACTTTCCTGGTCATGGCAATCGGTATCCTGATACCTTTCTCTCCTATCGGACATTCCATTGGATTAGAGCCGTTACCGCTGAGTTATTTCCCCTGGTTAATAGGAATCTTGTTATCCTACTGCATCCTGACTCAAATTATCAAGAACTGGTATATCAAACGATTTGTAAAATGGCTATAATGAACAATGGTGAGAAAAATAATTGTATGTTTAACGATGACGGTAGCTGCAATTGGCAGCCACCGCCTCGTTGCCCAGAGTTTGGTTCTGAACGATGTAACAGAATTAGAGACAAATTTCCACAAAGGATTTAAATGGATCAATCTGCTTCGGACAGAGCTAAGCATTCCTGTCAATAATCAGATAGCGTTTGAATTAGCATCTTTCAGTGTATCAAAGAGCAGTGATACATACATCGCAAATGATTTACAGACTTTTTCAAATATCGACGCAGGAAACATACCGTGGACACTGGCTGTTCTTGGCATCAATTGGCAGATGAAAAATTCATCTCTCTTCATCGGGATACGTAATATTAACGAAGACTATTTTACGTCACCATGTACTGCCTTGTTTACAAACAGTTCCTGTGGTATTTTTCCTACTATTTCGGCTAATTATCCAATAGCCAATTACCCAGAGGCTTCAGTTGGAATAGATTATAAACTAAACATGAATAAATGGTTTCTCGAAACCTCTATTTACAACGGAACCGGGCATCATAATTTATCAGGTAAAGAAAACCTATTCCGCTTTTGCCCGCAAACAGACGGAATATTCAGTATCACTTCCTTAAATTATCAAAACTATGGCAACAGTTATTTTATGGGTATTGCTTTATATAACGGGATGTATCCTTGTAATGAAGTGGGAATCCAAGAAGAAACAATCAAGACACAAAAGAAAGGGATGAGCGCTACCCTATGGACTTATGCAGAACAAACATTAGTTCCCCAAGTGAAAGTATTGGCTCAATATTCATTCAGTACCCAAAGAAACAAAGGATGCCGGTATTATCTCGGTAGTGGTTTGATCTTATATACAACCCGATCAGAAGGAGGTCTCTTTATCGACTATGCAGATTTTTCTTCTATGGGAGAATGTGCTTGCGAAATTACCTGGAAATTTCCTTGTCTGAAAAACGGATACTTGCAACCAGCCTTGCACTTCATTAAAAACACATACGGGCAAAACCTGGTCGGCATGATTCGATTCGGTTATAATCTGAGCTGGAATGCGCATAAATCCAAATCAGCTTTCTGATCCATTCTACTTTTCGATACAGAAACACTTTAGCTATTTTTTCAGTAACGATTTAGTAACGATTCTGTATCAGAAACTATTTTCTCAAGGACTTTCGATGTCTGCCGACTAAATATAAAAAGTCCCGTAAAACATTCATTCTACGGGACTTATATTCTCCTCTCAGCTTTCTGGTTTTAAGCTTCAGCGGAGAGAGAGGGATTCGAACCCCCGGAACCTCTCAGTTCAACGGTTTTCAAGACCGCCGCAATCGACCACTCTGCCATCTCTCCAGTCGTTTCCAACATGTTTTGCAATCGTTTTGTTCTCAATTGCGGTGCAAAGGTAAGGATTATTTCCGAATCTGCAAATTTTCACAGCTGTTTTTTTCTTGTTTTCCCAAGAAATAGAATTATTGATCGCTAATAAACTAAACTCTAATATTATTTGTTACATTTGTAGGACGATAATAAATTCATTAATAAGTACTTTATGCGCAAATTAAGAAACTCTCTGTTTATACTGACAGTATGTGCTGCTTTCAGTTGCTCGATGTCGGCAAAACCGGATAAGGCAAATGAAGACACGGCTAAAGCAACGACTGAAACAACAACTACGGCCGAAGGAGAAGTGGTAAATATCACAAAGGCTGAATTTCTTACGAAAATATTTAATTACGAAAAGAGTCCCAATAAATGGGTTTACGAAGGGAACAAACCTTGTATCATCGACTTTTATGCAGACTGGTGCGGTCCTTGTAAGGCGGTGGCTCCGATCTTAAAGGAACTGGCATCCGAATACAAAGGCAAGATCATTATCTACAAAATAAATGTGGATAAAGAAAAAGAATTAGCCGGAGCTTTTGGTATAAGAAGCATACCAACGATGCTGTTCGTTCCTCAGACGGGAACACCGATGATGTCGCAAGGCGCACTTCCTAAAGAAGAATTGGTTAAACAAATTGATAGTTTCTTATTGAAGAAATAAATCCTTATAGAATAGGCAAGGTTACAAGCCGCTGTTTGTCTGCAAACAATCGGTTTGTAACCTTGCTTGTTTATATACATAAGCGACTGCTCAGGCGCATCAGGCCAGCATTCGTCTGGACACAAAAAAAGAGAGCATATCAGATAAACTGATATACTCTCCCTTATTAAGCTTTTGCACGAATTATTCTGCGCTTTCAGCCGGTGCTTCTTCAGCAGTTGTTTCAGCAGCAGCTTCTGCCTGTTTTGCAGCTTCAGCAGCAGCCTTTTCAGCTTTCTTCTGAGCTAGCGCTTCAGCTTTTACTTTGTTTACTTCTTTTTCAGCTTCCAAACGAGCAGCCTTAGCAGCCTTAGCAGCTTCAGCGTCTTTGTTCTTGATAGCTTCGAAAGAAGCCTGCTTGCTCTGTTTCCATGCCTGGAACTTTTCTTCAGCCTTAGCTTCGTCGAACGCACCCTTCTTTACACCTTCCAATAAGTGTTTCTTCAAGCAAACACCTTCGCGAGAAAGAATGTTACGTGCTGTATCTGTTGGCTGAGCACCTACCTGCAACCAATACAAAGCTCTATCGAAGTTCAAATCTACTGTAGCAGGATTAGTGTTCGGATTATAAGAACCTATCCTTTCAATAAATCTTCCATCACGTGGAGCCCTGCTGTCTGCAACTACGATCTGATAAAAGGCATAACCTTTGCGACCGTGTCTTTGTAATCTAATTCTTGTTGCCATTTGAAATAATAATTTTAATTAAGCTGTTTGTATTAGCATTTTGCGGGTGCAAAGGTAATAAAATACTTTTAATTCTACAATGTTTTATTCCACATTTTTCTGCCATTTATCCTATTTTCAACCAGTTTCTTCTTTCAAGCCTATAAATGACAGGTAACATTCCCAAATTATTTTCGAGTCAGTCCTGTTTATAACAAACCGTTTCACCCGGGTGGAACGATCATTCCACCCAGGTGGTTCGATCGTTCCACATAGGTGAAGAGATCGTTCCACCCTTGTGAAACGATAAAAATCATACGAGAAACGGGAATAAACTTACTGAAGAACAAGCTAATACTGCCCGAACAAGAGATTTTCTACTCACCTATACAACCAATCAACTGGTTTTACACGCCATTTCTGCCCAAGCCGAACGGTTTTCAAAGCCGCATTTTTCCAGAAATATTCCTCGAAATACAGGAATAATTTGTAAGTTTGCCTGCAAATGAATTTTGCATGCTAAATATAGAAAAAGATATTGCAGCCCATCTTCAGGATCCGGAAAAGCGAAGAAAAGCTTTTTCGCAAGTTGTATCGTTATATGGAGAGAAGCTGTACTGGCAAATTCGGAAAATGGTGCTCAATCATGAAGATGCCGACGACTTGTTGCAGAATACATTCCTCAAGGCATGGACAAACCTCGATTATTTCAGGGGAGAGGCCAAAATATCTACCTGGCTTTTCAAAATAGCCATTAACGAATGTATCACATTTCTGAACAAACAGCGCACACAGAATAATATCTCCATTGATGATGCAGACGTATTTCTGCTCGAACGGCTAAGAAGTGATGAATACTTTTGTGGTGATGACATCCAGCGGAAATTACAAGAAGCGATTGCCCTGTTGCCCGACAAGCAACGACTTGTATTCAATATGAAATATTTTGATGACATGAAATATGAAGAGATGTCGGAAATTTTAGGAACATCTGTCGGTGCCCTAAAAGCTTCCTACCATCATGCCGTCAAAAAAGTCGAGGAATATTTAACAAAAGATGTTTAAACCTTTCTCCCCGACTGTTGTCAATAGTTATATAAAAAATAAGTAAACAATGAAGATCGAAGACAATAATCTGAAAAACAAACTAAAAGAAAATCCATTCAGTACACCAGAAGGCTACCTGGAAGGATTGACAGATCGGATTATGAAACAAATTCCGGAAGAAACTATCATGCCGGAAGCCGAAAAAGTTTCTCTTCTGGATCGGTTACGCCCATTCCTATATATGGCAGCCATGTTTGCAGGTTTAGGATTATTCTTTAAAACGATTGCCCGCTTTGACGCCAGCCATACTGATGGAAGAGACACAACGTCATTGCTCGTAAAATCCATTAATCCAACTGATTCTAAAAAGATCATCATGGAATCGACTTATGATGAAGACGAAGAATTTTTGCATTACCTCGAGAACCAGTACACCGATGTTTTAATGCAAGAAACCCTTGATGGAGTGGAATAAATAAAATAATTTCGATAATTAACTTTTTTTTCATCTAAAAATGATATGAATAAATTTATAGTATATATATTTGCGGTGTTTTCAATAATACAGGTCACAGAGGTGATCGCCCAACCTTCCAAACAACATAAAGGGTTTGATCGGGAGGCTTACGAATCTAAAAAGAATGCATTTATAACGGCAGAATTAAAACTGACACCTGAGGAGGCAGCCGCTTTTATTCCTTTGACGAATGAACTCGAACATAAGAAATTTGAAGCCAGTCAGGAATGCCGGAGAATAAATCGGGAGCTTCGTAAGAAAGAATCCCCGCTTGAGAAAGACTATAATCAAGCAATTGATGTATGTCTGGAAGTTCAAATGAAGGAAGCTGAACTGGAGAAAGAATATTATAATAAATTCAGAAAGGTCCTTTCACCGGAAAAGCTTTACAGATATAAAAATGCGGAAATGAAATTTGCCCGTATTTTTATGAAAGAAAGAAACAAGAAAGATTAAAATTAGATATTATCATTATTTGTGTTTTTTGTTTAGATTTAGTTTTGGCGTTTAATTTTAGGGAGGGGTAGCGACGTGATGTCGGTCCCCTTTTTTTGTTTATAAGCCTTTGGCTTTTGCTTCATTCCAGATCGCGTCCATTTCAGCTAAAGTCATATCTTTCAATGAACGTCCCTCTTCCTTCGCCTTCTCTTCCAAATAATTGAACCGGCGAATAAATTTCAGATTGGTTCTTTCCAGTGCATTATCCGGATTGATCTTGTACAGACGAGCTGCATTGATCAGGCTAAAGAACAAATCACCGAATTCGGCTTCCATCTTGTCGGCGTCCATTTTATTTATTTCTGCCTTCAGCTCATTGAATTCTTCGTTCACCTTATCCCATACCTGCTCACGTTCTTCCCAGTCAAAACCGATGTTACGGGCCTTATCCTGTATCCGATGCGCTTTGACTATTGAAGGCAACGAAGCCGGCACACCGGCTAATACCGTCTTGTTTCCACCTTTTTCTTTCAACTTCAGCTGTTCCCAGTTCTGCTCCACCTTTCCGGCCGTATCTGCTTCTACGTTTCCAAACACATGCGGATGACGGAAGATCAGCTTATCGCACAAACTGTCGCAAACATCCTTGATATCAAACTCACCTTTCTCATCTCCTATCTTGGCATAAAAGACAATATGCAACAACAAATCGCCCAACTCTTTCTTGATGTTCACCTGATCGTCGCGCATCAAAGCCTCACAAAGCTCATAGGTTTCTTCAATCGTATTGGTACGCAGGCTTTCATTTGTCTGCTTACGATCCCACGGGCATTTCACCCGCAATTCATCCAGAATATCCAGCAACCGGCCGAATGCTTCCAGCTTTTCACTTCTTGTACTATTCATATTTCTTTGATTTGTATATACCTGTTATTATAAAGAAAGAAAAGGAGAACCGGTTGTTCTGGTTCTCCTCTCCTATCATTCGTTTATTTTGATTTAAACTGCTTCAATCCGTTTTCGAGGAACTGAATATATAGTGAAACATCCTCGTTAAACGCATACGACGGCCCGAGTGGTTTTCCGTTGCCATCGAGCGTCACATAGAACGGCTGGGCATTGGCACCAAACTTACTCCGCTGCAAGTAGCTCCACTTGTCTCCTACCGTCTTTAATGTACGTTTCTTGCCATTTTCTTCTATCTGGATAGGTTCCGGCAGCTTCGTCTTGTCATCCACCATCAAAGTGATCAGCACATAATCCTTTTCCAGTAAGTCTTTCACCCGTGCATCCGTCCAAACCGAAGCCTCCATCTTACGGCAGTTGACACAACCGTAACCAGAGAAATCTATCATAACCGGCTTATTGTTCTTCCGCGCATATTCCATTCCCAACTCATAATCGTCAAAGGCCGCGTGTACTTCACTATTATATAAGTTGAAATCCTGCGTATATAAAGGCGGAGCAAAAGCACTGATTGCTTTCAACGGCGCACCCCACAAACCGGGAATCATATAAATAGCAAAGGCAAACGAGATAATTGACATAAATAACCGGGGAACAGAAACATACTTCAAGTCACTGTCATGACTGAACTTGATTTTTCCCAACAGATAGAATCCGAGTAAGGCAAAGATGGCTATCCACAAAACGATAAAGACTTCACGATCGAGCAGACGCCAGCCATAAGCCAAATCAGCTACCGACAAGAACTTCAAAGCCAAAGCCAATTCCAGGAAACCTAAGACTACCTTGACAGAGTTAAGCCAGCCACCTGATTTCGGCATATTCTGCAACATATTCGGGAAGATGGCAAACAGACTGAACGGAATAGATAAAGCCAAAGCAAAGCCGAACATTCCGATAGCCGGTCCGATAGCTGTACCCATCGAAGCCGCCTGTACCAGCAATGTACCAATAATCGGACCCGTACAAGAGAAGGAAACCAGCACCAGCGTAAACGACATAAAGAAGATGCTGATAATACCGGTTGTAGAATCGGCCTTGCTGTCCAGCTTGTTGGTCCACGACGAAGGCAATACCAATTCGAAGGCTCCAAAGAAAGAAACAGCGAACAAGACCAACAACAAGAAGAAAATAATATTGAAAATGGCATTGGTCGACAAATCATTCAAAGCACTTGCCCCGAACAGACCTGTAATCAGCAAACCCATTACCAGGTAGATAACAATAATTGATGCGCCATACGTCATAGCATCCCGAATGGCTTTCTTCCGGTCTTTGGTACGCTTCAGGAAGAAACTAACCGTCATCGGGATCATCGGCCAGACACAAGGAGTCAATAATGCAACCAGACCACCCAAGAATCCGGCAAAGAAAATAAACAACAAACTGTGATCAGCTGCCGTAATTGTCGCATCCCCAAAAGCTTTCAGCTCCTCAATCACCGGTTCCCATAAATCAGAAGGACCAACCGATTGAGACTCCATAGGCTTGACCAAAGCGGCAGGCTGGTTCTCTTCTGTCGCCGCTACTTCTTCTTTCACTTCCTCAGCAGATGTATCAGCCACAAGTTCGTCTGCCGGACTTGTGTCAGATTTCGCCTCCAACGCCGCTAAAGTCTTATTTACATCAATGCTTTTCTTATCAAATGAGAATTCTTCTTTTTCCGGAGGCAGGCAGTTTTCATCATTACATGCCATAAATTCAACGTAACCTTCCAGCTTTAGACCTTTTGGATCGGTCACCTCGATCTTCTGCGTAAAGGTTACATTCTTGGCAAACCAACGCAGATTCATGTTAAACTGCTCATCGAATACAGTTGTCGCTTCCTTCGAGGCTATCGGCTCGCCGATTAATTTGGCGCCTTTTACCGTTTCAAAAGCAAACGAAGTTGAAACAGGTCCTCCTTCAGGAAGGTTCATATCATATAAATGCCAGCCATTGTCGATCGTAGCCGTAAAGGTTAATGTCTTTTCAACCGATTCGGAATCATCCAGTTTAATCTTCCACTTGACAGGCGTTAATATCTGCGCTTGCCCAACCCATGCGACCAAAGTCAGCAACCATAAACATAAAAATCTCTTCATATAAAATAATGTGTTTATCAGTTTTTACTTGTCAGTGATTTGAATGAATCCGGAATACGCGTATCAAAACGCATCTCCTCGCCGGTTTCCGGATGAATAAAATACAACCGCTGCGCATGAAGCATCAGTCGGCCTGTCGGATCCGTTTCGGCTCCATATTTGTAATCTCCCGCAATCGGATGCCCGATATATTCCATTTGAGCACGGATCTGATTCTTCCGGCCGGTTTCCAGGTTCAACTCCAACAATGTATATTTATCATTCGAGCGCAACACCTGATAACGCGTGATCGCTTCCTTTCCTCCTTCAGCCACAACATAAACCCGAGCTTCAGCGTTTTCCTTTAAATTAGTAGTCAGCAAATCCGAATCTTTCTCCGGACGTCCTTCCACCACAGCCACATATGTCCGCTCAGTAATCATATCATTCCAGTTTGCCTGCATCTTTTCCTGTACGGCACGCGTCTTCGCAAACATCATCAGTCCGGAAGTTTCCCGGTCCAAACGATGCAAGACAAATATTTTATTTCTGGGATCACTCTTCTTCAAATAATCACTTAAGATATGATAAGCCGTACGTTCGCGCACTTTGGCTGTCGCAACAGAAAGCAAGCCTTCCTTTTTATTGATGACAATTACAAAATCATCCTCATAAACAATATTCAACAGCTGATTATTAAAGGCTACTTTCCCCCGTTCATAACTGATTGTTACAACATCTCCCGGCTTAAGCGGAGTATCAAACTGCGTTGTCACTTCCTGATTAACCAATATCTGCCCATGTCCTAACAAAGCTTTTACAGATGACCGGCTTTGTTCCTTCAACAAATCAAACAAGAATGGGAGCAATGTCGTTTCCTGCTCGATTGTAATATTTCTTCCACGCGGAGCTTTTCCCGCCTGTCTCGTTTTTTGGTAGCTAAAGCGTCTGTTCATATAATTTATATTCCAATATATCGTACAAAGATACGGGCATTTTTGTGATTTGAAAAAATTATCTGTTTCTTTGTATGTCAAAATCAATTAATAAGTTGGAGATAGTATGAAAACGAAGATCTGTATAAAGCTACTTAGCCTGTTAGCCTGCCTGTTTTGCCTTGGACAGACAAAAGCCATTGAAAAGAAACATCTCAATATCGTATTCATTGGGAACAGTATTACTTACGGAGCCGGTTTAACAGATCCGACCCACGATGCTCCACCCGTCTATACTGCTCTATATTTAGGCAAACAGGCCGGCATTGGAGAAGTTAAATACTCCAATCAGGGAGTAAGCGGTTGTACAACGGTCGACTATCTGCCAGAAACCCAAACCTTATTTACCAAAATGCAACAAGCTGCCGATCAGTTTAAGGATGAAGACTGGGCAACGATGGTATTTTCTATTATGTTAGGGACGAACGACAGTGCCATCAAAGGAACGAACGGCTGTCCGGTTTCACCAGAACAATACTATAAAAATATGTCTACGATCATCAACAAACTGCTTGAACTTTATCCAGGCTGCAAAATTGTACTGAACCGGCCCATCTGGTACAGTCCGAATACCTATAATGGTTCTATGTATTTAAAGGAAGGATTACTTCGCCTCCAATCATATTATCCGGAAATCCAGAAACTGGTCGAAGCCTATTCACAGACAAATCCGGGTCAAGTATTCTTAGGAGACACAGAAGGATTTGACTTCTTTAAAGAGAACTACGATAAATTTCAACACGAAGACGGCAATGCCGGCATATTCTTCTTACATCCTACGAAGGAAGGAGCCAAAGATTTGGGAGAATTGTGGGGTAAAGCTATTTACGAAGCTATCAATCAATGAAAGAACGTAATAAGATTCGGCAATTTATACAAGGATTAAGACAGATCATTGTTCAAAATCCGGTAGAGGCATGTCTGGCGTGTATTTTTTTCATACTATGGTGTAGTCTGGAAAATTACGGAGGCCAGTTCATCCAAACCTTATTGAGATATAGCCCGATGGTATTCTTGGTCGCCTGCATATTGCATCATAAAACATCAGGCAGATTGCAGATATTATATTACATCAGTCCTTTATTACTGATACCGTTTTATTGGGTGAACGAAAGCATTCTTTTGCGTTACCTATTCACATTCGGAGCGATACAACTCCTTTATATTCTGTCATTCAATAGAAAGAAGGACTCCGATTTTATATATTCTTTCTTGAGTTATATCAAACTCATTGCCATTACGGTCTTCCTATCATCCGTTACCTGGAGTGTGTTGCTATTGATCACTTTCTCTATCCGCTATATATTTGATATCTGGCAAGGATCGTCCGAACAGATAATCCAATATACGCAAGCTTTCTCCTACGGATTGTTGGCACCTTTGTTTTTTCTCCAGTTCAATTCCATGAAAGAAGAATCAAAAGAAGCATTCAACACATTTCTGTCTTTTCTGGCAAATTTTATTCTGTCGCCGTCCTTGTTAATTTACAGTGTAATCTTGTATTTGTACATTTTCAAGATTATCCTTACATTTAATTTACCAAAAGGACAGATAGCCTATCTGGTTACCGGCTTTGTCAGTTTATTGTTCCTTCTGAAAGGCTGCCAGTCATTTCTGCGTCAACGCTATTATGATTGGTTCTACCGGCATGCGAGTTTACTTTCCATACCTACATTAATACTTTGCTGGATTGGTATTTATTACCGCATTTCTCAATACGGATTTACAGTACCACGAGTTTACCTAATAGTTGTTGTCCTACTATTGACTTTATTATCCCTGTCTTTTTTCACCAAAAAGGTCTCCCATTATTATATCATTGCCTGGACAGCAGTTGTTATCACCGTAGGAATATCATACATTCCCGGTATTTCTGTACAGGATATAGAGACTTCTTCTCAGGAAGGGCGAGATCACTCAGGGAACGATTCATCAAGTAAAATCCAATTCATCTCGATAGAAAGTAATGAACCAGTCGATATTGCTTCTTATCATAAAGCATATTTCATAAATCCATATAGGAATGAAGGTAATTACTTTCAGACAATACATGACAGTCTATTTATTTACATAGAAAACAAATTAGTACTGAAAGAAGGTTATTCCCAACTACTGAACATCCAACTGACAAAGGCTGGAATAGATTCTTCAGATTCTATTCCGGAAGAGAAATATGCCTGTATGCTTGAATATACAACAGACTCAACAAAGTTCGTATTTGAGCGATTACATATTCAGCGTACCGATACAACATTCCAACTGACGGATGTACTTCCAAAATGTTATTTAATGAAATGAACTTTCTTAACTCATCAAAACAATGAAACAAACAAATAAATCTCTTTTCCGTGCAGAGAATGGAAAATCTTACCTGATTCCATTTATTTTAATTACTTGCCTGTTTTTACTTTGGGGATTTGCCCATGGGCTGCTCGACGTCTTGAATAAACATTTCCAGACAGAATTTACGATGTCGAAAGCAGAAAGCGGATTAGTCCAGTTTGTTACTTATATAGCTTATTTCCTAATGGCTTTGCCTGCCGGCAGTTTTATGAAGCGATTCGGATATAAACGAGGAATCATCTTCGGCTTACTATTATTTGCCTTAGGAGCCTTTTTATTCATTCCCGCCGTGATGATTCATTCGGCATCACCTTTCCTCGTCGCTTTATTCATTATAGCATGCGGATTATGTATGCTTGAAACTGCTGCCAATCCTTATTCTACTGTACTTGGACCAACAGAATCAGCGGCACAACGCCTCAATCTATCTCAGTCATTTAATGGCTTAGGTTGGATTTTAGGACCATTAGTAGGCGGCTTATTGATATTCGGTGCAGAACAAGGTGACCAATTTGCCTTGGCAAGACCTTATTTATTAATAGGAATAGTAGTCATTGTTGTTGCTCTTATATTCTGTTTCATTCACTTACCAGAAATAAAAGAAGAAATTATTGATGAAGCTTTCCCGGATGAGAAATCAACACTAAAGGAAATGACTCCAACCATTCCACTCTGGAAACGCAAACAATTCGTACGAGTCGTCATTGCCCAAGCCTGTTATTGTGCCGCTCAAACTGGCATATTCAGCTTCTTTATCAACTACGTAACGGAAATAGATACACAAATAAGTAATACACAAGCAGCCAAATTCCTGGCTTTCGGAGGTATGGCTCTGTTTATGTTTGGCAGACTAACCGGAAGTTTCACCATGAAATGGTTAAAGCCCAACAAACTATTACGACAATATGCCTTTTTAAGTATAGTTTGCATGCTGCTTGTTATTTCTTCCATCGATGTAATATCACTATATGCTCTTTATTGTTCTTTCTTCTTTATGTCTATCATGTTTCCAACCATTTTTGCCTTAGGGCTGGAAGGTATGGGCAGTAAAACGAAGAAAGCCTCTTCTTATCTTGTCATGAGTGTAGCAGGCGGAGCTTTCAGTCCCATTCTAATGGGACATATCGGAGAAAGTCAAATGGCAATTGGCTTTATTATTCCCTTATTAGCCTTTTCATACATATTATATTTTGCTTTTACATGCAAAGATTAAATGTATTATCCAGTTCTTAAAGGCAGGATCACAAAATTCCCCTTTAAGAACTGGACATTATTTCTTAAAACAGACTTAGTCTGGTATGAACTACACTCACATTCAATTCTACAAATAAAAAACCGCACCCATAAATTATGGGCACGGCTTTCTCAAAAATGCAATATTTACTACTATTTAAATAAGATATTATTCTCTTGCATATCCAGGATTCTGTTCCAAATTCGGATTACGCTGAATTTCATTTACAGAAATAGGCCATAACAAATCTGTTTCCTTAATAGTAGCACCCGCAGCATTGGTTGCACCTACCAAGTCAACCCAAGTAATCTGTCCTTTAGTTGTATCTGAGATATTCGGGAATTTACCTACACGTACACACAAATCCCACATCTTAAATTCCAGTGGCATTTCACGTAAACGTTCATTCCAACATTCTTCAATAAAGGCTTGCTTACCTAAAGTTTGCAGATCTGCAGCAATTTCATCAACAGTTTTGCCGTCCATGTTAGCTCTAGCTTTTACCTCTGCCAAATATCTTGCAGCTTCAGCTGTAACACCTGTAGACTGAGCTATTGATTCTGCTGCATCCAATAATGTCTCAGCATAACGATAAATATTCCAGTCCTTACTACCTTTACCCGTGTTTTCCATAGCATCCTGATCAAAGTAGTACCAACAACCTGCGACATCAGAAGTCCAAGTCTTATTGTTTGTTGTATTGGTATATTCCCAAACAAAGAACTGCTGAGGCTGGATACGGAGGTCGTTATCTTCATAGATATTCAGATAACGATCTATCGGACCATGAGTACGTTCGAAGATTGAATATTTGTCAAATACAGAAACAGCTGAACTACTGAATGCATAAGTAGGCAACCAACCACTTGTTGAGATGGAAGCATCATGCTCGTAAGAATAAATGACCTCAGCGTTGTTGTCGACAGTACGCAACTGGTTGTATGCGCTATTCAGAGCCTTGTCTGTATTAGTCAACAGGCTATGCTGGCCAGAGTTAATGATAGACTTAGCGGCTTCAGCTGCTTCTGAATACTTGTGCTGGTACATATACACATCGGTCAACAACATGTATGCTGTATTCTGAGTGATATGATGACTATCTGTGAAGCGACCATTTGTTAGATTAGGAATAGCTTCCTTCAAGTCAGTCTCAATCTGAGCATAAATAGTAGATGTTTCTGTACGTGGCAACTCCATGTTTTCAGCAGCTTCATACGGTTCTGTATAAAAAGGAACTGCACCAAAAGTCTTCACCAAATAGAAATAGCTGAAAGCACGGAAAAATTTAGCTTCCGCTATAAGACGTTCACTAACGCCTGCTTCAGTATAATTAGCCAAAGGAATGTATTTGAGAGCCTGATTTGCACGGTTGATACCCTCATAACATGCATCCCAAACACCATCCATCTTGCTTGCCATCTCAATCGTGTGATCTTGACGGGTCAATAAACGGCTGTACTTACATTGTATTTCCTGGTTCTCATAGCTATTAGTAAAATAACCAGTTAATTCTTCTGGCAGGGAAGCGAAAGTATTGACGTACGCACTACCGAAGCCAACATAATTACTGACAGCACCTGTTCTGTAAAGGTTGTAGATGGCACCTTCAGCTCCTTCTTGAGTCCGGAAGAGAGACTCCGTTGCCATAGAAGAGCGTGGATTCTCTTCCAAGAAATCGTTGCAAGCCGAGAAACTCATTAATCCGACTAATGCAACTGTTATTGTTAATATATTTTTCATTTCTAATTTCTTAAATAATGATTGATTAATTAAAAGGTAACATTAACACCAAATGTAAATGTTCTTGCTCTCGGATAAGAGAAGAAGGTCATGTTCTGACCGAACTTAGATGTTGATGAAGTTGATTCAGGATCATAACCCAAGAAGTCATTAGCTGTAATCAAGAACAAGTTGTTACCACTGGCGTAAACTCGCAAGCCAGAAAGACCAATCTTCTTAGCAATGCTTGAATCGAATGTATAACCAAGCTGGAGCATGTTCAAACGAAGATAAGAACCGTTGCAAATCCACTGAGAATCACTGGTTGTATCACCACCTTTGTGACCAGAGTTAGCCAAGTAAATCATCTGTTCCATTGTTTCTGGATTTGTACCGTCGTATGCATCATATAGGATGTTTTTCAAACCGTTGGTAATACCAAAACGGTCATAAGTTGAGTGCATAAAACGCTGCCAAGCATCAACTCCCCAAACAAACTGGAAATCAACTGTCAAATCAAATCCTTTATAAGAGAAATTATTTATCCAGCTACCGGTCCAGTCAGGTAAACCTTTACCAAGAATCTCTTTGGACTCGCTACGTCTTGCGTGACCAATCTGAGTCTTTTCACATTTACCTGCTTCATAATCTTCTACTGTCCAAATACCTTCACGAACAACTCCATAGAAACTACCCATACTTTCACCAACGCGAAGGATTGTACCACCATTAACCCAATCATCCATATAGATATCAGCGTCAGAGTCTCCCAGTTTAGTGATTTCGTTCTTATTGAAGTTGAGATTCAAAGTAGAGTTCCAAGTAAATTCTCCCTGAATCGGTGTCGCATTAACCATGATATCAACACCTTGGTTACGAACCGAACCGATGTTTTTGAAAATTGTAGAGTAACCTGTTGAATGAGGAACAGGGCAATCAAGCAACAAATCTGTTGTATTCTTCAAATAGTAAGACACATCAAAATTCAAACGGTTCTGGAACAAACCCAAGTTGAAACCTGCATCAAACTGAGCCGTCTTTTCCCACTTCAAATCCGGGTTTGGCATATTATTCACATACAATGATGGAACACGTGCACCATTAAACAATGTCGTACTCGCAGAAACAAGGCCCAATGACTTGTACGGATCGATTTCAGAGTTACCAGTCAAACCAAAACTTGTGTGGAGTTTCAAGTTGCTAATATAGTTGTTATCCTTCAAGAAGTCTTCCTGAGAAACGTTCCAAGCCAAACCTGCTGATGGGAAAAATGCATATTTGTTATTCGCACCAAACTTAGAAGAACCATCGACACGTCCTGTAACAGTAGCAGAGTAACGATCCTTATAAGTATAAGCAAAACGCAAGAAGTAAGAGTTCATGGCCCAACGATTCCATGATGATTCTGGAGAGCTTGGAAGTGTACCGAGCCCCATGTTGTTATCTTCGAAGAAGTCATCGAAGAAACCTTCAGTATAACTTTTGTTATATCTATATGTACGTTCCTGCCAAGAAAGACCAGCCATGGCATTTAAGCGATGTTCTTCCCACGTTTTATTGTATGTCAGGTAAGTTTCTTCCTGCCAGTACATAGTCTGCTCATTATTGAACTCAGCCCATCCATTTGGCATAGAAATATTGTTTAATTCCTTAGAAGAATATCCACGATAGTCAATATTGTGGAAGTCCATACCAAACTGGGTCTTCAAATCCAATCCTTCAAGGAGATGGAATGTCAATGCTGCATTACCGAAAATCTGCGTATTATATTTCATACGCTTTTGTTCATTCAAGATAAATACAGGGTTAGACATACCTTCAAATCCCAGGACTTCATTAATTGTCGAAGATGTACTTGTTGTATATTTACCTGTATTAGGTTCATAGACTGGCAACCAAGGCAACATTTCTATCATTGTACGACGGGCATCCTGGCCCCCTGTATCCTCAGGAGTATAACGCCCCCAAGTATGATTGACCATAACATTCACTGAAGTAGACAACCACTTAGTAGGATCCGCATCGTAAGTCATCTTTGCATTCAAACGTTTATTGTATGTATTATTTACAATACCTTCCTGATCTGTGAAGTTCAAGAATGCACCCATAGAAGAATTTTTACCTGCCTGCTGGATATTCAACTGGTGGTTGTGAGAAACGGCATTACGAGTTGCTTCATCCTGCCAGTCTGTGTCATAGAGAGGATTACCGTTTGAATCGAAGTAAACAGGATCGTTGAACCAGTCTGTACGATTCAAAGACCAGTTAGTACCTTGGTATTTGTTTTCATTTTCCAAACCGATCATGAATGCATCACACCATTCCTGAGCATTCAAGGTTTTCATCTTACGAGCCATTGAGCTAACACTTACAGATCCCTGATAGCTCACAGAAATACCTTCACCGTCTTTCTTACCTCGTTTTGTTGTTACCATAATAACACCATTAGCACCTCGAGCACCATAGATAGCAGCCGCAGAAGCGTCCTTCAGCACTTCCATTGACTCAATATCATTCGGGTTAACTAATGCGAAGTTTTCCATTACTACACCATCAACAACATACAACGGGTCTGAAGAAGAGTTTATAGTAGCCATACCACGGATAATTACGCGGTTATTGTAAGCTCCCGGCTGGCTTGAGTTTGAGAAGATGTTAACGCCAGAGACCTTACCACGCAGGTTATCCAAAGCACTAAAACTCTGCTGTTTTACCAATTCTTCACCTTTCGCTGTTGCGATAGAACCTGTAACATCTGATTTACGCATTGTTCCATAACCTACAACAACTAATTCATCCAAAGCCTGTGAATCTTCTTTTAAAGTAACATTGATAGAAGACTTATTTCCAACGGTAACTTCTTCTGTCAGATAACCAATATATGAAATCTGAAGAACAGCGTTTTCCGGAACTTCCAAAGAATAGTTACCATCAAAATCAGTAATAGTACCTACAGTAGTTCCCTTTACTATAACATTTGCACCAATAACTGGCACACCAGCAGCGTCAACAACAACACCTGTCACTGTTTTTGACTGCAAAGTTTCATGAACAGACACATTGTCTTTTCCGTTTACTTGAGCATCAGCCGCGAAAGCTGGAGAAACCAACGCTGAAAATGCTGTGGCTAAAAGACAAGATGAGATTTTCATGGAATTTTGAAAAATCAACTCTTTTCTCATTTTCTTACTTTCTTTTATAAATTAAGAATTTTCATCTTTTTTCTTTTTTATTTAAAGCCAACAATTCTATCCTTCCTTTCAATTTTCTATTAGCAAAGTTGATGAAAGAAATTTTGGCACATGATATTAGAACATAATATTATTATAACTTATATAAAGTCTCAAGCGTTCCGGCGACAAAGATAGAAAAAAAAGTTTTTCAGCTTCATCTTTTTGCATTTTTTACACAAAGAGAATTGTAAAATAGAAAATATGGGAGGCATCTCTTTTAATAAATAATAGATATTCAGATATTTAAGTTAACAAAAGCAAGAGATAGCAGTTTTTTTGATTTTAACTTACCATTAATATTCGAAGACTTTATAAACAATAAAATCAATTACAACAGAAAAAATCAAGATAAATAAATTGCTCCAAAAGCATAAAAATATAATACAAAAAATAAACCTATTCCCTTGCAAATAAATCAGAAGTTTCTTCTTTTAATACAAATTGTCAAAAACATTTCAGCTATCTAAAAAAAACGCCAAATTAACTTTAATTAAAAAGCAGTTTATTTTTCAAACAAAAGGGCTGGCCTAAACGCCAACCCTCATCTATCACAAGCAACCATTAAATTTTTCAATTCAAGATCTTTAATAACTCATCTAATTTTGGAGCTATAATTATTTCTGTCCGTCTGTTTTTACTTCTACCATCAGCAGTTTCATTATCTGCAACCGGCATAAATTCACCTCTACCTGATGGAACAATTTGCATTGGACTCACGCCATAATCTTTTGTCAGTATTCGAACTACCGATGTTGCACGAATCACACTCAAATCCCAGTTATCTTCAAATCTCGCAGTATGGATTGGCTTCGTATCAGTATGACCTTCTATATTAACATCCACATCTTTCTGCTTATTTAATACTTCTGCCAGCTTGGCCAAAGCTTCCTTTCCTCGCTTGTCGACAGTTGCACTTCCCGACTGGAACAACAATTTATCAGACATGGCCACATATATTTTCCCATTTTCTTCACGAACGCTCAATTCATCACTGCTAAAGCCCATCAAAGCATCCTTCACACTTTGCAAGATACTCTGTACTTTTTCATTTTGGGCATTAATCAAATCTTGCAACTGGTTGATCGTTCGTTCCCGTTCATCCAACTCCTGCATCTTCTTCGTCAGCAACTCGTTCAGCTTATCTTGTTCTCCTAAGTTAGTATTCAGCATTTCACGATAACTGCGAATATTTCGACGCATATCTGCAGTATCACGCATCAGCTGAGACAATCGAGCAGACAACTGGTCGTTCTCATCCCGGCAATCTACTAATTGCTTCTTCAATGTTTCTTCCCGCTGCAAAGCCTCCAACCGGCCATTTTCTGCAATTAAATACTTCTTCTTCGTAACGCAAGAGGTTGAACTTAGCAATAACAAAACAGCAACAAAACACCCAAACTTTTTCATATGATAAACATTAAAATCAACTTGTGCGAAAATAATAATAATTTCATGTCAGACTACAGAATACAACAAAAAAAGCGATGAAATAATCATCGCTTTTTTCAAATTATCAGTTTATCGTCTTAAGAAAAGATTTCATTATAATTTGAAGCAGGAATACTCAGTGTCTGCATGTTTAAATCAAACTGCTTTGTCTTTTGATTCCACATACCATAATTAGACTCAATCATTTGCTTTTTATCATCATATGTATAAGTCGTCTGGTAGAATGGAAGCCATTTGTTTTCATCAACATTCCAACGATATGCCTTTTTCACAGAAACTTTTCCAGCTTCATTATAAACAAATTCATATTTTACCTGTTTGTCTAACATTCCATTATCATCTTGTAAAAAGATTGTTTTGGATGTAATCAGACCATTTTCCTCTTTCGTATCATATAAATAGTTCCTTGGAGAAGCTGCATTTGCAACCAAACCACAAACTAAAGTAAATGCTAAAGTAATAATGCTTTTTGAAAAAGATTGAGTTTTCATAATTGATTGTTGTTTTTATAGGTTGTTTTATTTTGACACTGCAAAGATGCATAGCTTTCAGGACATAACCAAATAATTCCTGACAAAATGATAGCAAAATACAAGTATTTAACCATATTTAATCTTACATATTCAAATAATCAAATATAATCAAATATTATTCTTACATTATGCTAGTTTCAAATTATTATATAGGAAAGATTTAAATGAAATAAATCAAATGAAAAATCCAATATAAAAGTAAAACACACACATAAAACCACAAAAAAATTACATTCAAGTTATAAATCATAAGAAAGAGCATATTCTGATTCAATTTTTCAAGAGGAAGCTAAGAGCAAATACAAAATGCCAAGCTCCAGAATAAAAATGATTCTCGGGAGTTTTGTTTTCAATTCCCACGAATTTCATTTTTTATTCCTACGAGTTTTATTTAGAACATATTCAACATAAATAAAACATATATAGTATAATCCTTCCTTAATTACTCCACATACAAAAAAAGGCCATTCCGAACCCTGTCGGAATGACCTTAACCTTTAAATATATAACGCCTTATATCAAGGCTATTTATTCAAAGCCTATTAATAGAAACGAATACGATTATCTTCAATATCAGCCTTGTTTACCAACGACTGAATTGCCTGATAAGAGAAACGATAAGCATTTGTAGCATCCAATGAACGAACAACATCTGCCTCATTGAATTCTTTAGTATCGGTATTTTCAGCTATTACTTTAAATACATATACACCATTATTACCCTTCACAGGAGCACTTAACTGATCTACTTGAGCTAAAGAAACTGCAGCATTCAAGTTTGGTTCAACACCAATACCAGAAATTCGACGTGTCCCGAAAGAAACGAATTTGACGCTATCCACTGAAGAATTCATGGCTTGAGCATAAGCATCTAAAGAAGTCAGATTCTTCGCAGTCAAATCAGCAACGATCTTATCACCCTTCTTCTGGGCAACCAATTCAGCCTTTAAAGAAGGAGCTACTACATCTACAGGCGTATATCCCTTTGGCATGCTCTTCTCTATGGCAGCAATCACGAATTTATCATCACATTCAAAAATCTCTGATACACTTCCATTATCATTCTGGAATGCCCAGCGAATTACAGGACGAGAACTCTTAATTGATCCCAATACTTGATTATCAGGAGTAATTGTTACGTTGGAAATTACATTGTATCCGGCAGATTTAGCAGCTGTATCCAATTTAGCAATATCTCTATTCTTTGAAATGAACTGATTCAATTCATTGTAAATATTACTATATGTCTTTGAACTTGGAGATACAGTCATATCAATATCGGCAACTTTGTATTTAGCTACATCAGCTGTCTTTTCAGTCACTTTCACCAAATGTGTTCCATACATAGATTTTACAACCGCTACCTGATTTACCGGTGTTGAGAAAATAGCATTCTTAAATTCCTCGTTAACGCCTCTCAAAGCAGTAGCCTCAGTAAACCAACCTAACTCACCACCATTCTGAGCAGCCTGATCAGCAGAATATTTCTTAGCCAGTTCTGCAAAATCAGCACCTCCTTTAATCACGTTCAGCAAACTATCAGCCAATTCTTTTGTTCTTTCTTCAGTTTGACCAGCCAACATAATATGACTAACTTTTACAGAATCAGGAGCAGTAGTTTTACCTACCAGCTTAAACATTCTGTATTTGTCGTTTTCAAAGACCGGACCATAAACAGCACCCACTTCGGCCGTTGTAGCAAATTGTTTCAACTCCGGATCAAAAGCTTTCTCTGTAAAGAATACATCCATATAAGGTACTTCTGAATTTTCATTAACAAGATCAGCTACGTTGTCACTTGTTGTGAACTCAGATTTCAAAGCCTCAATATCTTGCTGGGCATTATTATAATCTTCCTGGCTCGGACGAATATCAACAGCCAAATATTTGATTACCTTCGTTTCCTTCTGCTTATATAATTCCTTACGCTGATTATACAATTTTTCGATTTCGCCTTTACTTACTTCGATCGTTGAATCAGGTATAGATGAATATGACTGCATAGCATAGACGATATTAGCCGTCTTTGCATTTTCATCAAAAGATTCCTTAGCATCCAATTTATTAGCAGAAACAGCCTTTGCTAATAAAGTAGTAAACTTCTGCTCCAAACGCTGACGCTTAATATTCTTTTCCCAGAACAACCAGAAATTACGAGCTTTGATCAGCTGATCCTGCTGTTCTGCCGGCATACTGGCGATATTGTCATTATCAATAGTCTTCAGGAAATTTAACAATGCATTTCTATCAAAAGCGCCAGTTTGAGGGTTAACAAACATCTGCATCTGCTGAATCATCGGAGAAATATTCTCACCTTGAACCATATCAAACAATTCTTCAGGAGAAACTTCCATACCTATTTTTTCAGTTTCTTCACCTAAAACGATGTCTTGTACCATCGCATCAAAAACGCTCTGACGGATCTGAGTCTGATACTCTTCAGGTAAACTTGTTGAACCCGTCTGCATCTTATACATCTCGGTCATTTCATCAACACGAGCCTGATAATCATGAATACTGATTACTTCTCCATCAATTTCACCAACACGTTCTTGCGATTGTCTAAAATAGGTTGAACCCGAATTTAAAAAGTCTCCAATGATAAAAGCGAACAACGCTAATCCCACAACAAGGACCAGCAGTCCAGCTTTGCTTCTAATTTTTTCTAGCGTAGCCATTTATCTTATTTTATTTTTAAAGTTTATATCTATCTTTTTAGCATTTTCATTTTAAGAGCACGAAGATACGAAAAAAAGGACATGCAACATCATTTTACTCATTTTTTTTCACTTATACACTTACTTTCATCCGTACCAGCTCTATTTTAGTCGCTGTAGCCTTAACGATTTTAAAAGTATATTTACCGTATTCAATAGATTCATTCAGCTTGGGGAACTTCTGATAGTAATGCAAAATCAAACCTGCGATTGTGACATAATCATCCGATTCGGGCAAGTCAAGCCCAAACATTTCATTAATTGCATCAATTTCCATGCGTCCCGACAGCAAATATTCATTTTCAGAGATTTTGCGTGCGACCTCACGTTTCATATCATGTTCGTCTTCAATTTCTCCAAAAATTTCCTCAACCAGATCTTCCAATGTAACAATTCCTGAAGTTCCTCCAAATTCATCAACAACGACAGCCAGACTCTTTTTCTCCTGCATCAGTACTCGCATTAATTTATTCGCAGCCATCGTTTCAGGAACAATGGAAACTTTACAAAGTTGCTCAAGCCAATGGTCAGGGTGTTTGAACAGCTCGGAAGAATGAATATACCCAATAATATTGTCAATGTTGTCATCATAAATAAGGATTTTGGAAAGACCAGTTTCAATAAACCGGGAGCGAAGTTCGTCGGTTGTTACATGCTTATCACATGCAACAATTTCCGTACGCGGAACAATACAATCACGGACCTTTACATTTGAGAATTCAAGAGCATTCTGAAAAATCTTTACTTCAGTATCCATATCAGAATCTTGAGGTGCATCTTCTATACTTTGCTGGATAAAATAATCCAAATCTACTTTACCCAAAGTATACACGCCGGAATCTTTCAGATTCTTTACTCCGGCAAGTTTCAATATTAGAAATGACAATAAAGAAGAGAACTTTGATACTGGATATAAAACTATATATATAATGTATAGCGGAACAGCAAAAAGACGTAAGAAAAAGTTAGGATCTATTTTAAAGATTGTTTTCGGAATAAATTCACCCGTAAATAATATCAATATTGTAGAGATTATTGACTGTATCAGCACAATTAAAGCCTCTTGATCAACAAAATGCGCAATCCATGGCTCCAACAAAATAGCCATTTGTAAACCATATACAACCAACGCAATGTTGTTCCCAACCAACATGGTTGAAATAAACTGGTTAGGATTATGAAAGAAAACGTCTAGAATTTTGCTTGTAAGGCTTTTATCCTTTTTGTCTAATTCAAGGCGCAGTTTATTTGCAGAGACATATGATATTTCCATCCCTGAAAAGAAAGCGGAAAAAGCTAATGAAATCAATATATTGAATAAAATTTCCACCCTTATTTTTTATTTAAAGAATCGACAGCAAAGCTGTTTTCAACTTGAACGGTATCTGATGCAGATTTAGGAGTATCTTCTACCGGGAATTCGCCCTGGGAATTAAAAATCTTATACCGAGTCATATTTTGGTTTGATTCAAAACCTACACCTGTAATAATCTGTTCTTTCTGTTGAATCCGAATATACTTGTCTGAGTAAACCTTTTCTTTTTTCTGATCCCAAAACAACTCAGAAGTGTCAAACTGTTCACCCTGCAGACTCTCTACTTCTACATTTCCTATTAAGTGCCACAGCCCTTTTTTGTCAAAATAATAAGCAGTATCTGCTTTTATACTTGCTTCAGAATGGAATAGTGTATCGAACTTCTCTACATAAATACCTTCCGGGAAATACCAATATGGCTCTTTCGCTTTACCAAAGACAATCCATTCCGCCGCTTCAATCCGATAACGAGTGATACCGGAATCTGAAATCAAAGTGTTTACCTGAGTTGCCTTCATCGTATAACTCTTTTCAGGATCATAAGTAGCATCAACAACCTCCTTTACTTCCTTAGAACAGGCAACCGTAAATAAAAGAAGCATAACAACTACCCTCGGGATAGTTGTTATGCTTAAAATATCTGTTACACGTATAAAACGCATCAACCTACAAAATTATCGAACAACAGTTGTTTCACCAATCCAACCACCAACTGTAAATGATTTACCTTTTTCCAGATCCGGATGCATAAATACTTCTTCAGTAGATGGTAAGTGAGCGCTATAAGAAGCGATCAAGCTGTTAGCTTCATCGGCACAACTTGGATCAACTGATTTAGCCTTCTGGAATTTATCAATAGCTGCATAATATACGGCTCTTGCCAATACCGGGTCATTCGGATAAACGCTCTTGGAAGTTGCTGCATACATTTTACCCATCAACATATAAGGAGCGCCATAATTAGCATTCAAAGCAATAGCCTGACGGCAATATTCTCTGGCTTTAGAATAATTCTTTTGATCGAATGTCAACAAAGCAATCATATAGAAATCTTCTGCTTTTGTAGCAGCATCAGATTCCATGTTAGCTGCTTCTTCAAAGAATTTAATTGCAGTCTCATAATCCTGCTTCTTAACAGCCTGCTTAGCCAAACCCATTGCAGATTCAGCAGTCGGTTCAATAGCATGAGCATAACCTGAAGCAGCAAAATAAGCTTCAACTTCCTGGCAACGAGATTTACGCAACAAGGCAATTGTCTGTTTCAAGAAATCCAGATTTGTCTTGTTCTCTTCTACTTTAGAACCATATACATTCTGCAATGTTTCACAATCAGCGGCGCCACTATTAGCAAAATTAGTTTCAACATTAGTTTGATAAGCTTGTAATGTTTTCACTTCTTTATCATTATTTGCTGCTTCAGCGGCTTTGATCTGTGCATCAATGATGTTTGCAGCAGTCAAATAATCCTGAATATACTGATCCTTGAAGTTCGGATCAGCTTTCATTTTCTGCAAAGAAGCAAACATGAAATAAGAAACAGCTTTTACTTCACACTTATCTCCTTTTTCTGTGATTGCCTCTTTAGTCCAGTCATACAAAGCATTTGCATCCAGATTATCACCCGCATATTTTACATAATCTTCAGCTTTGTTGCCAATGATCCAATCTTTACCATACTTACGGTCATTACCAAAGTATTTAATACGTTTATCATAAACTTCCATCAAATCATTAACCAACTGAGCTTTTTTAGCAGGATCTTTTTCATTCTCAATCTGCCAAGCTACAATTCTTACGCCATATAAATAAAGATCCTTTGTCGAAGCCGGACATTCATTGTATGCAATCTTCCAGAATTCCAAGGCGTCTTTAAAATTACCTCCTTTTGCATAAGGTACAAACAAACTAATGTTAGTGATACAGCGTACGCTATCTTCACCAGACCCAAACTGAGTTCCGTTATCTACCCCTTTTTGGGCGTATGCTCCCAATGTTCCCATTGTACAGCCAAGAGCTAATAATAATACTTTGATCTTCATATCTATTTTTCAATTAAAGTTAACTATATTATTAATCCAATTTAAACTTAAAGAACCAACGTTCATTAAACGTATAATTCACGGTTACGCGAAAATACTGTTCATCAACCATAAATGCCTGTTCAGGTTTAACCTTTACATACTCAAATGAAACATTTACAATCGAACGATTATCTACTAAAGGCAACCCCAAACCTAAACTTGCGCCATATTCATTATAACCGTATCCTTTATTGCCGTTCTCTGCAGACTGATTAACTCGCACGTATGAATCGCCGTAATGAAAACCTGCCCGATAACGAATACGATTAAAATAATTTCGAGCTCTTGCATTTGGTTCATATTGTGCACCTATTGCAAAACGCGTACGATTTTGGAATGTGCCTTTCTCCCCCATGAAACTGGCGTTATTCCAATCTTCATATAAAAAATCTGCTGCCAGTAACAATTTATCTATCTTCATGTAAGATAAGCCTATTCCAAACGAATTTGGCAAATCATAACGAAGACCCTGAATTGTATCTGTAGAAGACTCAATCACTGTAGAATTACTTATCTCTAATTTTTCAATACGATCATAAGTCTTTACATTCAACCGGTTATTCGGCGAATACGTCAATCCTAAAGTCAAGCTTTCTGTTGCACTTAAAGGATGAGTATACTGCAAACCAAAATCCATCTTCATATCCTTAACCTTCATCTGGCGAACACGATGATTGGCATAAGGAGACGAACCATCGTCCTCATTAGAAGAAAACATCAGATATTGGGCATGTTCTATATTTCCGAATAAGAACCCGAAATTAGCACCTATCGCTAATCTCTTCTTCCATATATCTATAGACAATCCTCCATACAAATCGTTTAATCCCCCTGTACCAGAATATGTATTCTGATATGTAGCATCTCCTATGGTTGAGACTTCTCCAAATTTATACCCGACAAAAGAATAGGGTAATAACCCAGCACTCATCGCCAACCATTTTGTAATAGGAAATTGAATAGCAACATACTCTAAATTACCACTCAAATGATTGTACTGATTCGACTGATCTTTAAATGAAGAAGCCTTCAAAGACGCTCCAAAATCAAAAATAAAGGTCAAAGAATCCATACAACTGTAAGATGCAGGGTTCATCGGATTTATTTGTTCAGGAGAACGCAAACCAATCCCTACACCTCCCATTGCACGGCCAGCACCAAAAGAACGATCAGCAATTTCTCCAAACCCAAATCGAGTATAAGGAGATGCTGTATTGTTTTGTCCCCAAACCGACAATTGAGTCAACAACAAAACTCCCGACAAAATAAATTTCTCAATTTTCAACATTGTACTCTAAGATTCTATTTAATCCTGTCAACACTAAATTAATGTCTGCAAAGATGGAGTTTTTTAATCGGCTTTCAAAATAAAACGAATGTCCTCCCGTTAAAAAAACCAAAACATCCGAATATAATTCCTTTACCGTATCAATATATCCATCCATTTCAAACACTATGCCATTCACCACACCGGCCCGGATTGCATCTTCCGTACAAGTTCCCCATAAGGGAACCTCTTCCCTCTCATCTAGTAGAGGTAATTTCTTTGTATAATCATTTAACGCTTTAAAACGGGTTGTCATACCTGGAGAAATATTTCCTCCTATATAGGCTCCCGAAGCTTCCAAAATTTCATAAGTAATACACGTTCCTGCATCAATAACCAGAATATTCCTATTTGGCTGAACATAATATGCTCCAACGACTGCTGCAATACGATCCTTACCTAATGTTTGAGGTGTTTTATACTTGATAGTTATGGGTAACTTGACCTCGTTATCAAAAAAGATAAAACAAGAAAGACGCTCATTCAAATAAGCGATCAACTCTTCATCTACATCAGACACTGTTGAATAGATTCCTTTATCCAAAGGATATACGTCAAATAACGGCGCTATCTTCTTTTTATCGAAACCCTTATAAACAAAAGAAGCTACCAGCTTTCCTTCTGCATATACAGCTACTTTTGTAGATGTGTTTCCTTGTTCTACAATCAAATTCACCTCAAAATGATATTTTTCGCAAAGGAAAACAAAATTCATGAAATAAGCTCCATTCTTTTTGTTTTTCTTTTATGTTAACACCAAATTCTTATATTAACCTCATTTACTTTTCCAATCCATAAACAAACCGAGATACCTTTTTACGGTCTGTCTGTACTGTTTCGAATTCTGATGAAACGGCATTGCTTCCCATAGGGACCTCTTCTTTTCTATATTCCATCTGACTCTGTATAACGCTTCTCGCAGATGTATGAAATTCAACGGCTCCCGTTTCCCGTTCAATTTGATCGATATTAGTATCTCTTACACCACAACCCGGCATAATGATAATACGGCCAGCTGCTTTTTCAACCAACTTTTTAATTAATGGAATTCCTTTAAAGGCATCTGATTGTTGTCCGGAAGTTAAAATCCGGTCACATCCTAATTCTATTAACTGTTCTAATGCCTTAAAAGGATCTCTACAAACATCAAATGCTCTATGACAGGTTACTGACAGAGGCTTAGCTGCATCAATCAGTTTCTTCATCAAAGGAACATCAATATCACCTTCTTTCGTCAGGCAGCCAAACACGACCCCATGAACGCCAAGTTGTTTACACAGATGAATATCCAAAAGCATAGAATTTACTTCTGCATTTGTATAGAGGAAATCTCCTCCCCGCGGACGAATGATAACATTGATATCTATCTGAGATGTCAATTGCTTGGCTGTCATTATTTCCCCGTAACTTGGAGTTGTTCCTCCTTCAGGAATACCAGCACAAAGTTCTACTCTCGAGGCTCCTCCGGCTTCTGCCTCCACGCAACTTTGTGCTGAATTCGCACATATTTCAATGATACGTTTCATTCTATACAAATGTTTATGTCCATCTCGAAATATGAACCAACAATCATATTTCATTACATTATACAAAGATACAATCCTTTTCGAAACTATCTCAAATATGAATTACAAAATTCATTGAAAGCTTTTTTATCCATACGCTTTCAATTTGCATCAAAAACCAAAAGACTATTTATCACCAGTAATTTTTGCCAATTCTTTTAATAATTGCTTTTGGCCGACAGATTTATCTCCATATACACTTGGCCCCGTTACACAGCCACCGTCACATGCCATTACTTCTACAAATTGAGCAGGAGCCTTACCCATCTTCGCATATCCTCTAAGCAACGAAACATTCTTTTTATTCAATCCCGCTACTTGTATAGCATTAACAGAATCTTTTTGTAAACAAACTTTTACAGCATTTACGACTCCTCCACTTTGGGCGAATCCATAAGCTTCTCTTGAAGCTGTTGATAGTAGAGACATCGGCGTTACAGTATCCAGGTTTATATCCATCCCCGTAAAAATAGAAGCTACTTCTTCAAAAGTAAGTGCATAATCTACACAAGGATCTATTTTTACTTCTTTACGCTTAGCTACACAAGGGCCAACAAAAACTATCTTGGCATTGGGACGTTCTTTTCTCACCATTCGAGCCGTATAGTACATAGGTGAGCCCGTTGTTGATACATATTTTTTCAAATCAGGTATATGTTTTTCTACCAATTGAATATATGATGGGCAACAGCTGGTAGTCATAAAAGACTGTCCTTCATGAAGCTTTTCTTTTAACTCTTCTGCTTCTCTCCGGGTTGTTTCCATTGCTCCTTGAGCAACTTCCATCACATCCGTAAAACCAATTTGTTTCAACGCTCCGTAAACCTGCTCTTTAGTACAGCCAAATTGGCCAAGTATGGATGGAGCAACTATAGCAACTATCTCCGTTCCTTTTTTTATCTGCTGTAAGATATCAAAAACTTGTGATATCTCAAAAATGGCGCCAAACGGACATGCATTCAAGCATTTTCCACAATAAATGCATTTTGATTCATCGATATGTTCAACTCCATATTCATCCTTACTAATAGCCTTCACCGGACAAACTTCCTCACATGGAATCGGGATATACACGATCGCATGATAAGGACAATTTTGATAACACTTTCCACAACTGATGCATCTTTCATGATCGATTTCCGCTTTTCCGTTTTTCTTAAAATGGATAGCGTCTTTCGGACAATTCATGTAACAGCTTCTGGCTACACATCCTCTGCATAAGTTGGTGATCTCATAATTAACAGAGACACACGAAGAGCATGCTTCATCTATTACGCACATCAAGTTTTCCTTCAAATTTTCTGTACGTTCCAATGCCTGCTTTGCATATGTTGATAATGGTGTAAGCTCATCCTTTTCATCGCTCATATCAAACCCCAACAACGGAAGTGTTTTATATTTCAATACAGCTCTTTCCTTATAGATACAACACCGCCCTTTAGGCTTAGCACGGCGAGGACTCCATTTAATGGGTATACGATCAATCTCTTCAACTAACCTATCTTCTTTCCATAGCTTTACTAAATTAGCTAACAAACTATGGCGAACGATCATCACATTATTAGTATATGCCATAAACATAGTATTTATCCTTTCTAAAACTATTTAATAATTAATCATTCAATAATACGGCTGCACTTTGTATATCTCCACCAAAAGGAGGATTAAGTTTCGCCAATTTAATTTGAACATGTTCAATCTTCGGGAAACGGATTTTTAAAGCTTTCACTATTCGCCCAGCAACATGCTCGATCAACTTTGAAGGCTGTTCCATTTCTGATTTAACCACGTCATATACCTCCGCATAATTTACTGTATCATCCAAACTATCACTCTCAATAGCTTGGATCACATTCACTGTAAGCAGTAAGTCAATAATAAACAAATTGCCGACCTGTTGTTCTTGAGGACCTACACCATGATATGCGTAGAACTTCATCGATTTTAATTCAATCTGTGTTGTCATATCTATATTTATCCATCCACCTGCAATTCCTGAATTTGGCTTTAAATATAGTCCAAATTAAACGCCTCAGCAAAAAAATAGTCTATATTTGCAAGACATTCGTAATATTATTGCCCTATGATTGGAAACAAACAAAAGAACGAAGAACAAACAAGCAATGGTTTGCATAATACGCTATCTGCAGGTACAACCATAAAAGGTAATATTTCTACAGATACTGATTTCAGACTTGACGGAATTGTTGAAGGTGACATCCACTGCAAAGCCAAAATTGTAGTAGGCCCCAAAGGGAGCATCAAAGGAAATATCGTTTCCAATAATGCAGAAATACATGGAAATGTAACGGGTTCTATTCAAGTAACGACAAAACTCGTTTTAAAAGCAACAGCGAAAATCCAAGGAGATATTTCTGCGCCTAACATTGAAATTGAGCCCAATGCCATTTTCAACGGAAAATGTACCATGACTGCTGCCACTGCAGAAAAAGATTCCATCCAACAATAGTAAAAATAAAAAACCTTCTGATCTAAACAGAATGTATCAATCAGAAGGTTACAATTACATAATTATTTATTTATTTAGAATTTTTATCCACAACGAGAGGCGCCACAGTTTGTACAAATCAAACATCCTTCCTGATAGACCAAAGTCTCTTGGCCGCAATTAGGACATTTCTGGCCTTTTGCTTCCGTTCCATTAGGCAGATATTTCTTTAATGCACGTTCTACACCGTTCTTCCACGTATTGATTGACTCATTATTTAAATCCATGCCTTGAACTAATTTAATTACCTGGTCAATAGGCATGCCATAACGCAATACTCCCGAAATCAGCTTCGCATAATTCCAATATTCCGGATCAAACTTTCCGTCCAACCCTTCAATGGTCATCTTATACCCCCGCTTATTCTTAAACTGAAAGTCATAATGTTTCTTTCCATCTTCATCATAACTCTTAATGATCGAGCCTTTCACGATGTTCTTCGGAACCATAATGCCTTCTTCATCATCAGCCAATCCTGTAAAAATTTCGTACGGACGGCCATTCAACAAGCCCACAAACGCGATCCACTTTTCTTTTTTATTCTGGAAACGGACAACATCAGCCTCCAATTCCCTCGGGCGAGTAGAAACAATTACCGGAGGCTGCATACAATTGCAATCATCCTTCTTTTTCTTCTTATCAGTTGCAATTAATACGCCGGAACGAGACCCATCCCGATAAACTGTACAACCTTTACAACCACTCTTCCAAGCTTCTACATACAATTGATCTACCAGCTCCTCTGTTACGTTATTAGGCAGGTTAATTGTAACACTAATAGAATGGTCAACCCATTTCTGAATACGCCCTTGCATTCGGACCTTCTGCAACCAATCCACATCATTTGAAGTAGCTTTAAAATACGGAGATTTCTCAACCAAGCTGTCTACTTCTTCCTGAGAGTATTTTTTCGTCACAGAATAACCATTGGCTTGCATCCAAGTTACAAACTTATGATGAAAAACAATATATTCTTCAAAAGCATCTCCTGTCTCGTCCACAAAATCAACACGTGAATCAGCATCGTTCGGATTTACCTTTCTACGTCTTTTATAGACAGGCAAAAAGACGGGTTCTATTCCCGACGTTGTCTGAGTCATCAAACTGGTTGTACCCGTTGGTGCTATTGTCAAACACGCTATATTACGACGACCATATTTCACCATATCCTCATACAAGGAAGGATCAGCTTCTTTCAGTCGGTTTATAAACGGATTATTTTCTTCTCGCTTTGCGTCATATATTTCAAAGGCTCCACGTTCTTTAGCCATATTTACAGACGAGCGATATGCAGCCAAAGCTAAGGTCTTCTGTACTTTTTCTGCAAAATCGGTAGCTTCTTCTGTACCATAACGCAAATTCAGGGCAGCCAACATATCACCTTCTGCAGTTATCCCCACACCAGTACGACGTCCCATCAATGTCTTTCGCTGAATCTTTTCCCATAAATAATGCTCAGGCTGCTTAATTTCCATAGATTCCGGATCAGATTCTATTTTCTTCAATATCAGTTCTATCTTTTCAGATTCCAAATCTATGATATCATCCATAATGCGCTGAGCCAATCCGACATGCTTTTTGAATAAATCAAAATCAAAATAAGCATCTTTTGTAAATGGATTAACTACATAGGAATAAAGATTTATAGCCAACAAGCGACAGCTGTCATACGGACACAACGGGATTTCACCACAAGGATTTGTAGATACCGTACGGAATCCCAAATCAGCATACGAATCAGCGACAGATTCACGTAAAATCGTATCCCAGAACAATACACCCGGTTCTGCTGATTTCCATGCATTATGAATTATCTTTTTCCATAATGCAGAAGCGTCAATATCTTTTACATAATCCGGATGCTCTGCATGAATAGGATACTGCTGCCGGTATATCTTATTATTAATTACAGCATCCATAAACTCGTCATCTATCTTCACTGAAACATTGGCTCCGGTCACTTTGCCTTCAACCATTTTTGCATCAATAAAAGACTCTGAATCCGGATGCTTGATAGAAACAGACAGCATTAACGCTCCCCGACGGCCATCTTGGGCTACCTCACGAGTAGAATTCGAATATCTCTCCATAAATGGGACAAGTCCTGTCGAAGTCAATGCAGAATTTTTTACAGGAGAACCTTTCGGACGGATATGAGACAAATCATGCCCTACGCCTCCTCTACGTTTCATCAACTGAACCTGTTCCTCATCAATTCGAATAATAGCACCATAAGAATCAGCTGGACCATCTAAACCTATAACAAAACAATTTGATAACGAGGCTACCTGATAATCATTTCCAATTCCGGTCATCGGACTTCCCTGCGGAATAATATAGCGGAAATGATCAAAAAGATCAAACAACTCCTGCTCAGATAATGGATTAGGATATTTATTCTCTATCCGAGCAATTTCACGGGCTAAACGCCAATGCATATCCACAGGCGACTGCTCATAGATATTTCCAAAAGCATCTTTTAGGGCATATTTATTTACCCATACTTTCGCCGCCAATTCATCACCGGTGAAGTATTCTAACGATGCTTTAAAAGCTTCGTCAAAAGTATAGATTTTACGTTCCACTGTTATTCATTTATAATTATGGTGATCAACAATTTATAACTATCTTAAATTAGCTTTTCAACAAGCTCTCAATCTCTTCTACTGAAGTGCGGAAAGACTTATTTGTATCAATCTGATCTTTGATCGTCTTGCAAGCATGCAAAACAGTTGCGTGGTCTTTCTTTCCAACAATCTTTCCTATATGAGAAAAAGAGCAGTCAGTATATTTTTTAGCCAAATACATGGTTATCTGGCGTGCTTGTACTATTTCGCGTTTACGGGAATTTGTCTGGATAGCAGACAATTCCAAATTAAAATATTTACATACGGTTTCCTGTATGGACTGAACTGAAATCTGTTTCTTTTCCAAACGAACAGAAAGGCTTACCACCCGTTTAGTAAGAGACATATCAATTTCCTTATTGTTGACCAGAGAATTAGCCATTAAAGAGACCAATATACCTTCCAAATCCCGTACATTCTCCGTTACATTATTGGCAATAAAATTGAAGACATCATCAGGAATTACAATACCGTCATGTGTCATCTTGTTCTTCAGAATCTTCTTTCTCAAATCCAGATCAGGACGGCTCAATTCTGCTGTCAATCCCCATTTCAAACGAGTAAACAGACGTTCTTCCATACCTTGAAGCTCAACAGGAGGTTTATCAGATGTCAAAACCAACTGTTTATTCAACATATGCAAATGATTGAATATATGGAAAAAAGTATTCTGCGTTTTATCCTTACCAATAAATTCTTGTACATCATCCAATAACAGGACATCCACGCCCTGATAAAAATACAAGAAATCATTGACATTATTTTTTCTTACAGCATCTGTAAATTGCGTACTAAACAAATGCGCAGAAACATACAAGACTTTCTTTCCAGGGTGCAACTGTTGTATACGATTACCTATGGCATGACACAAATGCGTCTTACCTACACCCGAAGCTCCAAAAATAAACATCGGATTAAAAGCTGTCTTACCCGGATTCTGAGCAATGGCCTCACTTGCAGAACGCACTAATTTATTGCTTTCTCCTTCAAAATAATTCTCAAAACTATATTTAGGATTCAAATAAGAGTTCCAATCTTGGGGAGCCCGCTGATCAAACAGACCCGGAACTGACGTACGAACCGGAGCAGACTTTACCGCCGGCTCTGGATGACAATCCATCATTGCTCCTTCGTCTGTTACATCGCCATACGTAGCTACACGATATATCAATGACACCTCTGGTCCCATTACTCGCTGAACTACAGGCATCAGTAAATTCTGGAAATTAGCTTCAATATATTCTCCAAAAAAATTAGAAGGCACCAAAATCCTAAACTCTTTTTTCTCATTAAAAGAATAAGGAATTATCGGGCGGAACCACGTATTAAACTGTTCCTCCGGTAAAATGTCCCTTATAATTTCCAGGCACTTATTCCACAATATTTTACAATCAGACTGCAT